>JAWOEI010000081.1:0-126072 GCA_046482825.1 Kiritimatiellia bacterium
GTGACCCCGCCGTGCACCGATTCGCAAATGCGCTCAAAGCAGACCCTAAACAGACAAGAGTATTCCGCTAAACGGTATAATCTGATATTATAATAATTTTAGTGGATTTTTAAAACCGATAACTTACATACAACCATGATTAAACTTTTACGCCAACGCCGAAGCATAAGAAAATACACATCGCAGAAAATTGAAGCGGATAAAATTGAAATCCTGAAAGAAGCGGTTCTCCGCTCCCCATCATCCAGGAACATCAATGCCTGGAAATTTATCTTTATTGATGACCTGGATCTGATCGCCGAACTGAGCAAGTGCAAACCGCATGGTGCGACACCGCTTGAAAGTGCTCAGCTGGCAGTACTTGTCTGCGCCGACGAAACCATAAACGATGTCTGGATTGAAGACTGCTCGATCTGCTCAATTCTGCTGCAGCTTACGGCACAGTCACTCGGTCTGGGAAGCTGCTGGATACAAATCCGGAACCGCATGCACTCCGACTCAGTTTCCGCAGAAAAATACATTCAGGACCTGCTGAACATACCGGAGCATTTTAAGGTTGAAAGCATTGTGACCGTCGGTTACCCGGAACAAGCTCGTTCCGGAAAACCGATGGAAGAGTTGCAGTTTGAAAAAATCAGAGTGAATAAATTCTGATGAAAATGCTCAAACCGGAAAACCGAAATGCGTTTTCGTTTATTTCAAGTCATAAACCAGAGTTGTAATAGAACGCGGCGCCAGGACAAACCCCGGCTTATCCTCAACTTCGATGCACCCGAGATCCATCTTTTCATCTGTCCGGTAAGCACGGACACGCTCAATGCGGCTTGAGTCAATTCCTTTCAGACCGATATCAGCTTCATCGGCATCAAATCCGGAATTCACAAAAACAAGCACCAACTGTTTTTCGTCAGGCGACAGAAAAGCCACACCTGCACTTTTATCAAGATCATCGGCACCGGACATAGCAACACGGCGGTAATCAGGACGTACAAAAAGGCTGAAATTACCCAGAGCCCAAAGCAGCTTATTTGCCTGAACAGTTCCGCCCTGCGTAATATCGCCATTCCGGGGAAAGAGCGATGTCAGAGCATAGTCGCCATTGATTTCCATGCCTTTCCAGTAACCCCAGGATTTAGAGTTGGCAAAAACAAAGTCTGAATAGATTATCCTGCCCAAGAGCAGACCGACCTGCAAATCAGAATGGGATTTGTCAGACCAGTCATCTGTGAAACCTGAATGAGTCTTAGATGAAAAGTTAGGAAGAAAACACCATTCTGTCTGCTGGAAATCAATACCGTACTTCCGGCAGGTCTCCGCAACTTTTTCACGCGTTTCGCGAAGCACCTTCGGATTCTTCTCGGTATGATAACTGTGTCCGGAGATCAGTAGAGGCATGTGTTTCAAGCCGCGCACGGACCAGGGACTCTCCGGATCAAAAAATTTACGCGCCAGATCATAAGGAAACTCATCCTTTCCTTTGCCAGCGTAAATATATTTAAGAGACGCCGCTTCCCCGAAAAGCATTTTTACATCATCCAGCTTGTGTTCTGTCAAAGCCTTGTCCAGCTCGGCAAAAATCCGATGCATATCCTGCGTACGCCAGCGTGAACCCTCCTGGCGGTTGCTGTCCCAACTGCCCTGAGGCTCATTGATAGGACTGATATACTCGATACCGTATCCTTTTTCCTTAAAATGTTTTGTGACTTCCGCCAGATAATTCGCGAATTTTCCATAGCAATCCGGACGTATATTGGCGACAGGATCGTTCTTTTCGCCATAGCCCTGTCCATTCCGTGTCCACTGTACCAGCGGGGTATTGGAAAAGAAGATAAACTTATTACACCCGTATTCCCGGGCCTTCGCCATGAAATAGCGATGACCTGCACACTTGCTCCAGTCATATGCGCTGCCATCCTTGGTCAGATAAGACTCAGCTCTGCGCTGAACCGGCATAATATTGGCTCCGTCCTGCTCCAATGTGCCGCCGCCGAGATTCACACGCCACATCGAAAGCCCTATACCCTCAGGATTGCCATCCGGTTTTATTTCTCTTGAAAACAGCCAGCGGGCAATCTGACCTTTCTGACATTCATCGAAATACTTACCGACGAAGTTCGCGCTCCAGGCATCGGCGGCTGCAAACTGCTCAATGACCTGATGCCTGACTGTCGTATCCACCGATACTTCAATACTGCCGGCAACAAGCTGCAAAGCGGCCGGCAGAATTGCACAGACCATTGATATTCCCATCTGTTTCATTGATAATCCTCCCCATTTTTTTTATTAATTCGTAACGTAAAAGAATAACAGAGTGGTCAAACAGGAGTCAACCTGAATTGTAAAACAGGCCTAATAAGATTGTCACCGCTTTCATATACCCACAAAGCGCAGGATGTTTTCAAGATTATCCTCTTCCGCGTTGAGCCAGTGAATTTCCGTTCCTTTACGTTCCATGCGCCGAAACCATTTAATCTGTCGCCGGGCGAACTGATAAATGGCTTTACCGAGAATCTCAATCATTTCATCTCGACCCAATATCCCCGTTACATACTGCGTGACAAACCGATATTCAAGACCGTAAAACTCCAGCTGCTCTGCAGTCAGACCTGAATTTAGCAGACCTTCAATTTCCTCCGCCATTCCGTTTTCCATCCGTTCATTAAGGCGTCTTGAAATCCGTTTTTTCAAAATTTCACGTTCAGTACGCAGTCCGAAGATTACTGTTTGTATCTCGGGAAAGATACCCTCATCAGGCGACGCATTCACAGAGTGCATAGCGATCTCAATTGCACGATAAAGCCGTTCCCTGTCTGTAATATCGGTTGTATTGTGAAGAGGCTTCAGCTGTTTCAAGCGGACAGCCAGCTGCTCATCGCTTTCTTTCTCCATAATGACACGCAATGCGGAATCACGTTCAACCTTAACCAGCCTGTATCTATTGATGACGGAATCCAGATACATGCCGCTCCCACCACAGAAAACAGCGCGTTTATTACGGTTCAGAATGTCGTTATAAGCATCGAGAAAAGCGTGCTGATAGTCAAAAATATTAAATTCAGTGCCGGGCTCAACAATGTCTATCAGATGATAAGCTACGGCATTAGAGCCTGTCCCGTATTCAGACAGATCCTTTCCGCTGCCTATATCCATCCGGCGATAGACCTGACGCGAATCCGCACTGATTATTTCACCATTCATCGAGCGGGCGACCTTAACGGCCAACCGTGTCTTTCCCGTTGCGGTTGTTCCTAAAATCGTAATCATTATAAAACCTTTTTCTTAAACCACTGGAAATCTCGCCGACTTGATTCTGACACGCTTCGAATCCTCAATCGCGCTCAGCAGATTGCGCAGTTCATCGAGCTCCTCTATCGAGGCACTGTCAATAGACCAACTGTTCATATTTTCCGCCAGCAAATCACGTACCGCAGGTGATGCCATCTGCTCGACTTCGTCAGCGAAATACGTCTTCAGTGATTGAAACAGATTCCTCTCATCACTCAGGAAGAAATCATGCTTTGAACGCAGATACTGAAAAATACGCAAAGCGTCAACCCTTTCATGACAGGCCCGCACAAAACGTTCCCTGGATGAATGGTTTTGCCGCAAACCCTCCCATAGATTGTCATTGTTCAGCCTCTCCCGCAGGAAAGAACTCATGGGAAGCTCGATGTCGGCGTCATAGAGTTGAGGAAACCCCTCTGTTGTTTCGGCGATGTCATCAAAAAGCCCGGTTTCAAATACGGGATATCGCTCCCGCATAATGCCGTATCCATTCAGAACCGCCTGACCAGTTCCGAATATAACCCGCTCAGACACGCGTGAAGCCGGGTAAACGCAGGATTTATCGCCATAGATTAATGAGCCGGACTTCGCCAGTTTCATCAGGAAGTAAAAATCCTCTGCGCTTTTTTTAGGAGTCAGTCCCCCGACTTTACGATAAGTTTTTACAGTGGTTGCCAGGGCTGACCCAAGAGCAGTGAAGGCGTAGGGCGACTGAATGCGCATCAGATTAAGAAGGAAGTGGCGCATATAGATTTCGTAGCGCAGTATGGCCCGGTCAATCTTTTCCTCGCCTGAAAGCTTATGATAATAACGGGCTGTATAACCGGCCGCATCAGGATTATCTTCAAAAGCCTGTCGCACAGCAGCCAGGTAACCTGTATCAAGCAGGGTGTCAGCATCAAGGCTGACAATAACATCCTCAGGATCCGCATTTGCTGATATAATATCCATAATCAGCTTGCGGGCCGCACCCACACCGCCTTTGCGATCTTGCCATCCCTTACCTTTACCGGACCTGTCTATAACCTGGCAATCCGGTTTATTACGGGAAGAAAGCCACTCCAGAAGCCGGGCATTGTTCTCACAGATTTCACGTTTATCTTCACACTTCCACCAGCTGTCAGGCTGATTGACACATATCCAGACTTTGAAATCTTTCAGGTTCTGACCGGCAACAGACTCTATCGTATGCGGAAGCCACTCCATCTCATCCATTGCAGGCATGGCAATATGTAACTGCATTTGAATCTTATATTCCTGAAAGAATTTGCCAGAGATGCCGAAGAGAAACGCACAGCTATCTGCCGAATGTTTCTTTAATTACAGGCATAATCGCATCACACCATATCTGATACCCCTTTGCATTGGGATGCAGCAGGTCAGGCATTATTTTCCGGGAAAGCGTTCCGTCAGGCTCCAGCAATCTGTCGTTGATATCAACCCATATCACACGCTCGCCATCGGCATAATTCTTTATAATTTTATTCACCTTATTGTTGCGCACCCGCATATTATCAGTCGGCCTGGCACTGCGCGGAAAGATAGCAAACAGGGCGACTTTTGTCTTCGGCGACTTGTCGGCTATTCTTTCAAGTATCGCTTTGATGCCGGCGGCGGTATCTTCCGGACTCTCCTTGGCCAACGGACGATGGCCGGTGTTGTTTGTGCCTATCATCAGCACCAGAAGCCTGGGATGGTAACCATCCAGCTCGCCATTATCCAGACGCCAAAGCACATGCTCTGTGTTATCTCCGCCATAGCCCAGGTTCAACGCTTTATAAGGAGCAAAGTTCTTTTTCCAGAGCGCAGGCGCCACTGTATCGCCACGCCGTCCTTCCCAGCCGTGCGTAATGGAATCCCCCAGAAAAACCAACTGCCAGCCTCCCTGCTCAACCAATGCTTTTTTCTGCTCAAATCGTTTCTTCCACCATTTCTGATTCATACGTGAAACGGGAATGGTTGACACCTGGCGGGCAAAGACGGAAAAGGCCACTGCGGCCACTGTCAAAATCAAAGCTGATCTTCTGTTCACTGATCTTCTCCTTTTTTTCTTTCTGAACTCTTATTGAAATTCCCTGTATTCCGCCAGCACGGGATGTTGCATTGTGTGATAAAAATCCACCATGATGGCATCACGGTCAAAATCTTTCCAGAGAGTGATTCTACGAGTATTATCAGGGCGTTCTTTTCATTATTACCTCAAATTCCTTTGATCCCAACCGAGGTCAGTTCTGATCATCACCCTTAAAACGCGCAAGCGAAAAGGTTTTACGCTCATTTTTAACATCATAGAACATCGCATTGGAAACAACTGCGGTATGGTCATTTACCAGACCTCCCTGTTTACCACGCCATCCTTTACGCCTCGCACAGACAGTTATATTGTAGCGCCGGCAGAAGATCAGTAAATGATCCATACATGCGGCAATCCCGTAAAGCAGGCGGACAACCCAATCCGGCAGAGAAAACTCATTGGATGAACCGTCTTTTTCCAGAAGCTCCCTGGCAAACTGCACGAAAAAACGCGAATGATATCTTACACCAAGCACGTCATATCCCCGTTTAAGCAACTCAAAAATTTCTTTTTCGGTGCATGAGTGCTCCATCTCAATGCGGCCGCGCACACCGCCCAAACGCCGGGCAAAGCCGAAAAATTTACGTCTCGGGAGGGTCAGAACGAACAACCCACCGGTATCCAGAACCCTGTGGCACTCCCGGATAAGTTCAGACAGAGTAAAACCTTCATAGAATATACTCGTACTCGAAACCACAACGGTATCAAACTGCTTATCCTCAAAGGGTATCTGGGCGTTACTCCCCAGCAAAGCCACACTATCCGGACCGATAACTGCGGCGACAAGATCATGCAGGCTGCGGGTAAACTCAACACTGATCCAATAGGTATCCAGCAGGGAAAACACCCTGTTGACCCCAGCACTTCCGAATCCGATATTCAGACCAACCTTAACTTTTCTTCCCCTGTCAGCGACAAGACTTCTTGCTATCAGCAGTTCTCTTCGCAAAGGCAAAGATGTGATGGTTTTTCTTGCAACATTATTAAAGCTATTTAGACCAATCTTCATCAAGGAGGCATGTTACATCATAATTGAACAGCCGTCAAATATGTAAAAAGCATCAAAGGTCAGCAGTGCAGCCGCCGCTGATATCTGCCGCGTTGTGCGCTACTTCCTGCAGCAGTCGCTTTACCAGTAACGCTGGCGTAAAAAATTGGAGACGGTCAGTCTGCATCCCCGATGAATCATTGACTGCGCGATCCTCCATCCGCTCTCGATGTGTTCGAGAACTCTCTGAACACCGCCCTGCAGAAATTCCTTGTCTAAAGGGCCGTAGAAGGCCATAAACCGCTTTCTGTTCTTAAAAATATTTGCGGAATAGTCACACCGTTCATTTTATTTATTCAGAGAATTGGAGTGGGATCTACGGAAACGAGATGGTTCAGGGAAGTGCTACGACTTCGGTTCTCCCTTTCACGCTGACATCAAGCTGAACATTATTCTGCTGATGTGAAACACTTCGGACCGCAGCGGTATTAAAGACAAGTTTCTCAGCCAGTTCAGCCGGCAATACAACTGTCCGCCGCTGCTCGTTCGAGGAATCCCCCGGCAGCAGCGTCAGCTGCTGAAGACGGCCGTCGACTACCTTTGCTTCCACAACCATATCGCCATGACAGGCGAGTTTGAAAGAATAATCATGCCACTCCGCAGGTACACCGCGTGCAAGCAGGATGCGTGATCCGCGGTTTTGCAGCAGCATTTTATTGAGTGCATAAACGACGTTGCCGGAAGCAGTGGAAAACCATGGAACTCGACGCACCGTTTTCTCGTTGATTTCAAACAGTTCATTGAAACAGCCTGCTCCACCCGCAGCTTCACTGAGCATACGTGCGGGTTCACGGGTATCACCCAGATCAGCCAGCGCAGCCGCCATCCAACCGAGATACCACGCACACACAGAATGGCCCACTGAATACATATTCCCGAAGGCCCGACCATGTTTCAGGTAGTGGTAAACCGCCTTGCGCTGACGCGGCTCGGTTTCGTCAAACACAGGATAAGGAAAAAGTCCTCCTAAAGTTGCCACGCTTTCATCAGGACAGCCTGCGTAGGGCACAAATCGTCCGTCTTTCTCCGGAAGCGACTCACGAAGCTTCGCCGCTGTCTCTTTCCATACGACTGCCTCGGCATCGTCCACCTGCAAAAGCGCAGCCGCCTTCGCAGCCGTCTCCATCGTATAAATAACGCCGCAGGATGTCATGAAAGGATTGAACTTTGCAGGTCCGAGCCGTTCCAGATCAGTACATTTGCCAATCACCTTTCCACCATCAGGCCAATCGTAAACCATATGTGAAAGATAGAAACGTGCGCATTCTTTCATGACGGGATAGGCTGTTTTTTTCAGGTATGCCATATCGTCCGTGTAAAGGAAATGATACCAGGATGCCAACGCGATATTGGACATGTGGAATACATGTTCCATCCAATATCCCACAGAACCCCCTTCCGTTCCATCTTCCATAGTCTGCCAAGGATACCGCGCACCGTATTTTCCAGGCCTGCCTCCATGTGAGACTCTGCGTATCGCTTTCCGGAGACCTGCGCGGCGGAACTCGGGACCGCGCCGCGCAATATCTCTATGGTTGCTGCTGATCAATGCCTGATAGCAAAACATCTCATCCCACCCGAAAAAACGACCTGCCCAGTGTGAGTTGAAAATTCCGACGGGGAATGACCACTCTGTGGCATTCACGCGAAGGTGATACTGAGCTGTGTTGTACACACGTTCCAGTCGGGCGTCGGGCAAGCGCACATAAGAGGCATCCCAGTATTCCTCCCAGGTTTTCTGATGGTCTGTGAAAACACCGTCAAATCCCTGCCGCAAAACGCGGTCCTGGATTTTCCGAAGGCGTTCCGCATACTTGTTTCCGTTCAGGGAATCTTCAAACGACAAACAGAAGGTCACTTCGGCAGCTTTACCGTCCGCCAGTGAAAGATCAGCGCTTAACTCGGCAATCTGTCCGTCAACCGAAGCTTCAACCGGCTGATCCGCAAAAACAGAAACAAGACCTTCGCAGGGCTGGTGGGCATCAGCCTGGAAGTGAAAATCCGCACGTTTCCGCGATTCGACCCATGCGGAATCGCAGCTTACGCGACGCGGCGGCTTGTTTTCTTTACCTGGGGGTGTGAAGTGGTATCTGAATGTCAGACGCGCCGCACTGACAGCGGGACGTGATGAAAGCACGCGTTTTCTGATAAGGATTATATCACTCGAAAAAGGGCAGAAAACCTCGGTCTCGACGACCAGTCCGTTCTCGTATGTATTGCTGCAACGCACAATTGCCGACCGGACGTCAAGGGTCTGGGACCAGCGCGCGGGCACCGACATTCTGTTGCCATCGACAGCGACATCGGTTTCAAAATGCCCGAACGGAATAAGCTTATCTTTCGGAGGGCCGTAACGCCGTCCCTCCCGGAACACGGTGGGCGTCATTTTCACATAGGTATTCTGTGACTGCTCCCCCAGGTAATCGACCAGCGTACAGAGGCTGCCGTTACTCACAAGCGGCGGCACATATCCCGCCGGCACTTCATTGGAGACGGCATTGACAGTACTGACAAAGCGCGAAGTCTCATCAGCGAAAACGAGTGTTGTAATCAGACATACGAACCAGGCTAAAGTACTTTTGTTTTTCACAATCAATCTCCCTGTTAACTTAATTAGTTATCCGGTATCCACTGCCGGACACACAACAGTTCTGCGAGCTCTGCAGAAAACAGATTTTCGAAACATTCAGGAATTCTGCAACTTAAAACCGCTGACGCCGGCTTTATGCCGGGGCACGGCAGAACGGCTGCCGCACTTTCACCGTCATCAAAGTTTCAATGGAGCAGACACTCTGAACACAGAAAACGCTTCAGAGTATATCTATAGAAAAATGATACTGCAATCTTGATAATCCGAACTGGATACTTGATTTTACGAACTTTACGGTCCAGTACTTATTTTCAGCTTAACAGCCGGTCAAAGGCATTACGCTTCTTTACCTTCCCTGACAATTGAGGTAATGGCTTTGAGTATGCCGCCGACGTCTGCAAGGTCGGAAGGGATAATCATGGAATTGTTTTCCTTAGCGAGCTTGCCGAACTGCTGCAGATAATCGGAACCAAGCTGCATATTCAAGGCATTAACTCCACCGGGTTCGCTGAGAGCTTTGGCGATTTCGCGAATGCCGTTGGCCTGGGCTTCGGCAACCAGGAAGATCTCGCGTGAGCGCCCTTCGGCCTCATTTACACGTTTCATTTTTTCACCTTCAGAGCGCTCGATAGCCTCTTGCTTATCGCCTTCAGCACGGTTGATTTTAGCCTGGCGATCACCTTCGGACTCGGCAATCAGAGCGCGTTTTTCCCGCTCGGCGCGCATCTGTTTCTCCATAGCGTCACGGATTGTCTGCGGAGGAGCAATATTTTTGATTTCATAGCGTGTGACTTTTACACCCCAGGGATCGGATGCTTTATCGACAGCCTCGACAATAGCGGCATTTATACTGGTGCGTTCTTCAAAACTCTTGTCGAGTTCCAGTTTACCCATCTCGCTGCGCATGGTGGTCTGTGCCAGCTGTGTGGTTGCAAAAACATAGTTGCCGATACCATAAGAGGCTTTTGCGGCATCCATAACCATAAGGTAGATAATTCCGTCCACTTCGACAGAAATATTATCTTTTGTTATACATTGCTGAGGAGGAACATCCAGTGCCTGTTCTTTCAGCGTGTGTTTATAAGCAACCCGATCGATAAAAGGCATGAGCAAGTGTAATCCGGCAGTAAGAGTTGAATGGTATTTACCAAGACGTTCAACAATATAGGCTTGTTTCTGAGGCACAATACGTATGCACTTCAGCATAGTCCAGACCACAAAAACCGCAATAGCAATAACAATATACTGTCCAATCATTTTGTATCTCCTTGTTTTTTTAAAGGGCTTGTATGTGTATAACCGGTCAGATATTACAGATCTTCATGCTCCTGAATTGAAAGCGGAGCGGCAGATACTGCATAATGCGACCGGGATGGGTTATAAGGCAGGTGAATTTTTCATGTTTTCTCGACAGTCAGCGTCAAGTTGTTTTTAGCGACGATTTTCGCACGTTCACCGGGCTTGATATCATCCTGTGATTCCGCTTCCCAGAGGCAGCCGGAAAATTCCACTTTTCCCGGCCTGCCTGGAGAAATATGCTCGGCAACATCGGCAAATTTACCGATGAAGGCATCTTCCAGACGATCCGGGATATTCTTATCACCGAGGAAAACCTTTTTCAGCAGCTTGCGCAGGAGCAGTATATAAACCACAGACAGGACAGTGAATATCAGCCAGGGCAGTATTGTTCCCAGAGGCAGCAGCCAGTCGAGCAAAGCGACCGTCATAGCGGACATTCCGAAAAACATCACAACAAAGCCGGGCGTGGCTAATTCAACAAACATAAGGGCAATGCCGAGAATCAGCCAGTAAAGAGGTGTCATTTCCATAATACGATCTTTCGCGTAAGCTATCTACACTTATAATGATTGATAGTTAATCATTTACCTCTGTTATATGCAATCTGATTTTTACATATATCGATAATATAAAATATTGATAATATCAAACAGCAATCCGCCACCAAAGGAGAAGGATTTATTATTTTTAAAGATACGCTTTCTTTTTCAATGAGATTCTGCTAAAGTTATTCACCTTTTTTGACAATCGAACCGAGGAAAGATTTCCATGGAAGCAGCCCTGTTATTTGAGGATGCGGAAAAACAATTCGTATCCTTACTGGAATCCAAGCCCTTGCCAGTCAACGACCTACTGGCACTCATAAACTCTGTTACCGTTAGAAACAATAAAAAAGATGAAGAGTGGACGAATATTATTGTTCAGGAACTGATTGAAGCAGGCGACTTCAACGGTCTTTATCTGGTTACAAAAAACTGTTCTGACGCGCTTTTAAAAAATACCGGCCCCGCAGGGATAGTCAATGACCTCAAACGTTCCTGCAAAGATCGTATGATACTGGCTTTTATCGACACTGTATCTTTCGCATCCCAACCGCTGGAGGAATCTTTCCGCCAGTTGGATATTCTTCTGGAACTTTCGCCCGGCACACAGGTCATAGACAAAACATGGGGGTTCGGAACAGTAAGACGGCTGGACAACTTCTATAAGCGTATTACGATCGATTTTGCGGGCAAACGCGGGCACAGTCTCACCTTCAGGACAGCCTGTGAAACACTTGAACCCGCACCTCAGGATCACATACTGACGATACGGGCGAACAAGCCGGATGAAATCACCCGGATGGCAAAGGAAGATCAGGGGGAACTGGTTAAAACCGCAATTAAGAGTTTTGGACGCATGACCGTTCCCAAACTGGAATCAACATTAATCGGCAACAAATGCATTAAAAATTCCGAATGGAAGAATTTCTGGGATAATGCACGCAAAAAACTGCGTAAAGATCCACTTATAATTATACCGGCAAAACGCACTGAATTCATTGAAATCTTAGCACAGCCCACCTCATATGATGAAAAATGGTTCAGCGCACTGGGAGAGGAACGCGACCCTCAGATTATTCTCAGCAGCATAACCGAGCTCGAAGATCAGAAAAGGATCAAGGATCTGAGCGACTCTAAAATCTCCATAATTAATGACAGGCTCGGATTCGCACTGAAAGGGGCGGACAGCACCGATCCGGCTCTTTATGTAAAATTGATCATCCTCTGTCGGCGGAACGGATTCAGACCGGATGTTTTTTCTCCGCAAACTTCAGGCAAAAAGGCCATTCAGGAGCCGCACGATCATCTGTGGCAGAACAGCCGTTTTATCAGAGCGGCGGAAAATCTGCCGGTTAAAGATGTCGCCAATATGGTTGATTTTCTGCTCACCGAAGGGGACACTGCTGTAACCAGGCTGCTGGAAGCTCTGCCGGAGATGTCATACAGCCTGCTTAACGAGACGCTGCTGGCTCTCAAAGAGAATCCTGCGGCAGCATCGGCATGCAGAGATATTCTGGCTACAACGAAAGCGCCGCCACCCTTGATCAACTGGGTTTTCCGTTACCGCAAAGATCTGCCTGCCTGCTGGGATCTGCCGCCCTTGATTGAACTGCTTCATCATGCGGTTATCACTGTAGAAACAAATCTCACCGGAGAAAACCTACGCATGCAGAACTCCCTGAAGAAGCTTTTCAGAAGCGGCAAATGGCTGGAGGAAATTTTCGGTGAACTTAATGAACCCCATCGTCAACTGATGTTTGAGCGTATTCAGGCTTCTCCGGCATGGGATCCGTCAACCCACCGTTCTTTGCTGGCACGTATGCTCAAACTTGATCCTGAACTGGAAAAACGCAAGCGTACAATTACATCGGACGAAACTGAAGCTCTGCGTCTGACATCCTGGCATTCTCTGGCTGAGCGACAGATGCAATATAAACATCTTGTCGAAACTGAAATGCCTAAAAACAGCAATGATATCGCTGTTGCCAGAAGTTATGGTGACCTGCGGGAGAATTTCGAATACCAGGCGGCCAAGGATTACCAGCGCCAGCTGCTGCAGCGCCAGGCTGAGTTACAGTTTGAACTTGAAACAGTAAGAGGCACTGATTTTGCCGGCATTCCCTCAGAAAAAGCTATTCCGGGAACAACTGTTGAATTAAAGCAGGAAAATGGAGAAACAAAAACCTTTACCATTCTCGGCGAATGGGACAGCGACGAAACACTTAACATTATTTCCAACAAAACCACAATGGCTGCGTGTCTTTTCGGAAAACAATCTGGTGATTCAATTGTAATTCCCGGACCTGATGGCGAGGTCAGAGCTGAAATCATTGCAGTCAGAACTCTTGATGAACGCGTCAGATCATGGATTGCATCAACTCCTGGAAAAGAATCATAAACAACTATGAAACAACAGTGCCTTATACTTGCAAAGAGAGTGAGGTAAATATAAATGGCTGCGAAAAACAAAACCATAGAGAACACAAAACAAAGTAAAAAACGAAACACGGCAAAAAAGACTTCCGTAAAATCTGTTGCCGCAAAAACAGGCAAACGGACTGTTGCGGCAAAGAAAAAAACGGCTATCGGAAAAAGTACAGCCGGAAAGTCCTCACCTAAGGGAAAAGCGGACAATCTGAAAAAAGGCAAGTCGACATCCGAACTGCTGAAGGCTATCAAAGCCCGGGACATGGAAACTCACAAGCAGGAGGAAACAGCAGTCCGAAAAACTAGAAAACCGAAAGCTGCAACAAAAGGAAAGGCCGCTAAAAAGCCGGTTGCCAGGCCCAAACCTCTTCTGATTGTGACTCCCATGCAGAAACCCGTTGAGATTGTAGCATCTTCCCGCAAGAGAAAGTCAACAAAACGCCGTGCCAAATTCAGCAAGGCGTCTCTTGAAAAGTTTAAAAAAGAACTCCTGTTTATGCGTGAACACTTCACGGGACAGACCGATGCCATGAAACATGACGCGCTGCGGCGTGATGACGAAGTTAATCCTGAAGAGGATGGCACGGACGCATTCCTGAGGTTGCAGGCACTGAACCAGATGAATGATCAGCAGCATGTTGTCATTGATATAGACAAAGCCATAGCGGCAATTGATGAGGGCACATACGGTGTATGTGAGATGTGCGGAAGCCTTATCAGCAAACGTCGGTTAAAAGCACGGCCTTTTGCAAAATTCTGTGTCAGCTGCAAAGAAAAGATGGAAAGAGGTCCATATCACAAAAAAAAGCATTAAGGGGTATTCATGCGTGTCGCTCTTTATGCAGCGTTGATTATTTTTTTAGACCAGGCCACCAAATTTCTTGCTGTTGCAAAGTTGAAAAACCGGCACTCTATAGAAATTATTCCCGGCTTTTTCAATCTTTCCTATGTTGAAAATGCAGGGGCGGCCTGGGGAATTTTCTCAGGACACAGATACCCATTGCTTATTTTCGCTCTGATCTCACTGATTTATATTATCCTGCAGCGGAAAAAGATTTTCGGTCATCTTAAATTTTCAACTGTTCTACCCGCACTTATCTGTGGCGGGATAGCGGGTAATATGATTGACCGCATAAGGCTTTCCCGTGTTATAGACTTTCTGGACTTTCACGCATTCGGAAAACATTTCCCGGCTTTCAATATTGCTGATTCCGCAATCTGCATAGGTGCGTTTTTATTCATACTGGCGGAATTCCTGTACAGCCGCCAGCATAAAAAGATTAACGCAGATTTGCACAATACGACAGATCATCACATTTGAACGTCAAACATTCAGCATTGAGCACAGGATTGCTGGCGGCACCTTGTGCATTTTTTGCAACAGACGCAATATGCCGCCCGCATAGCTGCTGCATTTAAGATAAAGGTGAATCATGCTTCATCACGCATGGATACTGACCGGAGCAACAGCCACCGGAAAAAGTTCTGTCTGTCAGTTTATTGCTGAACGGATGAACCTGAAGATTCTTTCGGCAGATTCCATGATGGTTTACAAGGGCATGGATATCGGCACTGCGAAACCTTCCGCTGCTGAACGCGGAAATGTTCCGTACTTCGGTATAGACATGGTCACTCCTGACAGAACATTCAGTACAGGCGCATGGCTGCGGGAGATTAAAACCGAGCTCCGTTACACTGAAACTTCTCCGGAGAAACCTCTCATTGTGACAGGCGGAACAGGTCTGTACATCAAAGCACTGGTCAGCGGCATTGAATCCGAAGCTTCCGACCCGGAGGTCAGACGTCAAGGGGAGACAATTCTTGATGAAGGCGGCATTGAAGCGCTGCGCAGCGAGATCAGGAAGAGCCTTCCGGACTGCCCCCCTTCACTTATAGTCGGAAATAATCCGCGACGCCTTATACGGACTCTTGAACAGATCAGAACATCAGGCAGTGTTCCCGACAATTGGAAGAACAATGAGGATCCTGTTATTATAACTCTGGGTATGGAGCGAAAACAGCTCTACGCACGTATTCTCCGACGGGTGGAAACCATGTTCCGGCAGGGACTGCTTGATGAAGTACGCAATCTCAGAAAACTCTACCCTGCATGGTCAGACACTGCGCGGAAAGCCATAGGATATGAAGAAGCACTGGCGGTTCTGGACGGTGTGATAACACAGGATGAAGCAGTAGAACGCATATCACAGAGAACCCGCCGTCTGGCTAAACGTCAAGAAACCTGGTTCAGGCACCAGCATAAAACCGTCAGGCATAACATTGATGACGGAGATTGTATTGAAATCACAGCTGAAAAAGTGCTAAACTTATGGCAAAAGTATGGATCGATCAAAATCAACATCTGATGATATATGGAGCACGCGTGAAGCCCCGGAAAGAAGTCCTATAAAGGATCTTCACTGTTCAATGAAGCCGAGGGAAGAGCTGGATCGTATCGGGCGTAAGAACCTCTCTGACGCGTCTCTGATTGCTATTCTTCTGCGTTCCGGAACACATGGAAAGAATGTTATTGATCTTGCCCGGCATATCCTGGCGGAATTCAACGGTTTGGAACATCTTGCCAAAGCAGACCATAACGAGCTGATTCAGCACAGGATACGGGGACTGGGGAAAGTCAAGGCGATGGAGCTTTCCGCGGCCATGGAACTGGGTCTGCGCATTGCCGAAAGAACAAAGAAGAACCTGATCGCTGTCCAAATCACTTGTCCGCAGGATGCCTACAAAGTAATGGAGCCCTTCGCGGCTGATCTATGTCAGGAGAACTTCTGGGTTCTGTTGCTCGACACAAGAAACAAGCTGATACGTGAACCCGTTGAAGTATCCATGGGGCTCATAGACTCCACTCCTGTTCACCCGCGTGAAGTATTCACCGAAGCCATACGCTACCGGGCGAAGTCGCTTATTCTGGTGCACAACCATCCTTCCGGTGATCCATCCCCTTCATCTCAGGACATAAAGATCACTCAGCGTATGATTGATGCCGCCAGGCTGCTGGATATTCCGGTCAGGGATCACATCATAGTAGGCAGAACCTATTGCGTACCGCCTTCGTTCTGCTCGATAAGGGAACAGGGCCTGATAAATTTTGATTGATTTTTCCGGCAGTATTACAGAATTCACCGGATCATATTGCTTTGCAGATCCTTAAACTTCATTGAACACAGATTTTATATAAAATGCATAGTGTAAAGGGCGGCGAAATCTTTTACGTCCTTGTGCATAACATGTCGCGCCACAGTTCAATTTGTGAACGGAGGCGTATGCGCCATACAACAAACAAGGAAGGTTAAATGAAATTAACGGAGATACTCCCCGCTTTGCGCGGGATTCTGGCGGACAGCGACACACTGCCCCGACTGATTGAAACGGAACCAACCGGCAATGAGCCGGTTATACGCATAACACCGGGGTGTGAAGACATTGTTAAAGAGATAAAAGAACAGTTTTCCGAAAAAGGTAATTCGGCAACCATAGAAGGCGTGGGAACCTACACAGCTGTTTTTTCGGATGAATCCGGTGGACGGGCCGCAGGCAAGGTTGCCGTGGTTACCGGCGCGGCTCAGGGTTTCGGTTACAAGATAGCCATGTCGCTAGCTGTTGAAGGTGCCTGGGTGGCGCTGGCTGACATCAACGAAGAGGGTGTTAAAAAAGCTGCGGAACAGATCAACAGCGAAACCGGAAATAAGAGTGCCATAGGAGTGAAAGTAAACGTTGCGGATACTGAATCACTGAAAACCGCGATAGAAAAAATTGTCGGATATTTCGGAGGGATTGATCTTCTGGTGGCCAACGCGGGAGTACTTAGAGCTGGCAGTGTGAAAACACTGAGCGATAAAGATCTTTCTTTTGTGACAGATGTGAATTATAAAGGGTATTTTCTGTCTGTACAGGCAGTTGCTCCTGTCATGACACTGCAGAACAGAGCTGCGCCGAAAAACTGGGCTGACATCATTCAGATCAACAGCAAATCCGGACTTGTCGGATCAAATAAGAACGGGGCCTATGCGGGGTCCAAGTTCGGCGGCATAGGATTAACGCAGAGTTTTGCAATGGAGCTGGTGGAAGACGGCATCAAAGTGAACTCTGTCTGCCCGGGCAATTTTTATGACGGACCGTTATGGGCAGATCCTGAGAAAGGCCTTTTCAGACAATATCTGGACAGTGGCAAAGTGCCGGGAGCAAAGACATTTGAGGATGTCAAAAACTTTTATGAGAGCAAGGTTCCCATGCGCAGGGGATGCACAAGCTCTGATGTTATGAAAGCTGTTTTCTACCTTATGGAGCAGTCCTATGAAACCGGACAGGCAGTACCCGTAACCGGAGGGCAGGTAATGCTTTCGTAAAGCAGACGGCATCAGCTACCGCACGTTCCCGTCTTCGCCCCGCAAAAACGGGGCGACGGCGGATACTCTCAACAACCAATTCGGCAGGAGGGGTCACCTGCTCTGCAGCTGCGCAGGTTGACAGGCGTCTGAAAGCTGCTTCAGCTACACATCGAGATTCTTGACGTTAAGCGCGTTATCCTCGATAAATCTGCGCCGGGGCTCGACATCATCGCCCATCAGAAGTGTAAAGATTTCATCAGCCTTGACAGCGTCATCGAGTGTTACACGCAGAAGACGCCGTTTTTCAGGATCCATAGTTGTTTCATAAAGCTGATCCGGATTCATTTCGCCGAGGCCCTTATACCGCTGAATAGATAGCCCTTTGCGGCCGCGTGCGCGCACATTATCGAGTAATTCCTGTAGCGAGTAAACCTCGTTCTTCTCGCTGTCTTCAACGATATATGCAATTGGATCAGATGACGGGATGCATTGCTCGACATCAAAAAACATAGCAGTAAGCGCATCGATCTGTTTTTTAAGCCTGCCTGAGTGGAAAATCTCCATCCACCGGAAAATCATAGGTTGATTTGCGTTATATATCTGCACCTGGGTCTCGGCAAGATCAATTGTTTCACCAAGATCATTTTCCGCTTTTTCACGTATCGCCGCCAGTTCGGCATCAGTATAGGCATAGCGGCACAATGTCTCATTGCCGTTGCCTTCAATCATGATAAAACGGGGAAATTCTCCGGTATTCTTTCTGCGCTGTTCAAAAATCAGCCGAGGTTCAAAGCCGCGACGCACCAGAGCATCGGTGGTTTTTTCAATTTCGGCCAGCAGTTCCAGGAGCGAGCGCAATTCCTCCCCGCTCAGGATACGCTTGTCGCTGGTCTCAACCACAATATCATCTATGCCCAGCATCAGCAGTTTACTTGTAAGCTGCTCATCGCTTTCAATGTACTCTTCGCGTTTTTTCCGGGTTATTTTATAAAGTGGAGGCTGGGCAAGATAAACATAGCCCTGTTCCAGCAATCTGGGCATCTGACGATAAAAGAAGGTCAGCAGAAGTGTTCTGATGTGAGCGCCATCAACATCCGCATCCGTCATAATGATAATTTTATGGTAACGCACTTTGTCGATATCAAACTCATCTGTTCCGAAGCCAGCACCGATTGCGGTGATGAGAGTACGGATTTCGTTATTGTTCAGAATTTTATCTATACGCGCTTTTTCGACATTGAGGACCTTTCCCCGGAGCGGCAGAATAGCCTGCATCTCACGGTTGCGCCCCTGCTTGGCGGAGCCGCCGGCGGAGTCACCCTCAACAATATAAATTTCACATTTAGCCGGATCACGCTCAGAGCAGTCAGCCAGTTTACCGGGCAGGGCAAGTCCGTCAAGAGCTCCTTTACGGCGGGTAAGGTCCCGAGCTTTACGGGCGGCAATACGCGCACGAGAAGCCAGAACGGCTTTTTCTACAACCTTGCGTGAAACAGCGGGGTTCTCTTCGAAAAAAGTTCCCAGCTGATCATTCACAATCTGCGCTACAATTCCTTCGACATCACCGTTACCCAGCTTGGTTTTAGTCTGACCTTCAAACTGCGGCTGAGGAACCTTTACTGAGATCACGACGGTGATACCCTCACGGATATCATCACCAGTCAAAGCAGTTTCACCGCTTTTCTGAAGGTTATTCTCAACGATATACCTGTTTACGGAACGCGTCAACGCGGATCTAAAACCGGAAAGATGGGTACCGCCCTCAATCGTATGGATATTGTTACAGTAGCTGAACTCCGTCTGTGAAAAAGCTTCAGTGTACTGCATGGCTATCTCACATTCAATCAGATCGCGTTTACCCTGGAGATAAATCACATCTTTATGCACAGGATTTTTAGTTCTGTTGATATATTCAACATACTCGATGATGCCGCCGTTGAACAGGAAGTTCTCTTCGCGCTCGCCTTCATTCTCCTGATCCTTGAAATTTATTAAAACACCTCTGTTGAGAAAGGCCAGTTCCCGCAGGCGGTTGGCCAGTATATCCCACTTGAAAGCGCGGCAGCTGAAAATTGTATGGTCCGGACGGAAAGTGACTTTAGTGCCGGTATTCTGTGTTTCTCCTATAGTCTTGAGTTCTGAAACAGGAATCCCCCGTTCAAAGCTCTGCCGGTAAATTCTGCCGTCGCGGCGGACTTCAACCTCCATCCACTCACTGAGGGCATTGACGCAAGAAACACCGACCCCGTGCAGGCCGCCGGAGACTTTATAGTTGGAACCGTCAAACTTGCCGCCTGCATGCAGAGTGGTAAGCACCACCTCAAGCGCGGGGCGGTTCTCTATCGGATGCATATCAACCGGAATACCACGCCCGTTATCCTCAACAGATATTGAACCGTCAGGATTGATAACAACATCGACCTTGGTGCAATACCCCCCCAGAGCTTCATCAATCGAGTTGTCAACAACCTCATAAACCAGATGGTGATAACCGCGTTCAGCGGTATCACCGATATACATTGCGGGGCGTTTGCGTACGGCCTCCATTCCCTCAAGAACAGTTATATTTACGGCCGTATATTCAGAGCATTGATTGTTATTGTCAGCTTCGTTTTTATCAAAGTCGGGTTCATCGGACATATTCTTTTCCTATAAAGATTTACGTTAGGTTCAGTGTATCAGATAGGTCCTGCTTTCACAAGGCAAAAGCAAGATTTAAGAGGGTTCAAAACATACGGATTCTAAAGCCTTGCTCTTTCTTCGGCGAAATGCGCAGATCGTGTAACGGTCCGCGGGAATATGCGCACAAAGATACAGTCCCGCTATCTCGCTACAACTAAGTTAAAGAGCCATGCTGTCACATTAGTTAAAAGTGATGTGAGCCATATTTACCCAATCACAGCCTTGATAGCGCTACTGATATAAAGCGAATAAGTTGTTAAACTTCTTATACTTATGTGAATTGTTATCGTTATTTTATTACATTGGCATATTGAATGCGGTAGTTAGGTCAGGATCAGGATTAAACCATTATGGCTTTATTCAAGAGAAAGGAAGAACAACCATGAAATACTATTCCACAGTTGATAAAGATGCGTTAGATCTGATGGACAGCCTGTTCAATAACTGGGGGCATCCCGGAGGAGGAGACTACACGGATTTCGGTGCCTTCCCGCGTTACAAAGCCAGGCGTACTGACGAAGGGCTGGAAGCGGCTTTTGAGCTACCCGGTGTTGAACCGGACAAGGCCAACATATCAGTTGAGTCTGATCTTCTCAAGGTCAGCGGAGAGCGGCATGAATTCGGAAAAGAGGATGCGGTCAAGTTTGAGAGAACTTTGCGGGTTCCTGATGATCTTGACGTTGCAGGAATTAAAGCCAATCTCAAAAACGGATTGCTCAGTGTAAAGATTCCCAAAGTCAAAAAAGAAGAGCCCAAACAGATTGCCATCAAGGTGGAGTAAAAGTGAAAAGCCGGTGTTGATACACCGGCTTTTCGTTATGTTCAGGGCATTCAGTATCTTTCCCGGAAATCGGCGTCGGCATGTCTGTGTTTTTTCACGAGGATTCCTCAAGTCCTGAAGGCTGCACAGATTTTTCCGGTCCGAAAGGCTGAAACATGATAATCAGTTTCGGCAGGAGAGTAAGGGCACCTACCAGGGCAACCACCATGGCGACACTGCTGAGAACACCGAAGAGAATACTGGGAATAAAGTTCGAAAAAACAAGCAGCATATATCCGGACACGATTGTAAACGACGTGTAGAACATAGCGCTGCCGACTCCGTTATGAGCTGCGCGCATGGATTTATGATAATTACCGCATTCCCGGAACTCCTCACGAAAACGATGTATATAGTGTATGGTATCGTCCACAGCAATGCCTATACTTATCGATGCGATAGTAATGGTCATAATGTCCAGTGGAATACCTGCTGCACCCAACAGCCCGAGAACCGTAAGAGCGGAAATCAGATTAGGGAAAAGAGCAATCAGGGCCAGTTTGAACGAACGGAAAAGAATCAGAAACATAAAGAGCAGAACCAGAAAAACAATACCGAGTGTGAGTATCTGCGAACGGAAGAGGCTCTGCAGGACACTGTTATAGAGCACCATGGTGCCGTTGACAACGATAGAGCCGGGCGGAAGATCAAGCCCCTCGTTCAGCTCCTTTTCAATCCTTTTCAGAAATGAATCACGGCGCAGTTCGGGCATAGAGTCATAAACCCGGGCGCTGACACGAAACTGGTTGTCCTCTATACTGACAAAAGGAGTGACGAGAAGATCACGCGCATACTCCGGCAGTTTTTCCGCCATGATCGCCAAATCAAAAGCATCCAGCGGAACACCGTCGTTCAGCGTATCAGTTATTCTCAGCAGAGTGGTCAGCGACCAGACCTTGCCGATCTCGGGCTGCTTTTCGAGTATGGAGTGGGCCTTGCGCACAACTTCGAGTTTAGCTGGCGTGTACCAGTAGGCTGAAGAAGAACCGGCATCCTCGAACTCATCGAACTCATCGAATTCATCAGAGGCGGCATCTGCGGTTTCCGACGTTTCACCGGGAATATCCCCCTCCTGTTCAGAGGAGATTTCATTCAGGCTGACAGTAACATCCAGCGGCACGGTTCCGCCAAGTTTTTTATCTAGAAAAACCATTCCGCGATAAATATCCGTACTTTTTTTGAAATAGTTGACAAAGCTGTTCTCAACAGTCAGACGCTGAATGCCGAAAAAGATAAACACTATCAGCAGGCAAGTTCCGGCAATTATCCAGGCGCCTTTTTTCTCTGTGATTGCGGCGGCTGAATCAATAACCGACTGCCCGACAACAGGGATGGAACCATCCTGCTCCTTTTTAAAAAGCATCAGCAGCGAAGGAAAAATTATAAATGAAACCGTAATGGAAACAACCAGAGCCAGACTCATCATGAGGCCGAAATCCCTGACAGGTTTTATGTCGCACAATATCAACGAACTGAAACCGGCTATGGTTGTAAGTGTAGTATACAGAGAAGGCCGCCACTTACGCGCAACAGTAGTTTGAAGCAGCTCACCGGCATTCATCTCTTTATGCCTGCTGAGGAGTTCCCTGTACTGCACCACAAGGTGAATAACCAGCGACATATTCATTATCAGCAACAGGGATATGAAATTGGAGGAAATAACCGTTACCGGGCATTTGAGAAACCCCAGCAGGCCTGTCATCACCACTGTGGAATAAGCGCAGCATATAACAGCTGCGAGGACCCAGCGTTTACGCCTGAAAAACCAGGTCAGAATCACCGTGATACACACAAAAATAGCAACGCCGAAAACCTTTAAGTCATGACGTATAAAGCTGAGCATATCATCGGATACCATCAACTCCCCGCCTATACGTATATCACCGTATTTTCTGAACGGCTTAACTGTTTTGCGGAGATCAATCAGCAATCTTTCAACTTTTCTGTTGAATTGTTTCTGCAATCGACGCAGCTCAGGGGTCAGGGCTTCAAAAGCGGCACGGTTTTTCCCAACTTCCTCACCACGGTCAACAGCTATCTGGCAGGCATTGCGTTTATCCCGGATTTCCTTCAGTTCTTTATCCGGTTCAACATACAGCGCTATCAGCGCTGTCCTGCCATCGGAACTGATCAGCTGTTTTTCATAGGCCTCGCTGGCCATCAGCTCTTCTTGCGCGAGATCAATATCAACATCAGGGTCATCCAGGGTTTTCACATTTTCCACAATCCTGGAGACAGGCACAGGCGGATTGCGGAAGAGAGGAACGTCGAGAAGAGTGACAACACTGCTGACTCCCTTCAGCTTATTCAGCTCGCCGCGCATGGAGCGCAGCCTGTCAAGACCGTTTGTGGTGAAAAGCTCCCCGTCGTCAGGGGTGAAGGTCACAGCCAGCAGAGAATCACCTGAACCGTAACGCTCATGTATCCTGCGGAACTCTCTCAGTTCAGGATCATTCTGCAGCATAAGTGAATCGCTGGAGGCATCAAGAAAAAAGTGCTGCGATTGAACAAGAAAGAAGGCTCCTATCAGGAGCATAACGAAGAGTGTTTTTCTTGGGGCGGCGATAACCGCTTTCCTGTAAAAATTCAAAAACATCACTTCACCACTTCGGCTTCAAACTTTGCGCTGTCGTCCCGCAGTTCAGAGAGAAGATCAGCGGGAGATTTTGTTTTTAAGAAATCGGTGAACTGAGACCGATAAGACGCTATAAGGCTAATTCCCTCGACCTCCAGATCATATATACGCCATTCGCCTTTACGCAGTGCGAACTTATAGTTCACCTTGAATCCTTCACTGGAATTGCTCATAACAGTTTTCAGTATGCGTTTACTCTTTCCGGTCTTCACATTCTCTTTATAATCAACGGAAACACGTGAAACGTCAACCTGTTTGAGCTTATTGTAATAGCTGCGCGTCATTATTTTCAGAAAAGCTGAAACAAATTCCTTTCGCTGTTCAGGACTGAAAGATATCCAGCCTTTTTTTCCAAGCGCAAGCATAGCCATCAGTTCTGTATGACATTTTTCAGTCAGTAGTTTGTCAAAGGAATCCAGTTTCTGCTCATCGGAACTTTCCTTGTTTTTCAGGATAGCGATTCCCTGATCTATAGTTAGGCTTAAAATTTTCCGTGTTTCTCGTTGCTCACCAGCACGGCAAAAGACCGTTCCCAGCAAAACAGCGGCTGTAATAAAACTGAGTGTTTTCATTTTACGGGTCCTCCTCTCAAGTTATTTTTCTGAAAAAGCGGGATTCACCCGCACCTTAATAAGTCTTTTCGCACTCTGCCGCATCCGCGGCAGAGTCTCACCCCGCACAATCAGCTGAATGACTGCGGAATGAACTTTACGGTCGATGTAAATTGGCACACAAAACGTTTCTTCAATACCAAATCACTCCTTGATTTTTTCGGCCCTGTTCTGCTCATAGGCATCCTGCATAAAGCGGTAAACATCCAGTTTCTCTTTCTTGATATCCTCATAGAATCCGATATGTAAAGATGTATAATTAACTCTGTCACTGGCACGTATGGCCAGTCTGGTTCCCAATGAATCAACATACATCACAGGATCGAGAAAAAGGTCCGGGATTAATCCGACTGAATCGCGCAGATTTGAAGGCCCGAACAGCGGCAGGTGAACCGCCATCCACGGGCCCGCACCATAATGTGCCATTGTCTGGCCGAAATCCTCATCGCGGGCTTCCCAGCCGTAATTATTTTCAGCTAGATTGACAAATCCCAGACAACCGGCAGTGGTATTAAAAGTGAAATTTCTCAGTTCCTCAGCCGCACCCCGAAACTTCAACTGCAAAAGATTATTAACCAGACGTTGCGGAAAGCCCAGATTGTTAAAAAAATTATGAATGGATTGCCGCACCGGTTTAGGAGTTACAGTTCTGAACCCTAAGGCAACGGGCTTCAGAGCATAGAAATAGAGTTTGTCATTCAGCCAGAAGACCCCCCGGTTCACCGGTTCAACAGGATCAGGCACCTGCGTTATGTCAACCTGTCTCTGAATTTCCTCCTCGAAATCATCAAACTCATCGAACTCAAAGTCATCCTGCGCCCGCAGAGGGTTTAACAGCATCAGGCAGGTCAGTAAAATGGCGGAGATTTTCATAATTCCCCCGTTGCTTAATGACGGCTCACCTCCGTCGTTATCAGTTTCTCACTAAAATTCTGATAATACACCAGTTGTTCAGGAGTTTACTATATTGCGGACAATGATACAAAGCGAATAAAGCAGACTCCCGGGACTCATCTGTCAGTTTAAGAACACAGCAGGCGTTCCGTCCGTCCGGATGCCGGGCAATTCAAGCTTGAAGAAGGTTAATCTGCGGAAGCAAAAGAACCTACAAAATCTTCATCACCTTTATACGTATATACAAACTCCTTATCAGAAGACACACAAGTCATCAGCGGAAGCGAGGCGCTGTCGCCGGAGGAACGGGGAAGATAAGTGACGGCACAGGCTCTGACAGGGCGGTTGATCCTATCGCTTTCAAGTACCCTGTGCCCCGCCCAGGTATAACGTTCGGTGCGGTCACCGAGACGGCGATACCATCCTTTGAGTTTTCCGTCATCCGTATATGAATAGAGATCTTTCCAAGGTTTATGAACCGACAAAGCCGGATCCATATAGCGCTTGTCGGGATTGTTATAGTCAATAGATACAATTTTTTCCTCATCATAGACCCTCTCTTCAGATGCGATATTATAAACCGAAACAATGGAGGGGGCGGAGTAATATTTACTGCCTTTCACAAAACAGCCTATATCCACCCGGCTGCTCATCAGGCTTTCAGGAAGGCCATCCCTGCCTCTGGGACGATAAAATCCGTGCCACGCAACCGAAATCTCAACACGATCCCCGTTTTCAGACAGCTTTTTTATCTCGACCTTGGAGGGATCCCCCTGAAGCAGCACCCAGCGGTACTCCTGACTTCCTCTGGGCAGTGAGCGCGCCTGAATTGTCATGGTTTTTCGATATGCTTTGCCCCGGGCAATGCGGCCGGTACATACGGGGGTATTAAACAGAACCTCAGGCCTCTGATCAAAATAGTCTATACCCGGCACTGACTTATTTTCGCGTATAACCTGAAGCCTTACGGGAGGAACCACCTCATCCGGACGCAGGCTGTGCGCCATTTTCACAAGATCAGTCACATTCATATCAGATGGTTCAAAAACCACAGGGTGGGCGGCACCGCTTAAATAGTCGGACGGCTTGGTTATACGGTTTGATGTGTAGCGCATCATCATCTGAACGGTCGGTCCGATAAGATCAGAAGAGATCAGAACTTTTTTTGTATCAGAAGGAAGAGCAGCCAGGGCCGCCAGATACCCCCGCACGAAAGTTTTATCCTTGAAGGAAGACCCGCGGACAACAGTAAAGAACGGTGCGTTCACAGGAAAGAGATCTCCCTTTCCAGGATCGAAATCCTTATGCCCGGGATACACCCATAGCTGGTTGGACATATACAGCCGGCACTGTTGCACGGCTGAAAACTGATCACATAAAGCCGCGCGGGGCAGACTTCTCCAGAAAGGGCCCTGCGTCATAGCCATGGAACTGTTGCCCACCAGCGGATACTCGAAAAGCGTATTGGGAAGATTCCTGTCTGCTCCGGCTTCTTTGGCTTCCTTGCAGTACACAACCGGTGTCAGTTTAGGAAAATCCTCGACGCCCGCTTTTGAATGACCGCGATCACGGTTCATATAGAGGTCGCCGGAATTTCCGGAAGCACTCCCCTCTTTCATCCAGGTCCGGATAAGATCGCTGGCAGGCCCTTTGTAGGTGTTTGCATCGGCTTTTTTCCGCATGGACGGCCGGATAATTCTGAACATACTCTTGAAACAACCCTGATCCATATCCCACACTGTATTGGACGGATTAATCTCAAAGGGCAGTCCGGCCAATACCGATACAGGCTTGATTCGGGCGGCACCGGGAACGGGTTCTCCCCGCAATTTTTCCGCTTTATCAATAATTTCAGCAAAACGCGGTTCATTTTCCAGCTGTTTGAGGTCATTATCATTTCTGATCGCATCCGGATTACGGAACCCCAGATCCACGGCTTTTTCCAGAGTGTCCAGAGCCTCACTCTTATCGGTTTTATAGGCAAGCGCACAGGCCAGATTGTAGGTCCAGGTTGCATCTCCAGGCATTATCTCTACCGCCCTGCGGCAGACTTGCTCCATTTTTTCAATATCCCCGGAACGCATTGCCTGAACCATACGGTGAAGCAGGAGGGTATGCTGTCTGAATTCACGCGGTTTTTCAAAAAGCGGAGTTTCGGCTGAAACGGCAAAGACGCAACAGAACAGCAAAGCTGGAATTGTTATTTTCAGTTTCATATGGTTCTCCTGATTTTTTTTTGCACAGGGCAAAGAAAAAACGGCGTATGCTCCATGTTCTATGCCATTCGAGCATTCGCGCACTACTCTCATCTCTGCCAGAATTTCCACCAGGGTTTCCTGGCGGTCTTTTTCTGATCAAAGAGCCATCTGATCATTTCCGTATCACGGTAGGCTTTATCCCACGAATTATGCTTGACTCCGGGATATTCCGTATAAAAGACTTTACGGCAGCCTGCATCACGCATAGCCCTGACCATACGCCGTGAACACTCCACACTGACATTCCTGTCCTTATCTCCATGAAAAATCCAGACAGGGAGCCCTCTGAGTTTTCTGACTTCATGCACATCACCCCCTCCGCAGATCGGAACTGCAGCCGCAAAAACATCAGGATAACGCATAACGGCCTCCCATGTGGCGAAACCACCCAGAGAAAGTCCTGTAATATATATCCTGTCTGCATCTACAGGTCTGGTTTTCCTGACATGATCAATCAACTCCATAAGCACTTCCAGAGAAGGCATGGGGTTACCCGCCATTCTGTAGGAGGGACTCATAGCAAGTCTTTTAACCCACCAGTTTCCTCTCTGGCATTGCGGTGCCATCACAATGGCCTGTATGTTCAGCAACCGAAGACTTTTCAGCAGATTCGGCAGACCGAGCCTGATATGACTTTTGTTATCAACACCGCATTCGCCGGAGCCGTGCAGAAAAACAATCAGCGGATACTTTCTGTCTTCATCCGGATACTGCGGAAACTTCATACGCCATCTGAAGATTTCGCCGACATCATTGGTGTACGCGCAGAAATGCATCTGTTCTTCAACCGCGAACTGCGCCAGAACGGGAAAAGCGATGATGGAAAATAGAGTGATAAGTCTTTTCATTGGTTTACGGGTATTCTCTCAACTCCTGTCACAAAATTCAAGAAAGTTAAAAGTCCGCTTTCTGCAATATACTCCATATTTAATCTGAATAGACTTTTAAGATAGCTCCTGTTACCATATCAGACATCAAAAACAGCGATATCATAAACAAGATGGAAATGAATACGGAGAAACAGTGCAGAAAACCGGTCAGTCTGGTTGAACCCCGATCGCTCAAACTCATCCTCCCGCCCGGGGGATTCAAGCTTGAGAAAGGCGGGGTTTTACCAGAAATCACGGTAACATACGAAACATGCGGTGAGTTGAACACAGACAAAAACAACGCTGTTTTTATATGTCATGCTCTGACAGGTGATGCCCACGCCGCGGGGACCTATGACGAAGAGCAGGAACCTGACGGCTGGTGGGAAGGGATGGTAGGCCTTGGAAAAGGAATCGATACGAACCGGTATCAGGTGATATGTGCCAACATTCTGGGAGGGTGCAAGGGCACAACAGGCCCTTCATCCATCAACCCTGAAACAGGCCGAATTTACGGTTCGGATTTTCCTAAAATCACTGTAGGTGACATAATTGAAGTCCACCGTCTTTTTCTAAAACAGATAGGCATCACAAAACTGGAAGCCGTAGTAGGCGGCAGTTTCGGCGGAATGCAGATACTGGAATGGCTGATACGCTACAGTGACGAAATCAGACACGCGGTAATAATCGCCTCTGCCACTTCACTCACAACCCAGGCTCTGGCTTTCGATATAGTGGGACGTCATGCAATAACCGCCGACCCGAACTGGAACAACGGTGACTACTACGACAAAAAGGATATGCCTGTCACCGGTTTGTCCGGAGCACGGAAACTGGCTCATATCACCTATCTTTCCCAGCAGCTGATGTCCACCAAATTCGGGCGTGACAAAAGAAAAGAGTGGATAGAGGCTGACGACGAATTCCGCAGACTCAAAGAAAACCGGTTTGAAACCTATTTCCAGATTGAAAGCTACCTTGAACATCAGGGCAACAAATTCATCCAGAGGTTTGACGCCAATTCCTACCTGCATATAACTCTGGCCATGGATGAATATGACATCGAGGAGCATTACGGCTCTCTGGAAAAGGCCTTTGAGAAAATCTCATCCCGCATGCTGGTGGTTTCTCTCAGCGGAGACTGGCTCTTCACACGGAAACAGTCCACAGACATTGTCAAAGCATTGGTCAGTACAAACAAAAGAGTTTCTTACTTCCACCTGGAAGGTGAAGCAGGACATGACGCATTTTTAACGCACATTAATGATCTCAAACGCATCATCAGATCTTTTTTGAATCCTCAGAACCAAGTGCCTTCAGTGGCACACCCCGGAAAAATGATTGAACCGGACAAACTTGCAAGATTCAAAGAAATTCTCAATCTGATTCCTGACGGGAGCAGAGTGCTTGACCTCGGTTGCGGAAAAGGATCCTTTCTCAATATGCTCAAGCATCACCACAATATAAGCGGTATAGGCGTTGAAATCGATATTGATTCTCTCATCAAGGCACTCAAAAAAGAGTGTGACGTTCTGCTGGAAGATATTGATGACGGTCTCGCCATAATCCCTGACAACGCTTTTGATGTCGCGGTGCTGAGTGAAACACTACAGACAATAAAACGGCCGCGTGTTCTTCTGCAGCAGATTTTAAGAGTAGCCGATAAAGCGGTGATTTCCTTCCCGAACTTCGCAGCGCTGGGTGTTCGTATCAACCTGCTCTTTCATGGCCGCATGCCGAAAGGACGACAGATCCCGTATGAGTGGTATAACACGCCCAATATACATCTTTTCACGCTGAAGGATTTTTTTGACCTATGCGAGAAAGAAAACATAAAAATTGAATCGGTAATATGCAAAGGCAGCGGACCGACAGAAAACGCGCTGCTTAAACTGGGCTTCAGGAACGCTGGCGCATCCAGCGTGATCGCACATATTTCAAAGAAAAACAGCTGAACATATAACCCATTGCTACGCAATTTGTTAAATCACATTTTATCAAGATCAGAAGTAATATTTCAAACCATGCCCGTTATGGTATTTGTGGTTGCATTTTAAAGTGAGGCAGATATGAAAAAATGGACTGACAGACAGATAAGCGAATTATGTGACGCCCTTGGACCATGTAACGGTCTGACGCTGGCAAACACAGAGAGGGAGGTCAACCTACCCGGAACAGCGGCTATCATCAAGCTTCTGGAAAAATTTCTGGCAGTACTCTACCCCGGATGTCATTCCAGTCATCCTGTTAAATGCAGCGACTGCCAGCACTTTATCAATGACCTTTTGAAGGAAGTTCTCGAGGAGCTTTACGATCAGGTCTATCGAGCTTATGACCATATATGCCGCATGCAGAACTGCGCCGGCTGCGAAGAATGCAGGGTCAAAGCCGGAAATGCGGTGAATTCGCTGATGAATGAACTGCCCGGAATACGCGAAATGCTTCAGCAGGACATCAAAGCCGCTTACGATGGTGACCCTGCCGCCCGTTCAACAATGGAGATAGTTATGAGCTATCCCGGTATTTTCGCAATAACCGCACACCGCATCGCCCACTCGCTTTATCAGCACGAGGTTCCCCTGATCCCGCGCGTAATAAGCGAACATGCGCACTCTAAAACAGGTATTGATATACATCCCGGAGCAAATATCGGTCCGGGGTTCTTTATCGATCACGGAACCGGAGTGGTTATCGGTGAAACCTGCAACATCGGCAGACATGTCAAAATATACCAGGGAGTGACCCTGGGTGCACTGAGTTTTGACAAAGATGAAGAAGGCCGGCTCATAAAAGGCAACAAAAGGCATCCTGATGTGGAGGATGACGTCATCATCTATGCCGGTGCAACTATTCTGGGGGGCAGCACCACTATCGGCAAAGGCACGGTAATCGGCGGTAATGTCTGGCTGATACACTCCGTCCCTCCGGGAACAAAGGTTTATAACAAGCAACCTTCGCCGGAGATTAAAGGAGGATAATCCCGGATCTCTTTTATTTCGCTTACATCATTCAACAAAAACTGGAGGATCAGTTATGATAGTCAGAAAACACATCAATGCAGATGTGATGGCAAATGCCCACAAAGTCGATGCAAGGAATCTTTACAACTCGCCTGATCTGATGGTCAGCATTATCACTCTCAAACCCGGTGAGGCATTAAAACAGCATATAACCCCTGTGGATGTAGCATTTTATGTGCTTGACGGAACAGGCACTGTTGAAATTGGCGAGGAGAAACAAACAGTTGGGAAAGATACTTTAATCGAAAGTCCTAAAGGTATTATGCACTGCTGGTATAACCAAAGCGGCGGGACATTGAAATTCATGGTGATCAAAGCCCCACGTCCTACAGAAAAGACTGTCTTTATTGACAACTGATCAGCCGGAACATCCTCTGGGAGGGTTCCAATCTGCTAATCGCTGCCGACTGCACCGCGGTTACCTGCCCGGACCTTCATGCCGATCTGCTTTAAAAGATAAATACGCACAGATTTTCACCTGTGAATTCCGGCTGAAACGGCATGCATCAATAGCCGCTGCTGAGATATTGCCCCGGCGAAGCAACCCATACTGCCAGTTCCGCCCCCAGTTCAGCCGGCTCAAACCGGATTTCATCCAGCTGATCAAACGGCTGCCATATAAAACCGATCCAGTCTTCAACAGATTCCGGCTGCCTGTCCGCATCCAGCCCTGATACATCCAGCTGGTAAACCAGATTAACTTCGGCATGTCGTCTGCCGTTCTGTATAAACCAGTGCTCACAGCAGCCGAGAAACTGACCAGCAACAGACTTCAGCCCCATCTCTTCTTCGATCTCACGCTCAAGCGCCTGTTTTCCGTTTTCCCCGAAATCCACATGTCCACCCGGCAGATAAGCTATACCCGACTTACGACCGAAACATAGCAGAATCCTTTTGTTTCTGATGCAGACACCCCGCGCAATCACCTCAATATACCTGTTCTTATCCATCATAATGCATCCTCTGATCATCGCATGTGCTTATCGCAATATGCCTTCACTGAACAATTAAATACATGATTTTCCATCTCTGACGCTGTGCGTTTTACGGCTTAAAAAACCTTCGTTCATCCCCCTGTCCTGTCCGCCTGGCCCCTGAAACAGTTCCAGAACTTCAGCCACCAGAAAAAGTGAACCGGTTACCAGAACTGCCCCACCCTCTTTAACAGCACATAATTCCGCCGATCTCACAGCGGCCTCAACAGATTTGAGTGCCTCAACATCACGCAGACCAGCCGAATGCATCAGTCCTGCGCATTGCTCCTTTGATAAAGAACGCACATTGTCAATTTCAACGGCAAACCCTTTTTTTACAATGACCTGCAGTTTCTTGAGAAAATCCACAACGTTCTTCTCACTGCAAAATCCCGCTACCAGAAACACATGATCCTTTATACCGTTCCGTCTTAAAGACAGCGATAACGCCGCAGCCGCATCAGGATTATGAGCCCCGTCAAGGATCACAAGCGGATTCTCACTGACTCTGTGGAATCGTCCCGGCCAGCTGACAGTAGAAAGTCCTTCGGCAAAAGCACAGTCATCAATCCTGATTCCGAGATCATGCACCACTTCCAGAGCACATACAGCTGCGGCTATATTCTCAAGATGGAAACAGGCTGCCAACGGGGTTGTAATCTTCGGAAGGTCACGGGTGTCTGTTGAAATTTTTACTGTCTGTGCGGAAAGATCACCGGATATGCGTGCAAGCGAAACCCTCTCCTCCGCCGAAATACAGGGCGCTCCGAGATCTCCGGCACGGGCGGAAAGAACAGAAACAACATCACTGCTGTTTTTCGCAACCACGACAGGCCTTCCCGACTTGATAATACCCCCCTTTTCAAAAGCGATCTCAGCAGGAGTATTTCCCAGCCATTCACAGTGATCCAATCCGACACGGGTTATAACAGACACCACAGGTTCCACCACATTGGTTGCATCAAAACGTCCACCCAGTCCGGTCTCCAGCACAACCAGCTTGATACCGGCATCCCTGAAAAGCAGAAAGGCCAGGGCAGTCATGGCTTCAAAAAAGCTAATGCGAAGATCGTTTGCCTCCTCTATCTTGCGGATGGCTGCGCAGACCTGCTCCGCCCCGGCCACAAGACACTCGTCGGAAACGGGGGAACCGTTTATAAGAAAACGTTCATTGACAGAATTCAAATGCGGGGATGTATAACGCCCCACCGGATAACCGGCTGCGCGCAGCACCGCTTCGCAAACCGCAGCCACGCTTCCCTTGCCGTTGGTACCCGCAATATGAATGGCCGCAACAGCAAGATGCGGATTCCCCAAAGATTCGAGAAGTAAACCCGTCTTCTCCAGGCCGGGCTTCATCCCGAAACGGCGCCGTTCAGTTAACTCTTTTAAAACCGGGTGCATACCACCTCTTCTGGCATTTTTTGACAGCCGAAAAAACAACGGAAAAAAACAGAAAATACGTTAGAAGTATATCAAAGCGCTGCCTGTCGGGCGAGAATCAATCTTCTCCGGATATTCAATTTCAACTTCCTTAAAATTTTTATATAATAACGATAGATCAGTTCCTGAAATAAGTCGGAGGCAAACCCGCCGGAACCGCGACTCCGCACTTTATGAATGAGATTTACCGGAGGAAGAATAAGTACGCATTTTTGCATTACATCCCGGCTGAACAGATCAAAAAGGAATACAATGAAACTTATAGCCAGTACCGCAGTCATCTGTCTTGTCGTAGGCGCATCGGTTTTTACAACCCGCAAGATGATTCAGACTGAAGCCCGCAAAACTCGCAGATCAATGCCGGAAATCCTGAACACCCCGCTGGAAAACGGCAATTCCCTCATTTCTGAAATTGACAAGCTGAATTCCCTGCTGGGTTCAATCGACAGAAAACTAACCCGACTGGAAGATGTCACCGGCAGAAAAACTGAAAAAAACGCCGCTGAAATCATTAAATCAACATCCCGGATACAACTGGAAATCAAACACCTCACTGCACAGATGAATGCCATTGCTGAAGAGCGGAACGAGCTTAACGCAATCCCTGAACAGTTCCGGATTATGAACGCCAACCTGCAGAATGCGGTAAACGCAATAAACATAAATGCAAAAGAACAAACCGACTCATCAACACCGCCGGAGATTATTACAGCTCTGGACTGGATGATCGAAAAAATTGATCATATCGACGGGTATTTTCCCCCTTTGTACAGCTTTCTGGGTGCCGTTGACAGCGGAGATCAGGCTGTATTATCTGAATATCCATCTATGGATACACGCATAAATGAAGTTTTACTTTTGCTGGAAAAAGTACTGGAAGATACCACAGCCACACGCAAACTGGTAACTCCTTATATAATTGAACCGGAAAAACGGCCCCGACCTTTCGAAACGGAAAATTAAAGCAATCCGGAATCCGTCTCGAACTTGCTACAGAACACCCTCTATGATATTATTGGCTTCCGTTTTTTCAAACAACAACCCGGTGGAGCACTGATGAAAATAGCTATTGGATGTGATCATGGCGGATTAGCCATTAAAAATGCGGCGGAATCGTACATAAAATCAGCCGGGCACGATGTCATAAATCTGGGCACCGACAAGTCTCAGTCCACAGACTATCCGCAATATGCAATCAAAGCATCTCAACTCGTTATATCACGTGAAGCTGATCTTGCTGTTCTTGTATGCACAACCGGAATTGGTATGAGCATAACGGCAAACCGGTTTTCCGGAATAAGAGCAGCCCTGTGCAACAGTGAAGAAGATGCAAGTATGACAAAAGCCCATAACAACGCCAATGTGCTGGTGCTTCCCGGGAAACTGACCAGAGAAAAAGCCTGCGCAATTGTCAGATCATTCCTTGAAACACCTTTCAGCGGAGAAGAACGGCATATGCGCCGGGTTTGTCAGCTGGAACGGGCGGAGCGCGTGGCGGAAACATCACACTTAGCCATGGCTGATCCTGAAATCAACGCCACTGTGCTGGGGCAGATTGATCAGGAGAATTCAACCATCAATCTAATCGCCTCCGAAAACACCGTTACACGCGCAGTTCGTGAGGCCTCCGGCAGCGTACTGACCAATAAGTATGCCGAAGGTTATCCGGGAAAACGCTGGTACAGCGGATGTACCCCTGTTGACACAGCGGAAACTCTGGCAATTAAACGGGCCGTAAATCTCTTCGGAGCAGAGCATGCAAACGTTCAGCCTCACTGCGGAAGCGCAGCCAATATGGGCGTCTATTTTTCAGTACTGGAACCCGGCGACAGAATACTCTCTATGAGTCTCGACCAGGGAGGACACCTGACTCACGGCAGCCCGGTCAACTTTTCCGGCAGGCTTTTTGAAATTATTCCCTACTGCGTTTCCAAAGAAACTGAAGTTCTTGACTACGATGAGCTTATGGATATGGCTGTAGAGAACAAACCTAAACTGATTGTGGCGGGAGCCAGCGCATACCCGCGCATACTTGATTTTTCGAAATTCAGGGAGATAGCCGATGCCTGCGGTGCCATGCTGATGGTGGATATGGCTCACATCGCCGGTCTTGTCGCAGGAGGTGTACACCCCAGTCCGGTTCCCTTTGCTGATTTCGTAACCACAACAACTCACAAAACCCTGCGCGGTCCTCGCGGCGGACTGATCCTCTGTAAAGATAAATACGCCAAAGCTGTAGATAAAACAATATTCCCCGGCCTTCAGGGAGGACCGCTTGAAAATATCATTGCGGCCAAGGCAGTCTGTTTTAAAGAGGCATCTGAGCCTGATTTTAAGGATTATGCCGCCCGGATTATCGCCAACAGTAAAACACTCACGGCAACTCTGATCAAAAGGGGGCTTAACATTGTATCCGGCGGAACAGACAACCATCTGTCTCTTGTAAATGTAGGCGCCAGCGGACTGACAGGAAAAGCCGCCGCCGCCGCCCTCGACGCAGCTGGCATCATCTGCAATAAGAATACAATTCCTTTCGATGAAAAAAGCCCCTTTGTAACATCCGGCATACGCATCGGAACTCCGTCGGTGACAACCCGCGGCATGGGTGAAGCAGAAATGAAAATCATCGGTAACTGGATTGCCGATATTCTCAGCGATATCGAAAATGTCAGTCTCCAGAACAGGATTTGCGGAGAAGTTGCCGAACTGACCGCTATGTTTCCCGTTCCTTGAGTTGCCTGAATCATAAATTATGGAAACCGGGGAATTCAATATCCCTCATTTACTTAAAATGACAGAACCGAAAACGGTATATCTGAGCGGACCTATCATGGATGAACATCCTGACGAAGCCAAAACCTGGCGTCAACGCGCCACGGAATACCTTCAGCAGGATTTTATCATCCTTGATCCTATGCGCCGTAATTTTAAAGACAGGGAAGTCGACAGCGCCAACGAAATTGTAGAATTTGACCTTCAGGATGTGCGTGATGCCGATATTCTGCTGGTAAACTACAACAAAAACTCCATCGGCACATCCATGGAAGTTTTTTTCGCTGCACACGATCTCGGTAAATTTGTGGTCGCTTTCTCGCCGTTCCCCTTTAAAGAATGCTCACCATGGATGGTACGCTACTGCACCAAAATACTTCCCTCCTTCGAAAAAGCAGTTAAGTATATACAGAAAAATTTTGCCACAAAACATATACGGTAATGCAGATACGCTAAACCCGGCAACCCCCTGCCTGCATGAATGCGGGACAACGGCGACCGGTTGAAATCCAGCGACTTCAAGCCCCCCGCCGACACCCTAAATCCGTCTGAATGAAAGAGTAAGCCTTCCGTTCGATTCGCCTTTTTTGAGAAGTACTTTACGTATCACTTTTGTTTTACGATTAACGGTTCTGCGCGAACGCTTGATCACATCCAGAGGCGCCTGCAGGTCAACGGTCCGCACCAACTCCCCCTGGGAAGGAATATCACCCGCAGAAACATCCAGAAAACCGGATGCAATCACATCAGTCTCAGGAATTTTTTTAATCTTTTTCGCAATATAATCAACCGGAGCCGCCGCCACGGAACCGCAGGGAACCGTGTCCTCCAGCACATCGGACCCTAACGATAAAGCCGCTCCTGCCATGACACGGAGTATTTGCTCAAGAGCCTCGTTTTTCATCGGTTCTGTTATATCAACTCTGAGGCCGAAGGTGGATTCGACATTTTCCTTGAAAAGAATTGTTTTGTTCCAGCTCTCTTTTCTGAGATCGCATTGCCCCGAAATCAACTCGAGTTTGAAAGCACTGTTGCGTAAAGCGATTCCGGCCCGCGGCCAGATAAGCGATACCTGTGCCATGTGGGCACTATCCTTCTTCCGGCCAGCCAGCGTTTTTCCAAGTCGGCAGCTGACTACCGACACTTCTATTGTCACCAATTTTCTAGCCATAAAATCCCCTTTTATTCGATTGATTCCAGAGTAAGGGTGTCAGCAAATGTCACCAGACGTTTTTCACTTATAGCAAATACGGTCTGAGAACCGCGAACCATCACATAACGTATTCCCCCGCCGGCGGAACGCCCTACAAGTATCGTTTTTCTCACAGCATCGTCCATATTGACATCAACGTTGATTTCCAGCCACGGTCTGGAAAAACCGTAATAAATCAAATCATCAGACGACAATCCGATTTTGACCACTTCATCCGCACGGAAATTCTGCAGACTGTCCAGAACATCATTAAGCACCTCGGGGTTAAGCCTTCCGGCATTAACACCTTTAGCTGAAAGGTGCCAGTTCTGATCTTCCTCCATATAATCAATACTAAGTGCAGGTTCACCGGATTTTCGTATTGTTATACTCCTGATGGAATCCGTTGACAGTGAAAGCAAGGTTCTATCTCTTAGTTTAAGCAACGCATCCCGGTCAACCAGCACAGCAGGCATATTAGACCCCGCAACATAATAGACTTCAGGCTCATCTGCAAATGAAAATTCGTACATCCGTCCTTCATAATCCGTTTTTTTAACCGCAACCATTTCAACCGCAGAATGCGATGAAAACTCAATATAATTTACCTCAACTCCCTGAGCACCGGATTCATCCTGCTGAACACGTGTTTCTATGCGATCCGCTTTAAGCGCCAGAAGTTGATCAACTGATCGCTGAACCCGCTGCTGATCAGCCGGTTCCGAAGCCGGAGAAGCAATACGCCATAAATCATTTGTCCGATTCAGAACAAATATATCCCGGCCTATCATCAATTGAAGACTGTTCAGAGGATCAGTCAGCTCGTAAAATATTTTTTTACTGCGAAAGAAATCAGAATTGACATTCACCACATCAGTAATATTGTTGGAAACAACTCCTATCGCACGACCATCGTCCATCAGAACATAAACAGATTCACCGATTTTCTCTGTATTATGCCCGATAACGATTTCCGAGTCAAAGCTGCCATCAATTGTATGAACGCGAATGGATGTGCCCACATCCTCTTCAAGACCGTAAAGAGCCTTCCTGATCTCCAGTGCTTTCTCATAATCAGCTACGTCCATAACATTATCGAGTGTCGGCCATACAAATTTAGAAATCCTTACATCAAACAAACTGTCAAGAAATTCGCCAACCTTTTCGAAAGAAGCCTTTGATTTAACCGGTTCCTCAATAGTCCAGACGCCCTTTTCAAAAACCAGTCTTAAGAATGGATGCTCCGGGCGGCGGATATCAACAGAATTTATCAGTGCCGGATCACAGTTCACCAGTCGGTGTGATCTCAACATATTTGCATTCTCAGGAATAACATTGAACACATCGCTTGAAACCACAAACAATCGGTCTCCATTGTTTTTACGAACATATATATCTTTCCCGCCCGTGCTAAAACTTCCGAAAAGGAAGGAGATCTTTTTTTTATCTGTATGAAAGACCACGCGGGCTCTCGCAGGATAAAAACCATAGTCTGCAATTGAAAGATCTCTCTTCTTTATCTCGTCAATATCAAAGCGGTCTTTTATGTCCGTACCGTCAAACCCGTTGATCAGACGAGCCATTACGGCCTGATCTACACCGGAGTCTATCGGAGCCAGCATGCGCCAGCGTGAACCATCACGCCTGACCTCAATCCTTCTGCCGCTCCGTTCAATTACAACAGTATGAACATCATCAAAAATATCTTTGCCCAGAAAAGAAAACTGCTGATCGGGAAACACCAGAAATCGGCGTCTGTTACGTCCTGCAACAAGAATTATCAGACAAAACAATATGCCGGTGAGAAAAAAGACAATAATTCGTTTGTTTCCCATATCGAACTCTCAGCGTCCTTTCCGGAATGAAATAATACGGAACAGCAACAGAACAGAAACCGGTATAATAAAAACAGACCACATCATAGATAGAACCCAGTCGGAACGATCAAACCCGGTCGCCAATGTAGCATCACCCCCGACAGACGAGGAACTGCCCATGCTCACACCGGCCAGCCAGCCGACAGCATTCATAAAAAAATCGCGGTTGGCATTGGCCCTGCCCGATAAAACGCGGTTCATCACAAAATCAACATCACCGAAAACACAGATGCGCGTTGGTTTATAGCCGACATCCCTTGAGACAAGCCCACCCCGCTCCGATACCGCGGCAACTGTGACCGGTCCGGCAATATCAGTTGCAGGATTATACCGCCTGGGAAAAACCTCCGGATGCCTTTCACCCCAGGCTGATTCATCACTTTCAGCCAGCTTCATGCTTCGTGCTATATCCACACTTTCATCCGCTCCCGAGAGATCAAGAACTCTCAGACAAGTTGCAAACCCGAACACCACTGAGGAATTTTCAAGATCTCGCGTTACAGGATGATCCGAAAAATCCGAGATAACAATATCATTACCCGTTAAAGTCCTAGGGCTTACCGCTGTAAACTCTGTAACTTCGATTCCCCACTCTTTCAGGAGATCCTCGCAGCCGCTGACCACCCCCGAAACCGCCATAAACAGAAGGGAACCGCCACGCTCAAGATAGCGCTCTATAATTTTCACCTCAACAGAGGATAATTCTCTGCGTGCACCCGCAATCACAAGAACACCGCAATCCACAGGAATTTCACGTAAGCCGGCCAGAGAAAGTGATTCAAGCTGAAAACCGTCACGCTTTAAATCATGAGCAATAGCGGAAAAACCGCGAAATTCGTCATAATCATCAAAACGCGCCTCGGAATGCCCTTCCAGCCAGCAGATTTTAAGTTGTTTATGCGGAAGAGCAAGTCGTGATATGGCTGAAGCGCATACCCGTTCCCCACGAAACACGGGCTTGCCACTATCCGAATTACCGGAAAACACCTCTTCCAGGGGAATCATTATTCTACGCCGCTGATATTCAAATTCCAGCGAATTTTTGGGAACTCCTCTGGCTATTAACCGGGACGAACGGGTTATGTCCCAGCGAGGATCAACGTATTCAACATCGATCTCGGCACCGGCCACCCCGCGCGATGCCGCTGAGAGCCCGCGCAGGAGCCTGGCTACAGGTCTGGCCATAGGACTGCGTCTGTCCATAAAAGAAGTTATTCTTATCCGCCCCTGTGTATCTGCCAGAACATCACGGGTCCGCTTTGAAACCACCCGCACCCCGCCAACCGGGATTTCCCACGAAAAATTAAACCAGAAACCGATTATAACAACAAGAAAGCAGAAAACCGCCCCCAGCAATACAGCAAGCAGCGATGTCAGCCGCAACAACCTGCGCCTCGGCACTTTTCTATTCTGTCTGTTAGTTATTTGCTTCAAATCTCTGACTCCTGATTACGGATTACTACCCCTTCAATCTCAGAAGCGCCAGCATTTTGGAGCAGGCAAAAAGGAAGAAAACCGACAATACACCGTAAAAAATCAAAACGCCTGTTGAAACAAGTCCGGTAGAAAAATCAACAACATGTTCCAGCAGAGGCATCCAGGAAAACTCCGTACGCACAGAAGGTATCCAGGCCAGAATTCCGAAGTAAACCGCTATAGGCATGCCGCTGCACAGTATGAGAGAAGTCACAGCGGCTTCCACCTGATTCCTGTACATAACGGATATCATGGTCCCCGCCGCACACCATGTGCAGGCCTGCAGAAGAAGTATGCCGAATGTAACCGCAAAGGCTGCTGGCTGAATACTTTCAGCAAGAGAAGCCGACATCCGGGGCAGAACAAAAACAGGGAAAACAACGGAATATACCAGAGCAAGAAAAACGTGGGAAAGTGCTGAAAGGAACTTGCCGACAACCAGATCCCTCTCCCGCACAGGAGCAGCCATCATCAGCTCTGTCATCCCGCTGGCACGGTCCAGCGCAAAAAGTCGCATTGTCAGCAGCGAACAGAGTATGGGCAGCCACGCGGCAACCGCACACCCCCATATAGTCTGCAACTGCATAATGCCGCCTTCACTTTTACGCAGCAGCATAACAAAAGACCAACCCGTTACAGCTACGAATGCGGCAACAGGAACACCGCTGTAAAAAGATCCGTGAAAAGCGCGCACCTCTCTGATCCAGGTTTGCTGCAGAGCTTTCATCAGGCATCTCCTCCATCATCTGAAGCAATATTTACATCAAGACGTTCCTTCAATTCAGCACGCTCATATTCTGCAGCACGCAGAATTGTTTTCAGTTCTCCATGTTTTAAAACTATAAAACGGGTACACCATTCCAGCATCTCGTTGATTTCATGACCTGCGAGAATAATTGAAGCATGAGCCGAAAAACTTGTCAATACGGAGCCTATCCTTTTGCGTTGCATCTGATCCAGACCTGCAAGCGGCTCATCCAGCAGTAACAGTCTCGGGTGCTGCATCAGTGCATCGGCCAGCCCCACACGCTTCCTGTAGCCCTGCGACAAAGTTTTTATCAGACTCCCGGCAGCATCTTTCAGTTCACAAAGCTCTAATGCCCCGTTTAAACGCCTGCGCTGTCGCAAATTGCGTTCCCCTCGCAACCTGAGTCGATACAGCAGGTACTCATCCACCCTCATCTCTTCATACACAGGGCATTTCTCCGGAAGATACCCTATCCGCTTCCGGTATCTGACCGGTCTTGACAAAGGATCAACACCATCCAGTGAAATATTCCCGGAATCCTGCATCAGCACAAAAGACAAAATCCGCATAAGAGTTGTTTTTCCTGCCCCGTTGGCCCCGACAATTGCCGTTATATCTCCAGGAGCAGCATCAAAGCTTATATCCTTCAACACTTTTTTCCTTCCATAAGAAAAAGATATATGATCTACATACAGCATAGGCAGTTTCAAATTGTTTAATACGGTTTGCCCTCCCGGGCAAACCAGAGAAATATCACCCTATGAAACGAATTCTTTCAGGACGTTTTCAACATGGGCTTTGCGTTCTTCCAGCTCTGCCTTATCTGTAGCTTCAATGATAAGTCTCAGATAAGGCTCCGTGTTTGATTTCCGGATATTCAGCCACCAGGAAGCAAATTCCACGCGATACCCGTCAAAATCATACATAGCCACAGGATCACCGAATACTTTCAACGCTTCCACAACAGCCCGCATCGCCTCATCCTTATTGTCCACCTTGAAATTCATCTCTCCTGAACCGGCATATTTACTGACAGGAATAATCATCTGACTAAATGACCCGCCTTTTCGTTTAGCGGCGGCAATCTCACCGAGGATGATCAATGCGGCAAGCTCTCCGGAATCACAGCAGTAAAAATCCCGCAGATAATAGTGTCCGGCAAGTTCTCCGCCGCAAACGGCACCGCTCTCTCTCAGCAGAACTTTGGCATAGGCATGTCCGACCCTGCCCATGATTGTTTCAGCTCCCTGATTTCTCAGCCTTTCTATGACACCGCGAGATGTCCGGATGTCATGCATGATTTTACAATCCGGCTCATCCCTGAGATATTTACCGGCCAGAACAGCTATTAGATAATCAGGCTGAACAAAATCACCATGCTCATCCACGAACATAACGCGATCGGCATCACCGTCAAATATAACACCGACATCAAGTTTTTTCGCTCGCACCAACCGCATCAGCTGTTCGCAATTTTTCTCCTCCAGCGGATTGGGAGCATGAGCCGGAAAAGAACCATCTATAACATCATTTATATACAGCGGCGAAGACCCCAGCAAATCACGTATCACCAGCGCAGCCATCCCGTTTGAACAATCGACTCCAATTTTAAGTCCGGAAATATCCGGCCTTTTCCTGCGCATATCTTCAATAAATTCATCCAGGAAATCCACTGGACATATACTCCCGGGATTATCCGCTTTCGGGGGCAGCTCACCGGAAAGCACACGCTTTTCCACTTCCCTGAGACCGCTCTCATACCCAACGGGCAGAGCCCCGGTTCCGGAAACCTTCATCCCGTTATACTGTTTCGGATTATGTGATGCGGTAATCTGCACTGATCCGCTGTACTCTTTCTTGGCGGTAAAATAATAAACCATAGGAGTGGTTGCCAATCCCATATTGTCCACATTACAGCCCGATTCAGTAATTCCCTGTGCAAGAGCATCAAAAATGTTGTCCGATGAGGTGCGTGCATCCCGTCCAACCAGAATTCTTCCGGATTCCAGAATATACGGAAGCCAGCGACCGACAGCATATACAGTATCAAGTGTGAAATCCTTCCGGAATATTCCACGCATATCGTAAGCTTTAAAAAATGACATAGTTTGACTCAGAATTACTTAATCACTGAATAACAACCAACGATATCCCCGCATGTGCACCCTTTGGCTTCATGCTTTTCAGCCATGGAGGCATATTCGTCGATCCTCCGGCATATGTGTTGGTTGTAGTTATATCAGAAGAAACCGATGAGAGACTTTCCATAACTTCACGCACCCGCTTCGTTCGACTGCGATTCATCTGAAAAGATGTCGAGAACGCCCCTAATATCCCCCCTGTCAACAGACATATAATAGAAATAAAAACCATAGAGGAAATCGCAATCACCTGTTTGCCGTTACCGTCAATGCGAAAACTTTTTTCGGTTTCAGTGCGTTCCCGTGCAGCTTCCAGACGTTCGCGCTCAAGCAGCATACGCTCACGCTCAAGCTTGAGCTTTTCCTGCTCAAGCATCATTTCAGTACGGGACAATGTTTCTTCTTCACTCATAACAGATCTCCAACCTCATATTATAGTGCAATCCCGCTTCTCTCTAAACCAAAAAATTTTATTCTTCTCCGGGTAATATATTAGCGCTTGAACGCAACTCCCCGCCGCACACATAGCAACTGGCTGCCGGACGCAGCTTATTTATGCGTAAGTATGCATTCCCTTGAAAATCCGTGACAGATTTATCCAGGTCAGAGTAAGAATAATAAAGAGCAATCCTATCCATAAAAGGATGGCAAGCAGTTTAGGTTTTTTCAGTCCCAGTTTCAGACGCAGGTGAAAATATGTGCCGTATATCAGCCATGTCGCCAATGACCACGATTCTTTAGGGTCCCACTGCCAGTAATGTCCCCAGCATATTTTACCCCACAAGGAACCGAGAATTAAACCGACAGATATCAGCAGAAAACCGGCTGTCACTGTCTGACGTGATGCCGCATCAGCACGCAAAAGGCGATCCCGGTCAAGACTGCAGAACATAGGCAGAGCCATTAAAGCGGCACGTGCCATCATGATATAACCGGCTACATAACTTGCCACATGTGGAACAAAAAGAGAACTCTGCAAAGCAGGGGGCAGTCGGCGCACCGCTTCATCCAGAACAAAACCGGCCGGTATGAGAATAACTATCCCCAGCAGAGCATCCTGCAACATGGTATCAAGTCCGTTCTTCCAGCGGCTGAACTGTGAAAGGGGCCATAGAAATGCAGCCATGCAGAGGAAGAATTCAAAGAGATTCTGCATAGGCGGATGGCCGACATGTATGCCGCGCCAGACCAGAGAGACAACAGCCACAACAAAACCGCCTCCCCAGAAAGCGCGGGCGAGCTCATGTTTTTTCAGACAGCGGGCACAGAGTGTTGCCGCAAAAAATAATGCTGTGAGGTATATCAACCCGCCTTGAAGAGTGAATTTAATCGACATCCTTCACCTCCATTTCAGGGATTTTCAATCGGAAAATGCGATAGCAGAAAAGCAATATACCGCTGAAAAGAACAATAAACCCCGCATACACACAGTGGAGTCCGGGTTCGCGTATAAACCGCAAAACTGTATAGGTTACAGGCTGATTGTTATAGTTAACAGTTTCACCCCAACTCATCTGATACACAAGATAATCGCCTATGCGTACAGGATGATTAACACGTATATTCTCAACATAGGGAGCTTTATCTGGATAAGTGACCGTCACCCGGCTGCGGTATTCCCTGATCGGCGGCATTCTGCCATGACTGCGGTCACCCGGAGCCCGCTCATAATAATCGATCATAAACTTTTCAAGTTTAATTGTAAAATCAAGCTTGCCCACCAGATTAGTTAGCACGGGTCCGTCCCACAGAGCATTCATGACATCTCCGTCAACCAATGCCATAGAACCCTGAAGCGGTTTGGGGTTTTCTGTAATCCCGGGCTCCAGATGCCCCCACAGCCAGCCGCCAAGAACAAGCGCACATCCCGCATGCAGCAGGGCGGAATCAAAACGGCGGTTCAGGAGAGTTATAAAAGCACGCACAGCCAGCAGAATGAAAATCAGGGCGGAAAAAATCAACGGCAGCGGTGTTGACATAAGCTGTATGGATTTGTCGGAACCGAAAAAAGCCAGCACTATCGAAGCAATTGAAAGCACCGTACAGATTATCGCCGCAGCCGCTGTGCCGCTTATTGTATTTATCAGTTTTTTCATCGGTTTTTCATTACGCACAAAGGCAGATTCCTTATCACCGCACTGGATGCCGGCACGGGTTCACCCTGCGGCATCAATGCGGCACCTTACTCTGACTTCCGGTCTCCGGCATCTGCATCCAGGACTTCTGCTGAGGCCCAGGCGGTGTAACCGTTGTGAGCCAGCCAGTCTGTTGCCCCCACGTGACCACGTATAGCGGCCTTCTTAAAATATTTAACTGCTGTGATATGATTCGGGGTGACTCCCCGTCCATACTCATACATCATAGCCAAATTATATAGAGCTTCAACACAACCTCCCCGCACAGACTTGCGGAACCAGTCAACTGCAACATCATAATTCCGATCAACACCTTCTCCTCGCAGATACATCATTCCCAGATTATTCTGTGCCGGAGGAAAGCCTTGCTCGGCAGCCAGAGAGAAAAACCTCTCAGCCTTTTCATAATTTTTTTCACGCCCTTTACCGCGATAATAGATTGTTCCTATAGCATTAACCGCAAAATAATTTTTTTTATTCGCAGCTTTCCGGTACCAGCGTAGTGCACGCTCATAATCCTGCGACACACCTTTGCCATTTTCATACATCTGACCGATAATATAATGAGTCATAACATGGCCTTCTGATGCCGATTTTACCAGCCATTCAAGAGCCTCCTTATAGTCCTGTTCAACTCCGCGTCCATCCCGATAAAGAAGTCCAAGATTGAAAATCGCCTCCGGATGTCCGGCTTCAGCCGCTTTCCTGTACCATTTTACGGCTGCTTTCAAATCCTTTTTCACACCTGATCCCTTTGAAAGCAGAAAGGCCAGATTGTATTGTCCAGCAGGATTGCCGTTTAAAGCAGATTTCCTGTACCATTGAAACGCCTGCTCCGGGCTGACTTCCACTCCCAGTCCCTGCTGATAAAACCAGCCGAGATTATTCATAGCATCAGAGTGTCCTTTATCCGCAGCCCGCAGAAAAAGCCGGCATGCCATATCAAGATCTTTCGGCAGTCCCCTGCCGGCAGTATAAAGAGAACCGAGGTTATATTCCCCGGTGGGATCAACCTGCATTGCAGCCTGTCTGAAAAACTCTGCGGCCATCGCAAAATCCTGCTCGACTCCGTTACCGTTATAATACATCATTCCCAAGGCATTCTGTGACAAAGCAAGCCCCTGATCAGCTGATTTCTGAAACCAGTCGCGTGCGTCCTTTTTGCTCTTCATAACAAAATCACAATCCAGACCGATCAGATATTGAGCCATGGCATTGCCATCCTCAGCCCGTTTGAGCATATAGATACGCCCTTCGGAAAGGTATTTTGCCCTTTTGTTATCCGGCAGAGCGCAAAGCGGCTCAACTTCAGAGTAAACCGCCATCAGAAAACGAAAAAAAGGTTCACCCCGTTCAGCAAAGATTTTGACTTTAGCCGCAGCCGCTTTAAAATCATTCACGCTGCCCGCGCCGCGACTGCCGACAAAACGTTCCACCGCGCTTTTTATATCCAGTGCCGCACGTTGAACATCATTCGGCTTAATCTCCTGAGCATAAACAGAACAGGAAATCAACAGACAGAAAACAAAAAACAAATGGGTGCATTTGCAAAACATGAAGATATATTACTTCAGCTTGGCATAAAAAAACACAAAAAAGCGCAAAAACAAGAAAAACAAGATGTAGAATCAGAATGTTTTATGCCATGTTGAACGAAGACAGGTTAAATGAATATTTATGAAGGTACGACAACTGAAAACTACGCGGACGAACAGCAACCTGCGTGAAACGTCTTAGAATCCTTCCAGCACGGCAGGGCTGCATCTTTTTCTGAAATCCGGGGCTTTATGTCACGGGGCCATTTTATCTTCAATTCAGGGTCATTCCACAGCACTCCGTACTCATCATTGGAGGCGTAAAAATCATCACATTTGTAAAAGAAATCCGCAGTATCACTCAGAACCATAAACCCATGAGCAAATCCTTTGGGAACATACAACTGCAATCCATTCTCAGCGGAGAGAAGAACGGACTCCCATTTGCCGAAGGAAATCGAATTTTCCCGCATATCAACGACAACATCAAAAACCTCTCCCTGCAGAACGCTTACAAGTTTTGCCTGACTATGTTCATACTGGTAGTGAAGACCTCGCAGTACACCTTTTGTTGAACGAGACCAGTTATCCTGAACAAATTCAGTATCTATTCCCGTCTCAGTGTATTGCTGTCGATGATAGCACTGCTGGAAAAAACCACGTTCATCCGGGAAACGCCCGGGTTGAATTAACTTCAGCCCTTCAAGTGATAAATTCCTGATTTTCATAACTAGTCTCCCATTTCCTTCAGCAGCGAGGCGCCGCATTCTCTGACAAAACTTCTCAACTCAACCCGCCAATCCTGAAAAACATTCACTCCCCTTTTTTTTGCATGACGATTTTCCATAATTGAGTTTTCGGGTCGTTTAACCGGTGTCGGGAAGTGTTCAGTTCTGCAGGGAACAAAATTATGGGCTATATTCAACTCTTCCATAAATGCACACGCGAACTCGTACCACGTGCAGTGCCCCTCAGAAGAAGCATGAAACAGCCCCTGCAAACCCTTTCGCGATATAATCTCTATCTGTTGTGCCAGTGTCTTTGTCCAGGTAGGAGAACCGTACTGATCATTCACCACCTTGATTTCTCTACCGGGATTATCCAATGTCAAACGCAGCATTGTTTTTAGGAAGTTATGTCCCCGCGCACTGTAGAGCCACGCCGTTCTCAGAATTGCATAGTTATCAATGCTTTCTTTTATGGCACACTCTCCCGCCAGCTTGGATCTTCCATATTCGGAGACAGGTGCGGGAAGATCTGTCTCAACCCAAGGCTGATACAGGGGCTTGTCTCCGGAGAAAACATAATCCGTCGAAACATGAAGCAGAAATGCGCCGCTATCAGCAGCCCATGCAGACAGATTTACAGGAATATCCCTGTTAGCTTTCCAGCATGAAGGATCATTTTCACATGCATCAACCGCCGTATAAGCTGCGCAATTGATTATCAAATCCGGCTTAATACACTCCAAAGCCGCCCTGCTTTGATTTTTGTCGGACAGATCAACTTCGGGCAGATCAACCCCGTAAAGGTCATATTCGCATCCGGTGAACAACTCCAAACACTCTTCTCCGAGTTGTCCGTTAGATCCTGTTATTAAAACTTTCAGCATTTCCAGAAAATCCTTCCTTGAAACCTGCAAAGATACAATTTGAAACTGTCACTTATCTTAATATAATGCATTAATGCAGAAGGAATACAAATTCCTGTTTTCTGTGTTAAAAGCAGACTACATAGCGCCTAACTGAGACAGACTCTGGACAAGTATTCTCCATACGCGGATTTTTTATAAACTTCCGCATGTTTCTTCAATGCATTTTTATCTATGAATCCCATACGCCAGGCAATTTCTTCGACACACGCAATCTTCAGCCCCTGTCTGTCCTGAACTGTTTTTACAAATGAGGTTGCATCAGCCAGAGAATCATGGGTGCCGGTATCCAACCATGCAAAGCCGCGTCCCATGAGCTTGACATTGAGCCTTTGCAGCAGCATATATTCGCGGATAACATCGATAATTTCATACTCCCCGCGGGCGGAAGGCTCCAGTCCGGCTGCTATGTCAACAACGTAAGAGTCAAAGAAATAAAGCCCCGTCACCGCATAATTGGATCTCGGCCGTTCGGGCTTTTCTTCAATTGAATCCACTTTCCCGGCAGCATCGAAACTGACCACTCCATAACGTTCGGGATCGTGCACATTATAAGCGAAAACAGTTGCACCCCCGCATTCATCGGCGGACCTCAACAAACGATGCATTCCATCGCCATAAAAGATGTTATCCCCCAGAATCAGACAAACCGGATCATCAACAATAAACTCACGTCCCAACACAAATGCCTGAGCCAGACCGTTGGGAACTTCCTGCACTTTGTACTCAAACCGCATACCTAACTGAGAACCATCCCCCAGCAATTGCTCAAAAACAGGCGTTGCCTCCGGGGTGGAAATAATCAGAACCTCGCGGATACCGGCCAGCATCAGAGTGGAAAGAGGATAGTAGATCATAGGTTTATCATACACTGGCAGCAATTGCTTGCAGACAACCTGTGTAACGGGATAAAGCCGGGTTCCCGAGCCGCCAGCAAGTATTATTCCTTTTCTCATAATCAATCACCTTTTAAATTACAGAAGACAGTGTATTATTATACCCGCCAACAGGCAAGCATTCCTCCGGAACCTGTTTTTCTGTTACCTTTTCGCTAATACGGCTAATTATTTTATAAAGTCCTGAACTCACACAGAAATCAACTTTTCAGCCAAATCAAGGGTTTTATGATAATATCAGATTATTGTTGTGACACAAAACAGGCCCTTGAGATATAATGCAGTCAAATGCATGGAGAATATATGACTAAGCCGCTGGTATCAATAATTATTGTAAACTGGAACAAAGTCGAATACCTGCGTAATTGTATCGAATCTCTGCTCGAATCCACATATAAAAGCATTGAAATTATTGTAGTTGACAACGGTTCTGCTGACGGCAGTGCTGAATATCTGAAACATCTGATACAGACTCAGAAAAATGTCAAAGCCATCTTCAACAAAGAAAATCTCGGATTCGCAGGGCCATCCAATCAGGGGGCGGAGATAGCAGATGGCGAACTGCTTTTTCTGCTGAACAACGACACTATTATTGACCGGAACTGCATAGAAGAAGTTGTAATTTTTTTCAACGAACACCCGGAAGCCAGTGTTGTGCAGCCGCGTTTAATGCAAAACGAAGAACTAATGGATGAACAAGGCAACGTTTTATTGACCAATGGTTTTTTACTGCATTTCGGATACAACTGCATCCTGAAACCTGTATTCAAAGCGACATATCCTGTTTTCTCAGTAAAAGGAGCCGCCTTTTTTATAAGGCGTGAAGTTTATACGCAAATCGGATTATTCCGTCCGGAATTTTTCGCATTTTATGAAGAAACCGACTTTTGTCACAGATGCTGGCTAGCCGGATTTCCTGTTTACTACATGGGCAAAGCGGTTGTCATGCATATCGGACACATTACTGCGGCTCAATTTAAAAAAGAAAAACCTGTCTGGATATGGGAGAAAAGCATTTACAACAGGTTTGTCTCGCTCGCCACACTTCTTTCAGCAAAGTCACTCATGAGAATTTTTGTTCCCCACTTACTGCTGTCTTTACTGACAGCACCGATACTTCACATCAAAGGCAGAAAAAATATTGCAAAAGCCACAATTTCTGCTTTGTGCAGTTTCATTAAAAATATCAGACACATTCAAAGACAACGTCAATGCATACACAAACAACTCGACGGTTATTCAGAAAAACAGATTTTCGATGAGTTGGGCCTCATAACAAGGCCACCGAAAGGATATTTATGGGCCTCTGCAAAAGGGAATCTGAGTGAATACTGGAAAAAACCTCAAACAGAAAAATACATTAATGATTTGATTGCGAAACTTTCCAAAAACTCAAAACATCTATAAGCGCAGTACTCTGTTACCACAGCTTTATTAGATGCCTATTCCGGCAAGTGAAAATTTTGCAATATACCATTTTACTGATAATCAGGAAAACAACTCTTTAAAAGAATCAGTGAAAATAACTTCCCATGTATATTCGCGTCCCAGTTCCGCCGCTTCCGTCCGCATAAGATTCACCGGATTTTTTTCCCCCTGCAGAATATCGCAGACTTTACGGGCAAAATCCTCGGCGCTGTATTCCGCAATCACACCGGCACCTTTTTTCTGCAATATTGCTGCAACTGGTGGGACAGCCGTAAGCACAACAGGCAGACCGCACCCCAGATATGTCTTGATCTTGCCGGGGTCAGAATAGAAGGTGAAATTGTTTTTATCATAAGGATTGTACGGTGCCACAGCAACAGCGCATTTCTGAAGAATACTCAGGACCTCATCAAAGGACTCAACAAAGCCATGAAGACGGAAGGCATCTTCCAACCCCGAACCGGAAATCATTTTCCTAAGCCGAGACAGATCTCCGCCCCCTCCCACAACAGTCATTCTGGCAGCCGGGCATTCTTTTCTCAGCACCTTCATCATGGGAACAAATAATTCCGCGCCTTTATTCAGCGTAATGTCACCCATATATACGATGGTGTAAGGATCAACCGCATCGGGAGATATTTCCACAGCCCGGCACCCATAAGGAGCAACCCGCCAGGAAACTTTCTCCGTCTTCATAACACCGGCATCAAAACGCGCTTCAATCATCTCTTTTGTCAGTGGCCAGACCCTGTCTACACTATATGCAGCCAGTCTATCGACACACTTATAAACGGCATTCATAATCTTGTTTTCATACCGTACCGGCGTATAATCAATCATGTAGTAGACCACGTTTTTCACGGATGCCAAGGGCCGGGCCAACGATGAGGCCAAAGCCAGCAGATTATCACCACATACCAAAACATCCGCTTTACGGGCATACTTCAAAGTATAGAAAACGGCATACAGAAAATCTTTGATATAGGCCAACGCCTCTGGGAGTCTGACTTTAAAAAAAGAGCGTTTCTGATTTACAAGCTGACCATCAGAATAAGAATCAACTTGGATATATGTGTTCTTATTTGACCCGAAAGGGAAAGCCACATAAGTCAGGTCACGGGCTTTTTGTGAAATAAGCCAATCGCGCAATTCCTCACAAGCACCGGTAGTGGCATAATGGGAGAAAATCACAATTTTTTTTGAACTGAAATCCATTATTTATCAGAAACCTGCCATGTTGAACGTTCAACCGGTGCTTGTTTCAAACCAAATATTTTTCTCAATGTACCCACACCGTAAGTCCACAAAGTTATCCAGCAAACAGGCACATGGCAGAACCAGGAACTATCAGGTCTGCGCATCCACCCGACTACTCCCTGAATCATAATGGGGAAAATTGAAACAGTAGCCAAGACGAATATAACGATACCAATCTTACGTTGTTTATCCCAGGGGTAGGTTCTCTGTTTCTCCTGGGAAAAGTACAGAAAATCGCGAATACGTCTTCTCTGTTTTCTGGCGAAATCCTGCAACCGGCTGCAATAAAGATGCACTATACCGCACTTCACCTTAGCCATATTGCAATAGCCAGCAGCAACCGCCTGATGCATCACATCTATATCAAAAAAATAGGGATCCCAGCTGACATACTCCAACAATGAACGACGAAAAACAAAACCATTTGCTCCGATTGTGGGCAACGAGGACTCAGAGAGTTTCAGTTTAAGCCAGTCACCCTTATCCTCCTGTTCAACATCCAAACCTGTCCATTTACCTGTTATAGCGCAAAACCGATCGTAATTGCCAGTGAACAGGCAGATCGGATCGTTCATTCCCAGCAGTGCAAAATAACGGGTCAATGCAGGGTCATCACTCCGCACCGTATATTCCAGTGGTTCTGAAGCAACCACATCCGGGTCATCAAACGGGGCAGTCATCTGTTCCAGCCACTTTGAATCAGGCAGAATGTTATCACTGTCGACTAAGGCGATTATCTCACCTGATGCCGCCTTGATGCCGGCCGATTTACCAGCCTCTCCGGTTTTCAGCTCGTTTTCGACAATTTTATCAACACCAAGACCCTGTGCAATTGCAACGGTAGAATCCTGAGAACCGGCATCAGCAATAACAACTTCATATTGCTCACGCGGCACACTCTGATTCAAAATGGAATCAAGACACTCTTTTATAGTTTTAGCCGAGTTTAATGTCGGTATAACAAAACTGACTTTCAAGATTTTCCTTTTTTTTCAGACTGTTCTGACAGAGGTTAAACGCACTAATCACTTTCGAACACATAAAAATCATTGTCCCTCCCAACACATTTCAACCCTATATATTCGGCGATTTTGACAGAGGCGGTATTTGATATCTGAATCTTTGCCCGTAAATTTTCATCCAGCGTGCCTACAAATTTATTTACCATCGGTTTTGCCAGATTTCTGCCACGCCACTTATCATGCAATACCCAGCTCAAAATCCACACTTCTTCTTTTTTTTGCGCCCGGACTGACCCAATGGATTCGCCATTCATCTCAGCGATTTTAATAATGCTGTCCGTCTTTTCTAAATTATCAACGAGCCATTTCTGATGATCATCAAAAGAAATGATTTCTTTACTGCAACTCATCTTTCGGGTTAATGGATCATTACGGCACTCATATAAGAATTCTGCGTCGGAAACTGATGCATCTCTAAAAGTAATTTGCGCTGCCATTAATTTTTATCCTTCACTGCATCCGGTTTCTTAATATCGAGAATACACTTAACCCATAAATAATTCAAGCTAGACTTTACAATAACAAAAAAGTACCATTAAGAAGTATTTCAATCTAAAATCAGATTGTGTTAATGCGCTTTATGTTTTCAGATGATTTTATGTTAAAAACTAAAAATTTCAGGAGTGAACAAATGCTAATGCTGGGTGATTTATCATTTTTAGAACACAAACGAGTTCTTATTACCGGTGGCACAGGTTCTCTTGGCAAAAAGCTGATCAGAACGATACTTGACAGATGCCAAACAACTGTATTGATTGTGTATAGCCGTGATGAATTCAAACAGTATCAGTTTTGCTCTTCTTTGAAAGACACAGAAAAAAAACGGCTCCGATTTTTTCTGGGTGATGTTCGTGATTTAAAACGTCTCAAACGCGCAATGGAGCGTGTTGATTACGTAATTCACGCAGCCGCGTTAAAACAGGTTCCTGCAGCGGAATACAATCCTTTCGAATTTATAAAAACAAATGTAATCGGTGCTGAAAATGTTATTAATGCCTGCATTGATTCGGGCATCAGAAATTGCGTTGCCTTGAGTACAGACAAAGCGGCCAATCCGATCAACCTTTATGGCGCGACAAAACTGTGTTCTGACAAACTCTTTGTTTCCGGCAACAACTACAGCGGAATCAAGCCAGCTCGATTTTCGGTTGTCCGCTATGGAAATGTTGTAGGAAGCAGAGGAAGTGTTGTGCCGTTTTTTCTGCGACAACGAAAGACAGGCAATCTTCCAATTACCAACTACCGGATGACACGGTTCTGGATAACGCTGGAACAAGGCGCTGCGCTGGTTTTAAACGCTCTGAGAGATATGGTCGGGGGAGAGATATGGGTTCCTAAGATTCCCAGCATGAAAATAACCGACCTGGCAAAAACGATAGCACCGGACTGTGCGACTAAAGAAATCGGCATTCGTCCGGGCGAGAAACTTCATGAAGTCATGATTCCTGTAGATGACGGAAGGTACTCAATTGAATTCGATGATCACTTTGTTATTTTGCCGCAGCAGGACTTTCAGTCTGCAATGGCCGATCAGGCTTTTTACCTGAATAAAGGCGGAACTGCCTGCTCTGATGATTTTGTTTATGGAAGTGATAAGAACACAATCTGGTTAAACGAACAACAGTTAACAAAAATGATAGCTCAGCTTGATCTTCCCGAGGCGCAGGAATGGGTTGCTGAAAGGAGCTGAGACCGTGATTCCCTACAGCAGGCAGTATATTGATGAACAGGACATCAATGCCGTTATCGATGTTCTCAAAGGCGACTGGTTGACATGTGGTCCAAAGGTTAAAGCTTTTGAAGAGGCTCTGGCTACTCAATGTAATGCAGAACATGCTGTTGCCGTCAGCAATGGAACTGCGGCACTTCATATAGCCTGTCTGGCAGCCGGGCTGAAAGCTGGCGATCATGCTGTTACGTCCGCTGTTTCTTTTCTGGCATCTGCAAACTGTATTGAATATACCGGTGCTGCAACGGGCTTTGCCGATATTGATCCTGAAACAGCCAACCTCTCACCGGAGTCATTACAGTGTGTGTGGCAACCGAACTCCAAAGCCGTAGTGGCAGTCGATTTTACCGGCCAGCCTTGCGATCTGCCGGCTATTTCTGAATTTGTCAAATCCCATGGTGGAGTTGTTATTGAAGATGCGGCACACTCCATAGGAGCATCGATAAGTTATAAAGGCGATTTCTACAAAGTCGGGGGCATGCCATGGGCCGATATGACTACTCTCAGTTTTCATCCTGTTAAGACCATTACCTGTGGTGAAGGCGGCGCAATCCTGACAAACAATCGCAAACTCGCTGACAAGTGCCGATTACTCCGTTCACATGGCATGTTTAAAGATAAGAATCTTTTTCAGGGACTCGGTTGCGATAAACTTAATGAATTCGGGCCCTGGTACTACGAGATGACTGAACCCGGTTATAATTATCGTATAACAGACATACAATGTGCACTCGGATTATCGCAACTGGACAAACTTGAAAGTTTCATCCAGCGGAGACGGAAAATAGCGTCGCTTTACAAATCTCTATTCTCTGGCTCCGACATGATCACGCCTTTAACGGAAAGAGAGGAATCTCGCTCCGCCTACCATCTTTATCCTGTTCTTATCGATTTTAATAAAATCCGGATTACGCGTACTCAACTCATAATGAAATTAAAGCAACAAGGCATCGGCTCCCAGGTTCATTACATTCCGATTCCTTTGCAACCATATTATCGTCTTAAATACGGTTTTACAGCAAGGATGTTTCCATACGCCGTAAGCTATTACAGTAAATGCCTATCACTGCCGCTTTACCCATCAATTACAGAAGATCAGATTGTAAAGATAGCCGAAACTGTACTTGATATAGTGAGCACAAACAGAAAATAATATGCAGACAGAAAATAAAGCCATAGCTATTATCCCGGCAAGAGGCGGATCTAAAAGAATACCTCGCAAGAATATCCGTGATTTCTGTGGCAAACCTATGATCATATATTCGATTGAGACAGCATTAAAATCAAATTTATTTTCCGACGTAATTGTTTCCACAGACGATCAGGAGATTGCGGATATAGCACAAAAGGCAGGTGCCGAAATTCCCTTTCTGCGACCGATCAGCCTCTCGGACGATTTCACCGGCACCGATGCGGTGCTTATGCACGCACTGACCAACCATCCCGGGCCGCTACCTCGATATGCATGTTGCATCTACGCTACCGCCCCTTTTGTCACTCCTGAAGATTTGCGGAAGGGACTTCAACTGCTTATCAAACACGATGCAACAACTGCAATATCGGTGACACACTTTCCCTATTGCATCCATAGGGCACTCACTGTCAATCCAATCGGCAAGCTTCAAATGATCTGGCCACACAACTATGCCAAACGCTCACAGGATTTTCCTGAAGCAATGCACGATGCAGGTCAATTCTACTGGATGAAAACAAAAGGTTATCTGCAACAAAAAAAGATGTTCAACACTAATTCCATCCCGGTCCCACTCCACCGAAAACAAGTTCAGGACATTGACACAGTTGAGGACTGGGAATTTGCGGAAATACTGTATAAAGCGCAACACACCTGCGACACAGGAGCTGCGGAACATCGTTATGAGTGACGCTAATTTCTTAATAAGAACTGATGCATCAGCTTCGATAGGCTCAGGACACATCATGCGTTGCATTGCACTGGCTGAGAAGATACATTGCAAAGGTTTTAATGTTTATTTTCTGTCCTGCTCTGCACCGGATATGATAACCGGGAATGTAAAGGACAGAGGTTTTTACTATGAACCTCTTCTGACATATCCGAGAGGATCGGATCAGGATGCCATCCAAACCGCAAAAACAGCTGATTCACTGAAAGCCGGATGGATTATTTTTGATGGTTATTCATTTAACGAAGAATATCTGAACATTATAAGAAAGCAAACGCCTGCGCATGTTCTTTATGTGGATGATTACGCATGTCTCGCACATTATCCTGTTGACATACTTCTCAACCAGAACTCTTCCGCACAACAGTTTAATTACCAATCCGATACACACACCCAACTGTTGCTGGGCTCCCGATACACTATGATAAGGAGTGAATTTAAGAAATACAGGAAGCCCGAACCGGAAATCACTGATAATCAAATTAAGATTTTAATCACTATGGGCGGCAGTGATCCATCCGGTATGAGTTTGCAGACTCTGAATGCAGTAAAAAAATCTGAACAAAGAAATATTGTCGTAAAACTAATCGCCGGATCAATGAACCCCATGCTAAAAGAGATCAGAGAAACTGCAAGAGCTTTTGACAAATCAATCTCTGTAATTGATAATAGTAAGGATATGGGATCTTTGATCAAGTGGGCTGACATTGTTATTTCCGCCGCCGGGAGCACGTGCTGGGAGATCTGCTATCTGGGAACACCCTGCATTGTGATTGTAACAGCAGACAACCAGTTAGCGACAGCGGATGACCTGGCCAGAAGAGAGTGCGCTGTTAACCTTGGGTGGCATAACAGATTATCCTGTGCGAAAATAGCATCCAGCCTTGAAAACTTAATCGGAGATCTTGCCCTGCGAAAGCGCATGTCACATAATCAGAGAGCTTTGATAGACGGCTGTGGAGCGCAACGGGTATTGGAGGCCATGTGTTCATACACCACTTGCCCTCCAAGCCGCACAACCTTCTGATGAGACAGGAACTTGTATGATTTTTAATAATAACAAAACACTAATTGTTGCAGAGATATCAGCCAACCACAACGGCTCGCTGCAACGGGCAATAGATATCATAACAGCCGCTGCCGAATCGGGAGCTGACGCGATCAAGTTGCAAACGTATACAGCCGACACACTCACAATCGACTGTGACAACGAGTATTTCAAAATAAAGGGCACTCAGTGGGCAGGGAAAAGCCTGTATGAACTTTACAGCAAAGCCTTCACTCCCTGGGAATGGCATCAAGAACTTTTTGATCATGCGAAGAGCCTCGGGCTTACAGCATTCTCCACTCCGTTCGACAACACTGCTGTCGATTTTCTTGAAACACTGCACGTCCCCTGCCATAAAGTCGCATCATTTGAACTGGTGGACATACCGCTGCTCAGAAAGATCGGATCTACCGGCAAGCCCGTAATCATGTCAACCGGCATGGCAACGCTTGAGGAGATTACAGAAGCGGTTGAAACCTTACGCAACTCCGGCTGTAACGATCTTACACTCCTGAAATGCACCAGCGCATATCCTGCAAAACCGAAAGATGCCAATTTGCGTACAATTCCGAACATGAAAGAGCGATTCGACTGCCGGGTCGGATTATCAGACCACACCATGGGCATTGCGGTACCGATCGCGGCGGTAGCTCTCGGAGCCAAGGTCATTGAAAAACACTTTACAATCAGCAGAAAAGAGATCGGGCCGGACTCAAACTTCTCGCTTGAGCCCGAAGAATTCAATGATATGGTCAACACAATAAGAGCGGTTGACGCAGCATTGGGAGATATTACATATTTTTCACCCGATGCCGAGACAGAAACCCGCAAACTCAGACGTTCTCTCTTTGCAGTAAAAGATATCAAGGAAGGGGAACCATTCACATCTAAAAATGTCAGATCAATCAGACCTGGATATGGTTTGCCCCCCGGAGAACAGGACAAAGTTATGCAAAGCATCGCGAAATGTGACATTAGAAAAGGCACACCACTAACCCATTCATTATTAATGAAAAGCAAACAACATTAAAAGGCTGTACTTATGAATGTGCTTATCCTAGGTTTTCATGTTGATGAAACTGTGCATAATTTAAAAAAACTCAATCCTGACTGGAGTGTAATCTGGATCGGCAAAAAATGGCAGCGGGATAAATATGTTGATTGTCAGTTCTGTTATGAAGATTTGCAATACGGTCATACAAGCGAACAAACATATTCAGGTGCTTATAGCAGCATATATAATGAAGTTTTCAGAAACTTCATATATTATCTGAGAATGATGACACGAGTTTCAGGTGAGGGGTGGTGTGACTGGACTTTCCAAGAGTATATAAATCTGTTCAACCTGCATTTTGACTTCTTTGCAAAATTGTTTGAAGAGCATAAGTTCGAGGTTGTTCTTTTTTCCAACATTGCTCATGAAGGTTTTGATTGTATGGCTTATCTGATAGCAAAGTCATTGAATATAAAAACTATAATGCCCGTACAGTCGCCATTTAAAAACAGATTTTATTGCATAGAAACAGCGGAGGATATTGGCTATTTCAAGAAAATGCCAACTTTTGAAACACCTGCGCCACAACACATTGAGAAACGGCATTTTAAACATCAACCCTATCTGCCTTCACGCCCGCCCTACGGTATTGATTGGCGTACAGCTAAAAATATCATCCATCTGTTCTTTGATAAGGGCCCGGCTCGGTTGCTGATGCGCTACCACCGCATACGACGCTACAACAAAAATCGTGAGACGCTGCAACGCACCAATGAGATTGATTTCAACCGCCAATATATCTACTTTGCACTGCATATGCAGCCGGAATTGACAACCTCCGCTATTGGTGATATTTACGAGGATCAACTCCTGGCGATTGAACGCCTTTCGCAGCAAATACCATCTGACTGGATTATTTATGTAAAAGAGAATCCTACTCAGACTGAACAATACAGAGGTAACCTTTTTTTCCGCAGATTACGTAAGATAGCTAATGCTGTGATGGTATCCCCTGCGACCGACACTTACAAGCTTATCGAACATTCTCAATTTGTCGCCACGATAACCGGCACAGTCGGCTGGGAAGCAATAACTGGCGGAAAGAATGTCCTGATATTCGGTCATGCCTGGTACCGTGAGCTACCCGGCGTTTTCGAATACAAACAACCGTTAAACCCTTATGAAATAAGTTCCTATAAAATCAACCACTCTGAGCTACAAAACAAAGTAGGCCTGATGCATTCCAAAATGCTTCCCGGCGTTGTCAATCTAAGCTACTCAATCCTGTGCGACAACTTTGACCCTGCTGTAAATTCATTGACAGTTGCTGAAAGCATAACACAATTTATCAACACGGTCTGCACTGACAAGTCATAAACAATGACACAATTATTATGATCCACCTCTTTTATTCATCCACGGCTATATACCGTTCGTTTCTACTATTGCTTGACGAAGCTGAAAAAGTGCTCCGGGCTGACGAAACACCGATTTTCCTGATTTGTGATGGAGTCCTGACAAAATACTGCTTTTCAAATGTTTCAGGAAATCCTGTCATGTGTAAACTCTGCCGATGGATGCGCAAACAGGGATTTAAAGCACTCTCTGACAAAGTGGAGATAATCACAACTTCGTCATTGTTCAAAACGGATGAAATTGAACGCATAGAGCAAACTGCTTTCAAATATAATTCGGTTAAGGACATTTTTGGCATCAAATACAAGGGAGTTGATATAGGCTATGCTTCAATTTCGCATTACATTTCCTGTACACGTAATTACGAACCCACTCTGACCCCCCGGTTAAGACATATCATTGACGGATTTCTGCGCACTTCGATATATCTGACAGATGCTATTGAAAAGATTACTGACAATCATTCCGTTGCTTCAGTTTCAATTTTCAACGGAAGAACATTTGATTCACGCCCAATTCTGCGAAAATGTGTAGAACGCCAAATCACAACACTGGTTTATGAGGTTAAAACTACAGATAACCAGCTTCGTAAAATACATTTTCTGAATTCCCTGCCCCACAATGTTGCGATGCAAGGAAAACTGATAAGAGAAATCTGGGCCAAAGCAATCAGAAAGGACAGAGACGTAGCCATGAGAACTGCCGAGTCGTTCTTTAAGAAACGACGCAACGGCATGAGTGCTGGTGATAAGATTTACACTGGGTCTCAAGATCCCGGATTACTTCCCGAAGGATGGAACAGTAAAAAAACAAATATTGTATTCTTTTCAAGCTCCGAGGACGAATTTGCATCAATTGACAGAATCTGGGATAGCTACAAATTCGCTCCGTCTCAAAGTGAGAGCGTCAAAGCAGCTGCTTCAATACTGCAGAAACACAAAGATAAATTTAAGTTCTGGATCAGACTCCATCCAAATTTAAAGGGAGTACCCTATGCTTACCACACCGATTTTTATAAACTGGAACAACAATTTGACAATCTTTCTGTTATTGCACCGGAATCACCCGTAAGTACTTACACTCTTATCGACAATGCGGATAAGGTAATTGTTTCAGGTTCAACAGTAGGCATTGAAAGCGTATATTGGCAAAAACCTGTGATTCTTCTGGGCCCAGCTTATTATCGTGACCTCGACGCATGTTACATACCTGCTGACACCAAGCAGCTGGAAGAGTTACTTGTGAAACATCTTCCGGTCAAGGATATAACCCCCGCCCTGCAATACGGATACTATATAGTCGGTGAATTCGGAGAACCTTTCGCCTTTATCGATATAAGCACATTCTGGTTGGATTTTGCCCTTAAACCGGTAATTCGAAATGATAAACGCCGCAAAAAAACAGTTGCGGCACTTCTGCCATGGTTCAACCGAAATGTCGGTTTTATTCAAAAATGCTTTCATGCAAACGCTAAAAAACAATTGAAAAACTCTGAAAATTGAAAAAACAACAAGTCCTGTTTTCATTTGCGTTTTTACCAGATAAATCTATGCATATCTGCGTCACTACTTTTATCTGACTGCTGTTTTTTTTGATAAATCAGTATAATGCTTAAAGAGCGACAAGCTCATTGCAAAAAAATTAATCGCCGCAAAAAATGCAACAAATTTAAGAATGAAACTCAAGCGGGCGGGTTCTAATGAAAGTACTGCTTCAATCCATGATAGCGGTAGAATATTTTTAAAGAAAGCAAAGCCTGTAACACCGTACAGAACTAACGACTGAAGCAGACACATTCCACTGTAAAAATAAACATAAGTAAAACGACGACAAGCCAACTCATACGTAATAAAACATGTTATCAGAGCACGTACACACTGAATTCCTGTTAACAAAGACATCTGCGGCGACAATTTCTGGTAGTTTTTCCAGGTTTCCGTCAGGCCTAGAATAAAATCCCCGAAAAAAACAAAACAAATTGTAAGACCCAAACCACCGATTGTTATCAGCACTAAAGACTGCAAAAGCATTTTTATTGAATTTTTGCCCTGTTCATGGCGCTCTGCCACAAAAGGGAACATCACAAACACCAAGGCATTGCCAAGATAACATCCCACATCAGAAAAACGCGAGATAATATAATACCCAGCTGAATCAAAAACCGGTAATCTGTGTCGGATTACAAAAGTAATTGTTGTACTGGCTAAAAGCCCCAGCAAAGTCAGGCATGCTACGGGCAAAGTGTAACGTAACATACCCGCGCCATCAGTACGCATGTATGATACTTTTGTGATCGACACGTGAAAAAAGCGTCGTAAACGCCAGAATATCAAGCCTAAACTGTATATCAGAGGAATTATATTAGCAATAAAATAGCCTGTTAATCCTTTTGCCGGCAAAATAAACAGCATTAACACAAAACGAATCGGTGCTGTCAATACAGTCATCAACGTAATTGCCCGGAAATCTTTCAGCGCCTGCAATGCTGTCGTAAACATGGGAATCAATGTTCGTAAAACTCCCAGAATTATTATCACTACAGCAAGTCTGATATCACCAATGCGCAATCTTTCAAAAATAGCTGGCATGGCTATTCTTGCGTAAATTGCAATCACTACTAAAACCAAAATTGAAAGCTTACAAAGATCCTGAAACATGCCTTTAACTTTGCCATATTCGTTTTTTGCAGCAAACATGTTGACATATTTATTAAAGGGAGTCGCCAAAATTGCAAAAGGCAGACTTAAAATCGATCCGATATTTAAAAGTGGCAAAACCGCACCAAGCTGATCCTGGGCAATATAACGAGGAACAAACCACAGACCTAATAACATATTGATTACATCGCCAATTCTTTGTGCGATAAATATAATGATCGAATACCACCACAAAACACCGATTTTGGTTTTTATTCTGTATAACTTTGAAATCATGTTAAATGGTACTCAGTGATATATCTAAATATTTTTACCGAAAATAATGTTTCTTCGATGCAATTAGCGTAACAAACACACAGAAAACAGCGAAAACAGAAGCAATAAAAGGCAGCAGATTTTTTCTCCGTCGCAAAACAACTTCATGTTCACCGGGTTCCAGCTTAGCTGCCAGCCAGATACCGTCAGCCACATAAGCGACCTGCGGCTGACCATCTATCAATATTTCATATTTATCGCTGTCTCTTTGATTGAAAACCAGCAATGATTCAACTGCACATAATGTCGCTACTCCTATCGAATAAGAACCGGGAAGCGGGTTTTCAAACAAAACATCTACAGAAGTCTCCGTCTCAGAATCCTGCGTCGTACTCATAACAGCATCGGAGACTACAAGTTCTGATTGCTTCAAATACTTCACATGCTCTGAAACCGCAACTCCCCCATGCCAATGCGTAAATAATCGCGGTTTGGTATCCGTTGATCGCAAAGCAAGCAATGCCAAAGTGTTCTGACTCTGCTGCGACACTCTTCGCACAACCCCCGCTCCGATTTCAAAGATCAGTAATGGATTGGCAACCCCCGCTTCAACCAGATCAATGGCATCTGCATAGGGAATTACAACATGCCGAACATTGAACACCTGCCATAAACGCATGATCTCTTTGTTTAAAACCTTGAATATCTCGCTGTAAGGTTTATCGGCATCGGAAGGCGATGGGGCCAACCTGATAATGTCGTTGCAAAACAGAGACCGACGAAACCAGTCGCCTCCCGGCTGAACCGGCGGAGCATGCAACAAAACCCGCGGCAATGCACCTGCCGAATCTGCTTTGACAGCTTTGACAACCGCATTTTCAGTATAATACGGAGTTAAATCCATCGCTTTCATATAACGTCTGGCAACCGTTGACTGGTCGATCACAATCAGGAGCAACACTGTAATCAAAACTCCTGCTCTCCAACGTTTTGAAGCAATACCCAGCAGACAACAACCGGTTGTCAGCGCAAGAAAAACACATGAGCGCCCGATATTTTGCAACGCATAGTTTCCAACAGAATCCGCGTTGGTAATTGGCCCCAGCTCTTTGACGTAGTTAACAACTGTGCCGCCCCCAAGCACAAGTAACAAAGCAGAAACAACAAGCACCACTGCTACACATCCGACCAGCCGCAGCAACATTCGTTTCAGCTTTAAATGTTCCGATTGAGATGACAGCAGAACATGCACGCCATAACCACACAATAGGGCAGAGGCTATCTCGACAATGTGCAGGAACTTCACCGGTGCGCGGATCAGATTCATATATGGGATAGCATAAAATAATCGATAAACCGGTGTATAACGACCAAATGCCAACAGGAGACAGAAAAGCCATATGCCAGCCCAGAAGGGAACATCGCGAAAAACATCTTTTACTTCTGAGTCTTCATCCGGCAGTTTACGAACTTTGAACCAGGCTAACACCGCAAACAGCGAAAACACAAAGGATACAACACCGAAATACACAGTATGCTGCCGGTAATTGGGCATCATACGGCCCTTCTGAAAAACACTCTTGTGAGGTTGCCCTAGACGTCCCCAGTATGGATGCTCTCCATTAAACGACTCGTTGCCGAATACGCCCGGCACAATAAACTCGAGCATGTCTTCCGGCGGAAGACTCCAGTTGGTCGCAAACAGCCATTGCTCTTTTGGCGAAACCTCTGGTTCGGCCTTGTCCTTAGATCCGTTTGACTTATTCCCGGAAGACTTGCTGACTCCAGCCATCTGAGCTTTTCTGTCTGCAATCCGGTCCGTCACAGCACTGTGAATAGCGTTGTATCCGGCCATCACAAGAAAAATCAACATAACCAGAAAACGGGGCCAGACGGATAAAGCGGTTTTCAGAAAAGAGGTACTCTGTTTAAAGGTCAACCAGAAGGCATAAAGAGCAGCTGTAGAAGCCACAAAAATAAACACATCCGGTTGATAAGGTATTCCCCATGCAAACACCAGACCGGTTAAGGCAAAGTAGATCAGTTTCTTTGTGCTGAATCCCCGATCAATCAGGCCGAAGGCCCAGACCGCACAGGAAAACATGTGAAAATACCCCCGGTGTCCGGCACAGAAGAGGGTAAATGTATAGCCACTGAAACCCAGCGCCAATGCACCGCACCAGGCGGCCAACGGACTCACACCTCGACCTCTGAGGTAATAAAGAGCACCTAAAGTCAGTACAAGAGTATCAATTATGTATGTCAGTTCATGCGCATACAGAGGGTTGAATATAAGCCAGTAAAGAGTGTGAGGGGTGAAAGCTGTCTGCCCCCCCAGCACATTTGCCCATACAACAGAAGCATACTTGTATGAGAAGAAAGGCATTGAATCCGGCGCATGCAGGGCTGCATACTTTCCCAGCACCGGAAAGAAAACATAGATAACCGCAAGAGTAAAAACAGCCAGACCAACCGCTATTTTATTTCGCTTTAAAAATTCAACCATTCAGCATTCTTTCTTACTATCAATGACACCAAATCGCCAATATTCTACAGCAATTAAGGTACAGCTTAAAGGGGAAAACACATTTATAAAACGAGGTTCATGTAATAATACTTCCCAATTTATATCATCCTAATTGATTTTTGTAATCTCCGGCGCCGGTCCCGCTTAAAAATCAAAATCCAGCTGGCCGGAAACCACAATCTTACGTCCTTTTTCCAATGATTTGTCCGAGGTGTCATAAACCACGAACTTCACGGAAGGAAAATACCGCGAGAGTTCTTTCTGAATATATTCTTCGACGGCCCTGACATTGGCAATATCATCATCGGAAAACCCGACACTTATCGAACGGTGTCCAAGGCCTTTTCCATCACGTGACATCAAGCGGACAACATGTTCAACAAAATCACGTATGGCAAATTGTTTTGAGTGCTCCTGGTCACTTTCATGCCCTCCTACAGAGTGAAGCCACTTTTTGAATCCGGGACTGGTCACAGCGTGATAGCGGTTAAGTGAAAGATAATATTCCAGTTCTTCTTCATCGCTCCCGAAATTCTTCATGCCATCAAAAGCGGCACGATAACCGCGCAGGTTTGCCAGCATAGTTTCACGTTCTTCATCAGTAAGCACCAGATCGATAAAAAGTCTTACTGCCGCTTTGATGGAGGCCGGTTCATGACCGCGGGCTGTAACTATGGCAAAAAGGCGTCCTTCGATCAGAGTCTCTTTTAAACGCATAAATGATGGAGCCGGAGATTCCTCACATCTTAGAACCCGCTCAAGAGTGTTTCGGGTGTCTTTGAGAAAACTGCTTTCATCGGCCTCTCCTTCATAATCCTGAAAATCCCTGAAAGCCAGATCCCAGTTGCCTCCGGGCGGACGGTAATTTTCGGTGTCGCTTCGGATCACGGCGAACAAAGAAGTTGAAACGGAATGCTCGACCCAGTTACCGTCGCGATCCTTTTTTTCCAGATAGATTCTGGTAGGCATATGAAGAATGTTGTCATCCCAGTCGAAGATGAAATATTTGAAATCACGCCCGGCAACACGCTTGTTGATCTTTTTAAAATGAGGCTTCATTGATCAGTAAATTAATGCCGCTAAAGAAGAATGTCAAGCTGGTGGTTATTTCTTACCTGCATCCAACTCGCGCCAGGTAGGCGCGGATACAACCTGAAAAAGATGCCAGTCCCCAAAAGCCCCGGCAAAAAGAAGACGTTCACAACCATAATCGTATATGCCCGGATAAGCTGCAAAAATATATTCCATAGCAGTGAACCCCTCCGGCCTGGGAACAAGCACATAAAGATCCTGTCCGAAATAATCCTTACGCAGTGTATTGACATGAAAATGAAGATTGGGGGTCAGGCAATCTCCGTCATAGTCCTGCAGAAGAGTAAGTCCGGTATAGCCGGGAACAAAAACACGTCCGTATCGGGTTTCCGAATCAACATATCTTTCAACCTCACGGCGAAGGCTCCGCCGTTCAGCAACATCAAGCTGTTTTGCAGCAGAAAAACCGACTTTTGACTGAAATAGAATGGACAATGCTATACAGATAACCATGCTGATTACGATAAGCGCACGATTATCAAAAAAACGCACGAAAAATATCAGGAGCAACATGAAAACAGAAAGCAGCAGTTCAAAGAAACACCATGTCAGCCCGGAACACACCAATCCGTAAAGATAAACGCCGGAACTGAGAACAACAATGAAAGAGAAAACGCGATTCCCGTTACGACTGGCCACCTCATCGACATTGCTTCTCAGAAAAACAATACCCAGTTTCAGATAACCGATTATAAGAAGTGCCGGGATCAGTAAAGTTATAAGAAAAACGAAACCCGCCGTCTCGCTATACCTGACGAGAGACCTGAGAAAGAAGAAAGGGTCACCCATAATCAGCCAGTTAAGCAGAAACCAGGTGGCGAGCGAGTAAATCCACGGCAGCCAGCCCACCACAGCGGCGGAAACCGTGCGGGCGAATTTCTCTCCCTGTCGGTGCCAGAACCAGATATACGGAACAGCCACAGCAAACCAGACAGCCAGCGAAAAAAAGTGTATCCCGCTGATAGAGAGCATTGCCACCCCCGCACCTATCATGACAATATCGCGCAACCACATCCGGGCGGACCAGTCAAGCAAACTGCCGAAGGTTATCGCAAAGAAAGCAACAGGCAGAACCGTGCTCACTGTAAGAACCTCAGGATCAAGCGTAAATGCTATTACCGCAATTCCTGTCTGGGCCGCCGTAATATGCGTAAAAGCATGAACACTCCCTTTAAGCGCTTCGCGCACACTCCAGAGCATCACGAAAAACGCCAGAAAAAAGGAAATATAACCAGCGGCCTTAATCGGAAATATCCAGGCGATCGGAAGATAGAAAAGCGTTGGCAGCGGTCCATTCCAGCATGACCCTGCCAGTGCCTGACGTCCTTCAGTTGTTCCCTGCGTCAATTCCCTGCATATGCCAGCCAAACGCCCGGCCGGTTCCCAGCCTTCATTCAAAAGAGCAAAAGCAATTACAAAAACAAGTGAAAGTATCAAAGGAATGACCCCGCCTGTAACAAGCCTTACCCATTTATAATTTTTTTGCTGTACGTTCATAATCTAAGGTGTCAGATATCAGAGAGATTCACTGTTAACTGCTTTGTCTAGTCCGTGGCTGGTTTTCTCCCATACAAAGGGGTCTGTAAAAAACTGAATAAAAGCACGCCATCCGCTGATACTCATCAGCACCCAGTAAAGCGGAGTAAAGAGGGCATACCAGATCAGGGAATCGCGCTCCCGCTTGTAACATCCTAACAGCGTAACATAGACAAAAACAAAATTGCCTGCGAAAAGGCAAAAGGCCCCGGCAGCAAAAACAGGACCGGGGAAAAACATGGCCAGTCCCGCCGGTTTAAAGACAAACCAGACTGCCGCCATCAACCAGAAAACAGGATTTGTCAGCACAGAAAAGGTTACACCTCCGATCAACAGCTGATAATGCATGAAATTTAAAAACCCTATCTCTTTCAGCAGCTGCAAAGGATGACGCATATGGACAAACCATGTCTGGATATACCCCTTCTGCCAGCGGGTACGCTGTCTAATCCAGGAAGGGAGATGACTGCATGCCTCCTCCCAGGTGGTTGTGGTCAGCATTCGGGTCGCATAACCGGCCCTTACCAGCCGCACCCCGAGATCACAGTCCTCGGTTACATTGTAAGCATCCCAACCCATGAGTTCCTTAAGCACAGCGGTTTTAAAATGATTGGATGTGCCCCCAAGCGGGATCACAGCTCCGAGTGCCGCCAGTCCCGGCAGTTGAAGATCAAACCAGGTGGAGTATTCTGCGGTAAACCAGCGCGTAAGAATATTCTGACAGGGATTATAGTAATTCAAACGCGACTGTATGCATGCGACATTCTCATCAAAATTTTCAAATGCCATAACCGCTTTTTTCAATTGATCCGGCTCCGGCATATCCTCAGCGTCATAAATCACCAGATATTGTCCTTCGGCCATATTGAGCCCTATATTACAGGCTTTCGGTTTTGTATGCGGAAACGACCCGGGAATTTCAACAATGCGGAAACCCTCAGGCATATCCATGGCTCTGGCAGCATCGAGAGTGAGGTGGTCATCCTCTTCAAGAAGGAACCGGATATCCTTTTTGTCTGCAGGATAATCCATATCGGTCATGGCCTTGACCATCTGCGGAAGAACCTCGGGCTCTTTTAACATAGGAATCAGAACGGTGTACATAGGCCATTCACGCGGTTCCTGAGCAAATATATCTTCCGCTGAAAAATCCATTGACGCATCAGGAGAGATGGAGGAACGGATAACAACAAACTTGTAAAGGGTCAAAATTATGTAGAATCCGGTACAGCAGGCGATCAGAAAACGGGCCGTACCGAGCGGAGCAAGCACAAAAGCGACAAGCAGAAGCAGAAACAGAACCAGAACGCTCTTTTTCTGTACAGATGTAACCGGCACCGACGCACTCCATTCCGGATGCTTTGTTGCCAGTTCCAATGGATCAATGGATGCGATTCTGCGGCGCATCTCCCCCCCGGGATCACTTTTACCACACATCAAGGATCATTCCCCTCTATTAAATCAGGCAGGAGTATAGCAGATGCAGAAGATTTTTACAAACATAAGGCGGAAAAACAACACGCAGAATCAATGCTTAATAATGCCTCCGGGAATAGTGATCGTTTTTCCGTAAATCGAATTAGGACCATCTTTCTCGCCGGCATAATAAACCAGGAACCACTCACGGCCTTTCAAATGAACCATCCAGGGATAACTGAAATCAGCCTGACCGGGGGCAGCGGCAATGCGGCAAACCTTGCTCCAATCCGAGCAGCTCTCTTTTGAAGTCCAGAGATAGATCTCTTTCTCTGCCGTTCTTTCCGACTGCAAGGCATAGTAAGTTCCCCGGGAAGTCGGATCCTCGATAATAAAAGGTGCGGGATGATTGGCTTTCGGATTGCCCTGAATAACGCTGTTTTCAAATTTCCAACTTTTTCCCAGATCATCGCTGCTGTACTGATGGTAGGCGTATGCAGCGTTTTCGCGGACGAGGCCGGTCAGTTTTCCGTCGGACGTATAGATAAAGGTCGGTTCAAAGTACTTCTTCTCTGTGATTGTCTCTGGCGGCTGCCAGGTCAATCCCTGATCCTTGGAATAAGCGATCCATATACCGAAGCCCTTGGGTTTGCGGTAGTGTCCGCAAACCGCCAGACCTTTGCCAGGCACATTAAAAACATGGCCAAACACCGATCCGGTTCTGCTGTTACCCAGGGCTGATGAATCTGTCCGTTTCCAATTCTCACCATTATCTGTGGAACGCCAGCAATAGATGTTGTTGCGGAGATTGTCGGTAAACGCCATGCCCATCAGTATAACCGCGCCGTCAGGAGCAACACCCATCGCGAGATTGGCACAGTGCTGATAAGGCATACTGCTGTCGAAATTTTTGAGAATTTTAGGTGCTGAAAAGTTTTTTCCGTTATCCGTGGAAACAGAAACCGCCGGACACCCATCGCCGTTCACATGCTTTCTGCCGGCAATATATGCGACAATCAGAGTTCCATCAGCGGTTTTAACCAGCTTAGGCCAGGAAAGATGCTGATGCCTGGCATCTTCAGGAGCTGGCACAATCACCCGCGCATCCCGCACTGCTTCCGCCTTGACACATATTACGGCCGTCAATACGGTGATACGCACAACCTGATTGAAAAAAAAGCCGACTTTCATTTATACCTCGAAAAATGCGTAACGTTTTGTCAAAGCACTACAGCATATCCAATTTTCACCCGGATATACATTAGCGACAATCCCGCAAATCCCGCAAAGCGGGATCATTGCTCTGGGATGAAGAGCCTAGTGCACCAATATCAGAGTGCCTTTAACCGGTGACGAGAAATATCTGGCATACAGATGATTCATTACGGAATCAACATCGCTGTCAGAAAGAGCGGTATCATAAACTACCAAACCCGCTATCTGACCATCCGTGCTGTTATATCCGTTTTCAGCTCCCAGATATGTGACACTGTGACTGTTGACAACAAGCCCGGCGTTATTCTCTCTTCCCTCAAAGAAACCATCTTCATAAGCACTGTAGGATACATTTCTGTAGCCCATTAATCTGCCCCGCAGGGTTTTCCCTGCATGTCCGTTCACTGTATCAGCACTGCCATTCCATATTCCGGCCATGACAAACCACTGCGAGGAATTTTCAGGAAGGAAGGGATAACGTGCAAAAGCTCCCTCTTCTGTACGTGAATGCAGTGCGACCTCTTTGTCAGCCGAAAGGAAATTACCCCAAACGGCTCCACCTATATTGTATTCTGAACGCAGACTATAACCAGAGACGGACACATCATCGTATTTCAGCACCATAAACCAGGTCAGGGTATTTGTATTCAGGCAGGCGGCTGCCTCTATGGAGAGGTAATCGTTTTCATCTTTGCTGAAGGCGGCAACAGCCGAGGGTTCGGATGCTCCTATCATACCGTCATCTTTGAAGGATGGACGACGGCTCTTATCCCGTTGCAGAAAATCCTGCCGACCGCCTTCCGGAGCGCAATCAAGCCACAGCGCAATGTCTCCCGCGCTGTTAGTCACAACAGAGTCGTTCTGCAGGTTGATTACCAGATTATCTGTAACGGGCAAATCCCCATCCCGGTAAACAATGGACAAAGAATCCGCAGCATCCCAGTGCTGCTTTATTTCGGCGGCCGATAACGCACGCTGATACAAAGCGACCTCATCGATGCGTCCGTAAAAACCCATTCCCGGACTAATGGATGAATCTTCATAACTTACTCCGCCAATGCCGAACGGTCCGGGCGGCTGAATGTCCTGGGTAGCCCCCCCGATGGCATTACCGGATTTGAGATCCGGGCTGTATGTCGTTCCCCGATGTTCGCCGTTAACAAAAATAGACGCTTCATCATCTGTCCCCGGAGGATTCCGAGTGAAAACGGCGACCACATGATACCACTTCAGTCTGTCAACAGGCACTTTGGGTGTTTCCAGTTTTGCCTCACTCCATTCTGCATCTTTATCAATTATGCGGGCAAACACCTCTCCGTTATGAACAGCGATATAATAACCATAGCGATAACTTATAAACGATGTGCCGTCGTTGTAACCCATTTTACCGCAGACCGCTTCCGGATACTTTTGTGTGCCTGATCTTGCGCAGCGAATCCAGCCCTCTATCGTGAAACTCCCGGTGCCGGGATTGAGTTGCATGGAATCCTCCACTGTCATATAAGCCCTGGCATTATAAAAATCAGGCGACTCTGAATTAAAAAAGACAAGTCCATAATTGTATAACCCGAATCCGTCGAAGGCCACACCATCAAAGATTTCGGTGTACCGCGGCCCATTGACTGTCCGGCAGTCACCCGTGGAAGTTAAACTGGGAAACACCACACCTGTATAATTGCCGAGGTCTGAATAAAAATTTGTTTCGCTGTGTTCCGACAACCGGAAATACACGCTCGGCTGACTGTTTGAAACAGCCGCAGCATACTCACTTTCAACGGCGTAAACTGAATACGCACACAACAGACAGAGAGCAATCAACCCATTTACAACTCTACTTCTCATATTAACCACCTTTCAACAAGCTTAAAACACTGATAACAGTCGGCATGTTTATATGTTAAACTGCAGACACAGACGCAATCAAAACATATTCATCGCAGAAACAGAGCATTCATAGCACAAATGTAACAGAAATATGAATTGATGCGTGATTGCGGCAGTGCGCCATCGCGCAAGTATTTATTTTTTCAAACAAACGGCATAAGATGGAAAACCCGCTACACAAGGATTACCTCTTGAAACGACAGGGGCCTTCCAACAGGTTTTTCATTTTTCTGCGGGTTTCAGGTTTATAGTTGTTATAATCCACAACTTCCATACAGATACCATCGGCTCCCTCCTCCCAGGCAATCCGCAGAAGTTTTTCCGCGACAGCGTCCTGTGAAAGCCCTGTCGCCTTCTGATAAGACGGCATTCCCCGCTTTATGAAATCATAAGCCTGGACAGGGAAGAACACTTGACACCTGTCATCGCAGAAGCTGATGATATTTCTGTAAATTTTACGCGTACTTGCAAAAGCATGTCTGCGATCCCAGGAAACCCCCATCACCACAACCGCATCGACAACGCCCTCATCAACAAGTCTTTTCCAGTCGACACCGCTTCTTAAAAGAGTAGCATCCGGTTCATCATTAAGCATACCGACAGGCTTAACGCCTATCATCAGGCGGATATTACGTCCCGAAGCATCCAGACGTCTGCGCAGAGCCACAAACCAGTCGTGGGTGGTTTCCGCAATAAATGCGCACCACTGAGGGTCATTCGCATCCTCAGGCGGTTCTGAGCCGTATCGCTTCCTCCAACGGGCAATCTCTGGTTCAACATACTCGAACCGCGGTCCCCAAGCTCCATTACGCCAGGTGTCAATCATCATGTGGTCAATGCCCCGCTCCGTCATCTCATCCACAAGCCTCAGCTTATGTTCAACAACTTCGGGATAGGCCAGGCTGCATCGACCGGCCCATACCCTGCCGGATCGGGTAACACCCCAATACTGCGGATGTTCAAAATTCCACGCTCCGAAAGTCCAGCTTTTCCAATGCGTCTCTTCAAATGGCCAATGCACACCGGCACTCATAGTGCGTCCTTTAATCACCTTCATCATATTGCGCAGGATATCGGGCTTCGCCTCATAATAACGCAGCCACCCCTGCACTGGACGGTTTTCGGGGAGACGCCGTTTATCAAGCGGACTCTGCACCCACGGATACTTTTCCTCCTTGCTCTGATAACGCATGGTCGCACCGGAACAGGGACGCCACAGGATTGTCCGTGCCCCTGTTTCAACCACATGGTCCAATACTTTGACGCACCCCTCCGCTGTTTCCGTATCGAACATCATCGCACCCTTGCGGGAGGGATGCTCGATGCCGGAAAAATCATGGTGATCCACAAACGCGATTGATTCAAAACATTCCGCAGATCTAAGAGAACATGCAATGAGCGACAATAATAAAAACACGCAACATCGCTGCCCGCAAAATCTTATCTTTAAAATCCAGTGTGAAAAAGTACTTGGAATCGCTTTAAGATGGCCGGTTTTCAATTTTTCATTCCCCATTTTTCATTCATTTTAACGCAGACTTCACCCGCGGCACTTCCAGATTCATTGTCCATACAGCTTTGTCTATATACCATTTGTTCATCACGCGGAGTAGCATTATATACACGTTGTTCAGCCGGATTGATTCGATTACAAAACGGATTTACACAAGCATCGATTTATCGCAGAGTAAAGACATCTCAGTTCTGCCTCTCGTTGTAGTGCCCGAACAATTCTGAACGTGATGGAGGTTGCGGCAATCCATCCGGATATCCAAGTCCGCACTCAAAATCCAATATTTTGCCATGAAAACGCTTTCCGCTTTTGGCACTGCCTAACATAATTGAAGCTCCGGACTCGTAATTCTGTGTTGCATTGCCGCTGAACTGCACATCAAACTCGCCATTCACATACAAACGCAGCGTCCCATCCCGATCCCTAACGCCCACGATCTCCATCGGAACACCGGTTGAAACCTCATATCGCGCTTCGATCGGAATATGAATATCCTGCGGATTTCTGGCACTGAACACGGGCTTGCCGTTCGGACGTATATAAAGCTGCCACCGCGGAGGTCTGCCAGGAATTAGTGCGCAGGCAATCATCTGTGCCTCACCGGCATAAACTTTCTCCGCCACAAATCTGACTCGCACAAAAAAAACTTCTCTGCCAAAATCAAGATCGTCAGGTTGATAAAAAAACATCCCGCTGCCTGCCTGTTCCGCGCCTGTGATGCGTTTACCGGATGCGCTGACAAGCATAGCTTTATCGACGCCGCGCTTCAGTCGGGCTGCCACAACACTCCCGGCAACCCGCGATTGTGATTCCGAGACATCACAAACAACCGGATGCCGATATTGTTCATCTGTACTCACGCTAACTCTGTAAAGTTTATAGAAACCGCTCTGATTATTTTCGTAAACCAATTCCCTGCCGTCAGGCGACCAGCAAGGATTCTTTGAGTTGCCTCCGCCGGTTTCCAGACATTCCGTTCTCCCCGAAAACAGATCTTGAACAAAAACGCCCCAACCCGGATCACCTTTTTTAAAGCCAGTAAACGCTATCAACCTGCCATCGGGCGACCAGCGTGGAGCATAGGCATTCATTTCCGGCGGTGTAAGATAGACAACCGGCTTGAGATCGTTTATCGGAGCAACACAAATTCGCCAGTTTTCAAACACCCCTTCCAGCTGCGTCCAGAGAAGAATTTTCCTGTCGGGAGAGAGCGAGGGCTGAATAGCACCGCCCTTTATTCCGCACCCCGGAAAATCAACAATTTTTTCCGATGTACCTCCACCATCAAGAGATATCCGGGCAATATACGCACCGTTGCCCATCTTAAAATATCCTTTAGTCGAGGCATAATAAACAGCATTGCCGGAAATATCCACCCATGGCGTATAATCACGCCAACGCCCGTTGGTCAGATTTCTTATTTTTCCGTTCTGCCAGTGATAAAGATTATACCCGTTTTCCGATCTGCTCTCCACCGCCTGGGCAGCAGTTTCCACATGATGTCCATAGGCATATACGATGCCGCCGTCGGATGTCCAGCACGGATAACAAGCGTGCCCGGGACCGGAGACAACTTCCTGTAATCTTTTGTTTTTGATATCCAGCACGGCAATGTCATTATCTCCATGCCGATCGGTCTGAAAAACAATTCTTTCACCATCTGGCGACCATACAGCCTCTGTGTCATTGCCAGCTCCTGCAGTTAAGGGTTGCGGAACACCAGTACTGACCCATCCTCTACTCTGCTTAAACCGGCACCCACAGAGTGTTACAACCAACATGACAAAGCAGATTCGAAGGCTTTCCCCTATTTTCAACATATATTCTCCTTGAAATTCATTTTTTTGTTTTTTGTGTACGTTTTTTGTAGCATCCGCTCATAGAGCGACCTCTACATTTCACTGCACGGAGTGCTACTACTAACTGGATATTGGGTTGCGGGCAACGCTCACGCCAAGTTCTTTGCGCTCTTTTACATGCCACGACGTAGCCCCGCTTGCGGGCGTAGATGGGTGGATAATTATCAGCGTAGCAACAACTTCTCTGCGATCTCTGCGCCTCTGCGAGGAATACTCTTATAATAAAACTACAACGTCTTTGAGATACGGTCTTTACCGGGAGAGCAGCCATGCTGCCGCCGATAGAGACGGATGAAATAGTTAGGACTGGCGAATCCGCTTAAGTAGGCGACATCAGACACATTCAGAGTGCTGTCAGCCAGCAGCAGCTCAGCGCGGTTCATACGGGCCTGTGTAATGTAATTACTGAACGAAAAATTATCATAAGTCTTAAAAAGTCTTGAGAGATGATTGGGATGAAGCTGCAGAGCATCCGCAACCCTCTGGCGGTCAAGCGGCTCCTGCAGATGTTCATCCACATAATGACGCGCAGCCTGCCAATGCTGCCAGGCCTTGCCGCCGGTCTGAACAGCGTCATCACTCCGTATCAACAAAGAACACTCGGCGAGAAGAAGGTTGACCGCAGCTCTTTCACGCAACAGAGAAAATGCATTATCCCCCGGTTTATTCAGAAGCTCAAAAAGCGAGTCGGCAAGAATTCCGGCCAGAGCTGCTCTTTCATCTGCAGCCAGCATCCGGGTATGCCAGCATTCATCATCCTGAACCGCTTCCATAACATAGAGACGTGTCAGTTTTTTGTGAAAAATCAGCCCCAGTGTCTGATAGGAACGCGCCGGGTCAGCCTTAACCCAGTATGTTGCAGGAACATAAATGCCTTCTCCGGGTTTTAGAACAATCCTCCGGATTCCATCACATCCTGTGACCTGAAATGCGGCAGCACCACGCAGAGTTGTTAAAAGACGCGGAGCATTGACGATAGATACATTATCCGGAATGCCACAACGTGAAGCCCGAGCATACTCCAAGTGCGTCAGTCCTCCCTGACTGACGACATCCTTTACAGCTTTTATGGGTATAGTACGGATCATTGTTTATGAGATACGAATTTCGGAATAAGTGAAACGCTACGCTCTGTGTAATGTAGAGCAACATCCAACAAACTCACATAGCATACCAAACAAAAAATTAGTTGTCATCAGCCCGGCCTGCGAAACAAACGAGAAAACTTAATCCTCCTCCAAGCACCATCCACCAGGGCCAAGCCAGTTTCAATGCGGATCCTGACAGCAGACGGGTCCAATGCGGCATGATATAGGGCTGCACCAGCAGCACAATGAGTGCTCCGACCCACAAAGCCGCCACGGCGGAACGCTGATTACCGCGCTTTGTCGCGATGGCAGTAACAAAAACCCCGAACAGTCCGGCATACGAAAATGTGAGCACTCCCAGTGCAAAATCAATCAGGCGCTGACCACCGGCCTCCTGCAGAAACACAGCGGCAATGGAAAAAAGAGTGAGAGCACCGCCCATAAACATCACAAACCAACGTGACTGCCTGAGTTCCAGCCGCCTGTTCGCATCTGAATCAAGTCTGGGCTGTTCTCTGTTTTTACGCAGATTCTCACGAGCCACACTGGCCAATGAATTCACCGCCGAATCAAAACTGCTCATCGATGCTGCCAGCATACCGGCCAAGGCAAGACCGAGAGCGCCTGCAGGCAGTTCATGCAGAATAAAAAACGGAAACACCTCTTTTGACCCCTCAGGCAAAGCCGCAGGAGCATACTGCCCCATTAAATCCGGACACTGATAAAATATATACAGCAACGCACCGATCACAAGAAAAAGCATAACTATAGGCACTTGGATAAAACGGGAAACGATCATTGAAACAGCAGCCTGTCGTGGAGACCTGCATGTAAGCAGACGCTGAACGTTGTCATGGCAGCAACCATACTGCGCCACTGTAAGCAATGCGTATGCACCGCCAGCCGCCCAGATTGTATAAGGATTATCAAGACTGAAATCAAAATTCCACAACTGCAGTTTGTTACCGCCCGGCGCCCCGCGCAGCACTTCCGTAATCTCCGAGAACGCCAAAGGTATCCGGTTCATTAAAATGCAGATACAAAAAACCGCCGCACCGACCAAAATAAGCACCTGCACGACATCGGTCCAGATCACCGCCTGGATGCCGCCGCATACCGTATAAAGGGTGGCGACAGCTCCGAGAATAACAATGGATGTGATCAGAGGAAATGCCTCTATCGATCCGAACACTGTCATCGAAACCACAATTGATGCAATAAAATGACGCGCACCTGCAACCAGCAGCGTCCCGACGACAAAAAACCAGGATGCTGCGCTCTCGGCATCCGGCCCGAAGCGTTCACGCAGATAACCGTAAATCGTCATGGTGCCGGCACGGTAGAGGACAGGCACAATACACAGAGCGGCAATCACACCGCCAATCGTACTGCCTATCAGCAGAAGCATCCAGGTCAGATTGCCGGTGTAGGTGACCTGCGGCACTCCCACAAAGGTGCCGGCACTGAGGGCTGTGGCTGCTACTGAAGCAGAGGCCGCCCACCAAGGCATATTGCGGTGTGAGAGAAAAAAACCTTCGGTATCATCGGTTTTTGATGAAAGCCGGAAACCAACACCTATCAGCCCTGAAAAGAACAAAGCGATAATTAACCAATCCAAAATATGCATATAAAGCCCAATAATCACATTAAGCAGCATAGCCACATAATCTTTTAACTACTAAAAAGCAAAGTGGTTGCTGCGCAAATATTTAGCCCGCGAATCTCCGCGAATATTGCACTTTAAATTTTTCCTCCACGTTTATGCGGGGAAATAATTCCCTTATCTATTCGCGGAGATTCGCAGGTTAAAAAAAGTCTAACTCACGCAGTTATCAAGCCAGTACTCGGAGTTTTTAACGCCGTCATACTCATCCGAATGTGCATCCTCGACCAAAGGAAGCTGACCTATCTTATCAATAAGTTCCGCATTGGGGTTTTCCAGTGTACGTCCGAGTTCAACGCCCTGGAACTGAAGTGCGTTCTGCAGGTTGCCGACATCAAGTTCACGCACGGAGCACCCTGAACTGAGAGCCATCACAGCTGCCACGCCCGCAGCCTCCCCCATACCCATACAAACAGGCACAACACGCGTTGAAGCCAGAGCCTCATGAGTAGCTGAGAAACATTTGCCAGCAACCATCAATCCCTCAAAATCTTTAACTATCAGCGACCGCAAGGGAACAGTATAGGCTTTTACATTCTTTGACTCAACCCATGTGCCCGCCGGTCGATGTATATCAATATGATATGCGCCCATGCAGACCGCATCATCAAATACACGCCCGCTCACCAAGTCATTCTCTGTCAATGTGTATTCACCTGTAATCCGACGGCTCTCCCGCACACCGAGAACACTTGCGATTTCCCGCAAATTTGAGTTGCCGAATCCCGGAACATATTTTCTGAAAAATTTGACCAGCATGGGGATTTGACGGTAAAGATGGTAATAAGCCTCGTTGATACTGTCACCATTAACCGGGTCCAGACCGAGCACACGGGTCATCACTACGAGAAACTCATCAGGCCGATGAAGTTTGACACCGACAATATGGGTCTGCGGCAGATCAATATCTCCAGCCTTACGCGCCTTTTCCACCAGAGACGCATACCCGCCGCATACGATCACCCGCATATCATCAAGGCGGGCAACGGTCTTGGTACGAAGCTTAGGATAATCGGCAAGCCATTCACGGTAGTTCAGCGCATCATTTCGGCATCCGGCAATAAATCCATCACGATCAACTCCGCCCAGTTTAAAGACGAGTGTGGGAGTCTGCACCAAGCCGTCATCATCCCGGCCTTTTTTCCACGCTGCCCCCGCCATGGCGGCAACATCGCCGTCACCGCTGCAGTCTATCACCATGGGAGCGGTAATTTTCCGAAATCCGCTTTTATCATAAGCAATCACTCCAGTAACGCGATTGCCATCCTGTAGTACACCGGTAACACGAGTCTGGAACAACACCTTGACGCCAGCTTCAACGCACATCTGCATAGCGATACATTTCCACATATGCGAATCAAAACTGAACGCGGAACCGCATTTGATATCGTATTCAAACGGCGCACCTGCACCGGTTTCCTGCAGACGATGGACAAACTCCAAAGGCAGGCCTTTGACAATCAGGCGATAATCACGATCATGAAAACCAAGCCAGGGCAGTGTTGTGGAAAGTCCGCCTAAAAACCCATTGTTATCAATCAGAACGGTATCAGCGCCATTCCTGGCTGCCGACAGAGCCGCAGTCAGACCGGCGGCACCACCGCCGACAACTACGATATCCGACTTGAAATCATCTTCGTCTGTAAATCTCATAGTTGTATATTATTCCGCTTTAACGGATAACATACAAACTGCAATGATGGCATTATGAACGCATTCATAGTACAATTGTAACATAAATGACGGTTTTTACGCGCTGTGTCCTGATGTATTTATGTGTATTTGCAGCAGATTTCAACCAACGTCACTTTTAAACCGCCCCTCTTCATCCCACTCGCGCAACTATGCCGAGGCAGGCAGGAGCTTGCCTTTTCACCGCACCTGCGGCATAATGGCAACTGTCGTTTATCGGTTCAATCGACAGTCAGGTCGGCTATGTGCGGATGCAGAACATCTCAGGTCAGTGCCTGATCAATTACATTGCGCCGTTTTTTCTCGCGCTCTTTCAAAATACGTCTGTTCGTCCAGACCTGGTCGGGATCACGGTAAGGAATTCCACGCTTCGTGTTGCTGATAAGATTCACCTCCTCTTCTGAAAGGGGCGCCGTAATATCCTCCGCCCGCACAGCAGCTATTGTCCCGCCTCGCCGACGCCCCACAGGAGCAGTTTCGCCCACATAAAAACCGGCCTGAATCAACCCGGAACGCACTGGCAGAGCGGCGCAATAGGTCAGAAGAACAGCTTTTTCAGACATCAAAGACTTAATTCTTCGAAAGAAGTCAACTGTCCATAACTCCGCATTGCGCTGAGTTGAGAATGCATCCAGAAACACAATATCAAAATTTCCCGAATTCCGGGCCGCCTCAATTTTATCTCTAGCATCGCCATGCAGGAGTCTGATACTGCTGTATTTTCCTGTCCACTGCCCGCATTCGACAAGATTACGGTTCACCCGGCACCAGTCTATCCGGCTTTTTCCCGGAGCCACAACCCTCACAGCGGCACTGCGTATCACATTGATATCAATCTCAATCGCAGTCACGTAGAGCCGTCCTGACTGTTCTTTTTCAGCGGTTTCACAAGCTGCCAGTGTATTGCATCCAAGACCGTAACAGATATCCAGAAGGGTCAGATTCCCCTTTTTCAGAAGTTTGTTCAAAGCTGCCGGTTCGACAAATTTGGAAAATGCTTCTGTAACGGCACCCACCTTTGAGTGAAAATGTTCCTTAAACTTTCCGCTCCAGAAGGTGATACTGCCGTCATCCGTTGGACGGGACTCAAACAAAGGCGTTTTTGATTCTGGATGGGTTGTATCATCTGCATGTGAAACGCATAGATCCCCCTGTCTTACCCCCTGAAAACACATACGTTCTGTCAGATATTCAGAAAACTCTCCCTTGCTCATACTCCACCTCGGAGCAAGAAGCTTCTCCCCGGGAGTATCGGTTGTCAGCCGCATCAGCGGAATATTTGAAGGGATGCGTCTCAAGACTTCGATCACCGCCTGCGCATAGGAATGTTCATCCAGCACAGACAAAGGCAACCGGGCATGCTCTTCAGCCAATTTAGTTCCCCTGATTATATGCAGGTTATGCAGTTTGACCGCCTGCACAGGAAGCCCGGCAATCCGTTCAGCACTCAGTTTCCATTCCCTGCATCCCTCTCCCGGCAATCCGAGTATTAGGTGAACCGCAGGTTTCAGACCGGCTGCGTCAATCCGCCTGACAGCCTTTTCCGAGCATAACCAGTTATGTCCGCGATTTATTCTTTCCAGAGTTGCATCATGCGTACTCTGCACTCCCAATTCAAGCCAGACATCCAGTTTCCGGTTAATCTCAGCAAGGCAGTTTAACACATCATCAGGCAGACAATCAGGCCGGGTGCCTATACTGAGGGCATCAAAACGGCTAAGCGCTAAAAGCTGATTCACCTGCTCTTTAAAATGCAACGGATCCGTAAAAGTGCCTGTGTAAGCCTGAATATACAGCATAAACCGGCGGGCACCATAACGCCGCCTGGCAAAAGCCGCGGCCTTTGCCACCTGGTCCGCAAGATCCACAGCCGATAAAATCTGCCGGGCGCGTCCTCCGTCTCCCGCACAGAAAGCGCAACCGCCTTTACCGGAAATGTCGCGATTCGGACAACCATAGCCGAGGTCAACCGGAATACGGTACAGCGGTTCACCGTAAAACTCTTTCAGGTATTCCTTCCAGCTGAGATATCTTGTTTCTCTGCGCATTGCAGCTACATTAGCAAATCGGCACATTTACGTCTATCCCGGCCATCATCCCCTTAAAAACCCAGCTGCTTTCAATCAGCAAACTGAAATTTAAACAAAAAATACGTGCTTTTAAGCTGTACATGGCAAATAAGCGAAAGTATAATCTTACGCCAAATAATTTTCACCCTTAATGGAGTTCTTTTATGGCAATCCTCAGCCAAGGTCTGGTTCTTTTATTGGCAGGAATGGGCATTGTTTTCGCCTTTCTCTCTGTTCTCGTCTGTGTAATGTCAGCCTCTGCGAAAATCATTCCGAAGTTCAATTACATACTTCCTGATGCAACACCTAAAAAACGACCGGCAAAATCATCTTCCGCAAACTCTGACAACACTGAAATCGCTATTGCCATAGCGGCTGCGGCAGCTCAGTCAGCTTAATTTCTTTAAAACCAAAAAAACCATTCCAATCCATTTCAAGGAGATATACTGTGGCAAAAAAACCTGTAAAAATAATGTGCACCGCCTTTCGCGACGGATTCCAGTCATGCTACGGAGCCCGCGTGTTTACCGAAGATTTCCTGCCGGCGGTTGAAGCCTGCGTCGATGCGGGTATAGATCATTTTGAAGCCGGCGGCGGCGCCCGCTTCCAGTCCCTCTTCTTTTACTGTAATGAAAACGCTTTTGACATGATGGACCGCTTCCGCGAAGCAGCCGGCCCGGATGCGGATCTGCAGACTCTCGCCCGGGGCGTCAACGTCGTGGGACTCGACTCCCAGCCGCGTGATATCATCGATCTTCATGCGAGGATGTTCAAAAACCACGGAATCTCCACAATCCGCAACTTTGATGCGCTGAATGATGTTAACAATCTGATCGACAGCGGCAAGTCAATCAAAGACGCAGGCCTGAGACACGAAGTCTGTGTAACCATGATGGAACTTCCTCCGGGCTGCAAAGGAGCGCACACCCCTGAATTCTACATTGAGGTTCTAAAAGGCATACTCGATGCTGAAATACCCTTTGACAGCGTCTGCTTCAAAGATGCTTCCGGCACATCTATTCCCGTAAAGGTTTATGAAACAATCAGACAGGCCCGCAAACTGCTAGGCGATGACATGAACATCGTCTTTCACTCCCACGAGACTGCCGGTATAGGCACAGTGGGATACAAAGCCGCCATTGAAGCGGGAGCCAGCCAGGTTGACTGTTCCATTGTGCCCATGTCCGGCGGCACATGTCAGCCCGACATCGCCACTCTCTGGCATGCCATGCGCGGTACCGACTATGATCTGGGCATAGACATCGACAAATTGATGAAAGCCGAACTAATCACCAAAGACTGCATGAAGGATTACTTCCTGCCGCCGGAAGCCAAGGCTGTTGAGCCTATGATTCCATGGTCACCCATGCCGGGCGGAGCCCTTACAGCAAACACCCAGATGCTACGCGACAACAACCTGATGGATAAATACACAGATTGTATTGCGGCCATGGGCGAAGTTGTCCGCCGCGGCGGATTCGGAACGTCAGTAACACCGGTCAGCCAGTTCTACTTTCAGCAGGCTTTCAACAACGTTCTCTTCGGCAACTGGAAAAAAATCGCTGAAGGCTACGGCAAGATGGTTCTGGGATACTTCGGGAAGACTCCCTGCAAACCTGATCCGGAAATTGTCAAACTCGCCTCGGAACAGCTCAAACTTGAACCAACCACCGAAAAAACTGTTGATATCAACGGCCGTGATCCGTCCAAAGGCATTGATGCCGCAAAAAAACTGCTCACAGACAACGGCATCACCGACCTTTGCGAGGAAAACATATTCATTGCGGCAACGTGTAAAGACAAGGGCATCCAGTACCTTAAAGGCGAAGCCAAAATCGGTGTACGCAAAGGTGCACAGAAGGCAGAAAAATCCGGTACCGGAGCAACTGACGGTTACACTGTTACGGTCAACGGCAAGTCATACGGCGTGGAACTCAAAGGCGACAAGGCTGTTGTCAACGGCAAGGAATACGCAGTCGGTGTTGCCAGCGGTATCACAAAAGACAGCTCCGCAAAAAACAGTTCTTCCGACGCAGAGGAAACCGAAGTCAAGGCCTCTGTTCCGGGAACCGTGCTTCGGGTAAGTGTGAGCAAGGGTGACAACATTGATGAAGGTGACGAACTTATGGCACTTGACGTAATGAAAATGGAAACCCCGATTCAATCTCCCTGCAACGGCACAATCGAGCACATATCTGTCAGCACCGGCGATAAAGTCAATGCGGGTGATACAGTCATTATCATTGCTTGAACAGTTGAAATCAAAGAAACCAACATACCGGAACTTATTTATGAAAAAAGTCTTTTTAACCTGTGCGGCAACCCTGGCATTGAGTTTTTCCCAGGCCTTTGGAGTTGCTGACCACGCCGACACACACGCAGACACGTCCCTGACAACACACGACAGCCGGACACATAAAGCGGACGCTGCCGAAGCACCTTCCGCAGACTGGCATGACACCCTTGACAAAGTGAAAAATCTTGCGTCCACCACCGGTATCCAGGGTTTTTTCCAGACTGAACCACCTGAGTATCTTGTCGAGGGCTACCACAAAACAACCGGTGAATTTGTCGAAGGACACAAAATTGAGATTCTCGGCGGGATAATTCCGTATGGTCTGGGGCAGCTGCTGATGATTTTCGTCTGTCTCGTTCTGATCTACCTGGCTGTTGTCAAAGGATTCGAACCCCTTCTGCTTCTGCCTATCGGATTCGGAGGTCTGCTTGCCAATATGCCTTATGCCAACGTAGCCACACCACCTGTGGTGGAGATGGTCAACGGACTGCCCCAGGTAATGGAACCGGGAGGCTATCTCTATTATTTCTTTGATTTCGGAGTCGAGACAGGCCTTTTTCCCATCCTGATCTTCATGGGGGTAGGCGCTATGACTGACTTCGGGCCGCTTATTGCAAACCCTCGTACAGCCCTGCTGGGAGCATCCGCCCAGTTCGGAATTTTCCTGGCACTCTTCGGCTCTCTGCTGCTCGGAACTCTGCCCGGCATCAACTTCGGTCTGCCTGAAGCCGCATCCATTGGTATCATAGGAGGTGCCGACGGCCCCACCGCCATCTGGCTGACATCCAAACTGGCACCGCAGATTCTCGGCGGTGTAGCTGTGGCGGCATATTCCTACATGGCACTGGTGCCTATCATACAGCCGCCGATTATGAGGGCTATTGTGCCTGCAGAAGAGCGCAAGATAGTCATGAACCAGCTGCGCCACGTCTCCCGCATGGAGAAAGTCTGCTTTCCTCTGATCGTACTTCTGCTGTGCGCTCTGCTTCTGCCCAGCGCTGTTCCGCTGGTAGGAGCCCTGATGCTCGGCAACCTTGCCCGGGAGGTCGGACCTTCGGTGGCCCGCCTTTCTGACACGATGTCAAACGCTCTGGTAAACATTGTGACAATCCTGCTGGGGCTCTCGGTAGGCTCCAAGCTGGCATGTGAAAAGTTTCTGACATTCGAAACACTCGGCATTCTCGGTCTCGGGCTGGTCGCATTCATGTGCGGAACAGCTACGGGCTGTTTCATGGGACGTCTCATGAGTAAAATCTCCAAAGACCCCATAAATCCGCTGATCGGCGCCGCAGGTGTTTCAGCTGTACCTATGGCATCCCGCGTTGCCAACAAAGTAGGATTGGAATCCAACCCGAAAAACCTCCTTCTCATGCACGCCATGGGCCCGAATGTTGCCGGAGTCATCGGTTCCGCGGTTGTGGCGGGGGTTCTTTACACGCTCTGCAAATAACGCGGCTACACCGCTTTATAAAAAACGCACCGTGTTTCAGTTATCTGCAATTTTATGAACCTATCCGTCACCACAGACAAGCCGCTGAACGGTTCGATCACCCTGCCGGGCGACAAATCCCTGTCTCACCGTGCGGCGCTTTTCGCATCACTGGCGGAAGGAAAAAGCATCATACAGCGTTTTCTCGTGTCCGGCGTAACCGAAGCAATGCTCCGTTCGCTGAGGGCACTGGGCATTGAGTGGACGCTGGTCGGCGAAACACTTACGGTAAAGGGCAATGGTCTCAAGGGGTTCACTGCACCTGAATCACCGCTTGACTGCGGCAATTCGGCCACTACAATCCGCATGCTGGCCGGTGCTCTGGCGGCTGCGGGAACCCCCTGCACACTCGATGGTTCAGAAGGCCTCCGACGCCGGCCAATGGATCGTATAATAGAACCGCTTTCCCGAATGAACGTTCCGGCAACAGCAACCGGCAGATGCGCTCCTGTCAGAATGGCCGCACGCGATGCTTACGTGAAACTCGCAGCGCTGAACTACAATCTTCCGGTTGCAAGCGCTCAAATCAAGAGCTGCCTCATTCTGGCTGCTTTGGATGCAAACGGCACAAGCGTTCTCAGGGAACCAGGACCGTCGCGGGATCACACCGAACGCATGCTGTCCGCCATGGGAGCGAATGTCACAACGGAAGATCCATACACTGTGCGGATAGAACCTTTAAGTTCCCCGCTTCGTCCTCTAAACATCACCCTGCCCGGTGACATCTCTTCCGCCGCATTCATGCTGGTTGCAGCCGCTACAGTCCCGGGATCGGAAATAACCGTCAGTGATGTAGGCATAAACCCCACCCGCACCGGTATAATCGATGTTCTCAGTGAAATGGGAGCTGAAGTAACAGTTTCCGGCATACGATACGCCTGCGGCGAAAAGATCGGTGATATCACACTAAAAGCCGCGCCGCTTAAAGCGATAAACGTAAGCGGTGACACAGTTGTAAGAATGATAGATGAATTCCCGGCATTCGCCATTGCCGCTGCCTGCGCCGAAGGCACCACTGTCGTGCGTGAAGCTGAAGAACTGCGACATAAGGAAAGTGACCGCATTTCCGTTCTCTGCCGGGAATTGCAAAAGCTTGGAGTAGGAGTTGAAGAATTTCAGGACGGTTTCGCCATCAGAGGCGGCACAATCAAAGGCGGCACATGTGAAGCCAACGGAGATCACCGTCTGGCCATGTCGCTGACCATTGCAGGTCTTCAGTCCCCCTCACCGGTTGTTGTGCAGAATGCGGAAATTCTCAAGGAATCCTTTCCTGAGTTTGCAACGAACCTTATTGTGCTAGGCGCAGATATACTATCGAGAGAATCAATATAATCGAGAGAATCAATATATGCGATGATAACCGACTCGCCCCCTACTCCCTTCAACTCCCGAAACCCTAAATAATGCAGACTTCAGACTTCCATTTCGACCTCCCCGAAGAACTGATCGCCCAGGAGCCACCCGTAAAACGCGGCACGTCGCGTATGCTTGTGCTGCACCGGGAAACAGGACTGATAGAACACAGAATGGTTACTGATATTGTCGACTATCTCAATCCAGCCGATCTCATGGTTCTCAACAACACCAGAGTCTTTCCCGCAAGATTGAAAGGCCACTGGAAAGACACGGACGGGGCAGTTGAACTGCTGCTTCTGCAACAGCTTTCCAGCCACGGAAAACATGCATCAGACAATGCAAAGGAATGCTGCTGGCTCTGTATGAGCGGATCAGGGAGGCGAATCCGGCCTGACCTCGAAGCAGTATTTGCCGATGGTTCTCTGAATGCGCGGATTACTGAACGACGTGAAGAGGGCAACTGCGTTGCAGTATTCTCCTCACAGCAACCACTCATGGAAATTCTAGACACTCACGGACTCACCCCCGTCCCTCCCTACATAAGAAGAGACGGCAATAAGCGTCAGTCACAACTCGACCGTGAACGTTATCAGACCATATACGCCCGGGAAACAGGCGCTGTCGCGGCTCCCACTGCCGGCCTGCATTTTACTGATGAAATCTTCACCGCCCTTGACAGGAAAGGTGTCAACCGCCGTTACCTGACACTGCATGTCGGTCCCGGCACATTCAAACCGGTGAAAAGCGAAACAGTGGAAAAACACCGCATGGATACCGAACGCTATACCGTCAGCACAGAATGCGCAAGCGCCATAAATGAGTGCCGGGAAAGGGACGGACGAATTATCTGCGTGGGAAGTACAACCGTGCGCACACTGGAAAGTGTTGCGGCAAAACACAATGGAAAAATTGTGAAGGACAGCGGTGAAAGCTCGATATTCATATACCCGCCCTACGATTTCAGAATCGCGGATATTATGCTGACCAACTTCCATCTGCCTGAATCAACCCTCATCATGATGGTTTCAGCACTTGCCGGGCGCGGTCTTATCATGAAAGCCTATCAGGAGGCAATCCGCAAACGATACCGTTTCTTCAGTTACGGCGACTGTATGCTGATTCTTTGATGCGGGATTCACCCGCATCTGCTGTAACTGGTAAATGGTGGCTTTGCGTAGTTTTTCGCAGGTTAAATCATCGCTATCGGTACCAATATCGGACATAGCAACCTACGGTTGCAATTCGAGACCGATGCCGACAGCGGATACCCTTTACATTTTACAGCCTTCTCCCCGGCAACACAGTATTCTTTGTTTTTGACAGCAAATGCGGATAATCCAAAGTATAATGCAGACCGCGACTTTCCTTGCGGCGCTGGGCACTGCGTATTATGAGATCACCCACAACGGCGATGTTACGCAGCTCAAGAGTGTCGGCTGTTACAAGATAATCAAAATAATACTCACGTATCTCACGCTTCAGATTATTGATACGGTTTCGTGCACGGGCAAGACGCTTGTTGGTGCGTACAATCCCCACATAGTCCCACATGCATGTGCGCACTTCCATCCAGTTATGCGCCACCATCACCTGCTCATCGCTGGCTACGGCCTGCCCGTACTGCCAGTCCGGAATGCGCAGAGATTGCGGCAGTTTTGATCTGTTTTCAATCACCCTTCCGGCAGTCTCATAAGCACATACAAGAGCTTCAAGCAGTGAGTTGCTGGCCAAACGGTTTGCCCCATGCAGTCCGTTGCATGCGGTTTCCCCCACAGCATAAAGTCCGGGCAGAGAGGTAATCCCATCGACTGTTGCCTTGATACCCCCGCCCATATAATGAGCCGAAGGCACAATCGGTATCAAATCTTCAGCCATATCAATATCGTATTTCAGACAGTTCTCATATATATTGGGAAACCGCGATTGCAGAAAATCCTTAGGTTTGTGGCGGATATCCAGGCAGCAGTATGGCGCACCGGTGCGTTTCATCTCCGAGTCAATTGCGCGGGCGACTACATCACGCGGAGCAAGTGAACCGCGTTCATCGTACTTCTGCATGAAGGGGCGTCCACTTTTATCCACCAGTTCCGCGCCTTCTCCACGAACCGCCTCACTGATTAAAAAACGCTTGGCCTTAGGATGATACAGGCATGTCGGGTGAAACTGAATAAACTCCATGTTGGCTATATCAGCACCTGCCCGCCAGGCTAGAGCAATGCCGTCTCCCGTGGCAATGTCAGGATTGCAGGTGTACAGATACACCTTGCCGCAGCCCCCGGTCGCCATAATGGTGGCAGGTGAACGCACAGCAAAAATCTCTCCGTTCTTTTCGTTCAGCACATAGGCACCCACACACTGATTATCCTCCGGACGGTGCAGCCAGCGGGTGGTGATAAGATCAATCACCATGGCATTTTCCATCAAGGTGATATTGGGATGTTTCCTGGCGCGTTTCACCAGCACAGATTCTATCTTCTGACCTGTAATATCCCCTGCATGCAACACACGCCGGCGGGAATGCCCGCCCTCGCGTCCGAGATCATAGCCGGACTTGCCGTCATCTCTCCGTTTAAATCTAACTCCGAGCTCAATCAATTCCTTCAGCCGTTTAGGCCCTTCTGTAACAATCTTACGTACAACCTTTTCGTTACAGAGACCGGCTCCGACATTCATTGTATCGGCAATATGCTGATCAAAACTGTCTTTTTTATCTATCACGCAGGCAATGCCGCCCTGGGCACGGTTTGTATTACAGTCATCCGCCCGCTTTTTTGTCAATAGCATAACCCGGCCATGGGGCGCCATATACAAAGCGGTCATCAGGCCGCCGATGCCGCTACCGACCACAAGATAATCACAACTCTCTGTTCGCATACTCATGATACAATTCCTTCACTGCTGAACATTGTCAATTATATCAGGCCGGCATCAAATAAACGACCCTAATGTGGCCGATTCTCAAATTAGCGTTTTTCATGTGGCCGAGCTGATTTTACAATTTGCGCTTTGAAAAAACATCTGCTTGTCCCTTGACCATATCAGTGGATTTATAGTATATTTTTAACTTCTTTAAGCGGGTGTAGCTCAATGGTAGAGCCCCAGCCTTCCAAGCTGGTCACGAGGGTTCGATTCCCTTCACCCGCTCCATTTATGCCAGAGTGGCGAAATTGGCATACGCAGCAGACTCAAAATCTGCCGTCTTCACGGACGTGAGGGTTCGAGTCCCTCCTCTGGCACCATCTGGTATAATCCTCGCAAGATGTTAATGATTAACAACTTACGAGGTTTTTATTTTGTCCCAACCGGGTGATTCCGTGTGTTTTTGACCAATTCTTGACTTAGCACCATTTTACTATATTTGCAGCTGTTTCTGCGTAATTATATGCAAGATAAGTGTACAATAAGGATACAGTGGTGCGCGACAATTAGAAATTAACATTTTTCTAAGAACTATTGCAGTTGTAAAGTAACTCAAATCCTGAAGTGCATAATAAAACGCACGCTTTTCCAAAAGCTGAGATAAGGAACAGAAAAATTATTGCGCTGCCAAGTCAGACAAATATTGCCAGTCATCTGCCTTATATTATACGAAGCCGTAAGCAACCCCGGCAAGGGCACCGGCCAGCATAATCAGAATCGGAGTCAGCCGTGTACAGACAGACAAAACAAATGCAAGCCCGGCCACAACAAAAGCGAATCCGCTGAAACCACCTGAAAAATCACAGGCCTCGGCATTGCCGCATACACTCTGAAAAATCAGGAAGACTGAAGCAGTAATAATCAGGCCTGCCACCAAAGGCCGAAGAATATTAAAAACCGATATCAGGCATAGGTGATTCCTGTATTTCTTCAGCAGCTGACCTGCAGCATTAATACAGATCAGCGAGGGACTACATACCGCTATCGTACCCGCAATGGCCCCAAGCAAAGCAACATGGAAAGCTCCGTCTCCGACCGAACTCATCACACGATAACCCGAAAATGTCGCGGTATTCACAGAAATAGCTCCCGGGGTCATCTGGGCGATACCCAGAATATCAATGAACTGGCGGGCATCAAGCCAGCCGAGACGCTCCATCTCCTGCTGAATCACAGGAATCATAGCCAAGCCCCCGCCGACAGTCAGCAGGCCGATTTTAAAAAAGACCGTAATGATTTTCAGAAGAGTGCTCATTAGTAACTGTCCTGTTCAGGTGTTCTGATTTTTCCCGCATATAATAATTTCATCCCGCCACAACCCGCACACGAAGGCTACAAGCCTGTCCGTCCGCAGACGGCCAGCTGCTGATAAAAACTCAAAACCCGACAGACCGCCTGTTGCTTGTCCTGTCAGTCTCACCAGCACTTCACAGAACTCCTGTGCTTCGGCACTGATACTGCTGCCGGTGATCCGCCGTTCCGGATAAGGATGATATCGTCTATCAATTCCTGCCATGTGCCATGCCGGTGACGCCTGTCTTTCGCCAGCATTTTTTCAATCATCATAACAAAGGAATCCGAAAGATGCGGCACGAATTCACGCGGATCAGGCGCCTGCATCGCATTGACGTGGCACTCAACGATGGCGTCAGGCTCTTTTTTTTCAAAAAGCATATGCCCGCTAACAAGATGATACAGCGTTGCTCCAAGCTCATATATGTCGGAGCGGCAATCTAAATCTGTATCTCCGCGCACCTGTTCAGGAGACATATAAGCAGGCGTGCCCAGAATTTCATCGCTGCTGCTGTTTTCGGCCTTCAGAAGGGCAAGAGAACAGGAAAGGCCCAGATCGGTAACTTTCAAGGATCCGTCTTCATCCACCATGATATTATCGGGTTTTATATCATTATGAACCATCTCAAACGAATTCCACGCATAATCCAGCGCCACTGCCACAGACTCAGCTATTGTCAGAGCATCCTCCTCCGATATATTCCCTTTGCGCCGGACAAGATCACCCATTGTATATCCAGCAACAAGTTCCATCACAAAGAAACAGAGACCGTCCCTGAAATTTGCATCATACACCTGAACAATATTCGGATGCCTGAGCCGCGCAGCCGTTTTAGCCTCCATTCTGAAACGTTCGACATCCTCTTTTTCTTCGGAAAAGGTTGATGACAGAATTTTAACAGCCACCAATCTGTCCAGTGAAAGCTGCCGGGCTTTCCATACAGAAGCCATACCTCCGCGCCCGATCAATTCGAGTACTTCGAAATTCGGCAGAGTAAATGAAGGTTCAGAAGTCATTTTCAGGTCAAAGCCTTTCCTTTGCAGTATCCTGAGCTGAATTCCGGATCAGGACTGGTTGCTATAAAATCACCTCTTTTAAAATGCGCGGCATTTTTCACCAGAGAAGCCACAGTTAAAACACATACAAACACGATGGAATATACAGACTGCGCAGATCACAGAATCTCAGTTTGGCTGTCTGCCTGTTATCTGCCCGCAGGCAGGCGGCTGGAAGCAGCTTGGTCTGTTTACTCCTTTTCGTCGCGCATCCTGTACTCATGCAGCTTGCGATGCAGAGTTCTTCGACTGATTCCCAATTCCTGAGAAGCTCTGGTTTTATTGCCTTTGTTTTTTTCCAGCACCGCCATTATCTTGCGTTCCTCTGTGTCAGCCAGAGAACCATCTGCAAGCAGCTGGGAACGTCCTCCCGGTGTATACAGCGTGGCAGATTCCCGGATATTCGCAGGCACATCGCGCAGTGTCAGCCGTTCACCCCGGGCAAGAACAACCATTTTTTCAACAGTATTGCGCAGTTCACGTACGTTTCCCGGCCATTGATAAGCCTCCAGAACAGAAACAGCATCGGAAGTCATACCATCAACATTTTTGTTGTTCTTCTCCGCAAACTCTTTAAGAAAACGGTCAATAAGCAGAGGCACATCACCGTCACGCGCTTTAAGGGGCGGAAGCATGATGTCAACAACGTTAAGACGGAAAAAAAGATCTTCCCGGAATTTGTTATCCGCCACATATTCACGCAGATCGCGATTGGTTGCAGCAATAAGTCTGATGTCCACTTCCACGGATTCCTGTCCACCGACCCTTTCAAAGGTACGTTCTTCCAGCACCCGCAACAGCTTCACCTGCATTGCTGTATCAATTTCCGATATTTCATCCAGAAACAGCGTTCCGCCGTCAGCCATTTCAAAACGCCCTTTGCGTTGAAAGTCCGCTCCGGTAAAAGCGCCTTTCTCATGGCCGAACAGCTCACTTTCCAGGAGAGATGAAGACAGCGCCGCGCAATGCACCGCAATGAAAGGGCCTTTACTGCGTGTACTCAAACGGTGAACAGCTTTGGCAATCAGCTCTTTGCCTGTACCGCTCGGTCCCTGTATCAGAACGGAAGCCTGTGTCGGAGCCGCCTGGCGCACAACGTCAAAAACCTGTTTCATCGCATCTGACTCACCTATGATGTTTTCCATTCCGAACTTTTCGTCAAGCTGGCTTTTGAGTGACTCCACTTTCTGCTCCAGATCACGCGACTTGACAGCACGCGAAATCAGCATATCCAGATGATCCAAATTTATGGGTTTCGTCAGAAAATCATACGCTCCGCGTTTCATGGCCTCAACTGCAGCTTCAACCGAACCGTATGCTGTCAGAAGGATGCAAACTGTCCGGGGGTGCTGTCCGTGTACACGCTGGAGCAGACCTATGCCATCCACACCGGGCATACGCAGATCCGAAAGCATGACATCCACATCAGGCACACGTCCGAAGACCTCAAGCGCGGCATCAGCACTCTCCGCAGTATATACATCATAGTGTCGTTGAAGCGCACGTTGCAATCCGTCGCGGGTGTTTTTATCATCATCCACAATCAGAATAACAGGTTGATCAGCCATTTACTGCCCTCCTTTTTTCAACATTCTGACACGACGTTCGGAACGCGGCAGACGTATCTTAAAACAAGTCCCCTCATCCAGCTTGCTGGAAAGCTCTATTTCCCCGCCGTGATCATCAATAATTCTCTGAACAATCATAAGTCCCAGACCGCTGCCCTCTTTTTTGGATGTGTTGTAGGGCTCGAATATATGCCGCATGTCTTTTTCGGAGATCCCCTGACCGTTATCACAGAAAGCCATGTTCACATATACATCGTCAACAGTGAAAATGATTTTCAACGCACCGCCGTCCGGCATGGCTTCCAGGGCATTTTTAATCAGATTGAAAAACACCTGTTTTATCTGTGAACGATCCAGATGGACAGTCGGCACTTTATCGGGAAAGTCCACTGTCACGGCAATCCGGCGGTTTTCAAACTCTGTTTTCAGCAGTTGAAGAGTTTCCTGCAGAATAAAAACAGGCTGTTCCTCTTCAAGTTCAGGCTTGGAAGGGCGAATAGCCCTGAGAAACTGAGTAATTGTGGTATCGAGTCTTTCGACCTCGGTTCTGGCTATCCCGACCAGATCCTCCAGCGACTCCCTAAGCGGCTTTTCCGAAACATCACGTAGCTCTCTGGAAAGAAGCTGGAGATGGATATTCAAAGCGTTAAGAGGATTGCCTATTTCATGCGCCACTCCGGCGGCAAGCAGTTTAACGGCATCGGATCTTTCACTCTCGAGGGTGGAGGCTTCTTCCTGACGTTCTTTGGTGATGTCGCGCAGAATAACAAGGATACCTGAAATATCCAGCCCTTCGACATCAAGCAAACGTGCGGATACCGCCACAATACGATGCTCAGGATAATTTATCTCGATTTCGCGGGCAACCATGCGTGACCATCCTGCACTCATGGATTCCGACATATCCAGCAGATGCTCCCACTCCCAGTCCTGCAGATAACGCAGGATAGAACGACCCTTGACCTTTTTGTAGTCAAAACCGGCCAGTGTCTCGGCGGCACGGTTGGCATACAGAAGCCGGCCCTCACTGTCCACCACGAGAATACCTTCCTGTATGCTCTGGAAAATTGTTTCCAGAAAACCCCGCTCACGGACCAGATGAGAAATATGAGTTTTGAGACTCTCTTTATCAAGTTTGTCCAGACGTGCAGCAACTCTGTCAAAAAAACCGGATACCATTTTTCTACAAACCTCTGATGTATGTCAAATTGTCCCGTATTTTATACCGAGACATCCTTTCCCGCAAGGGTGATTCTCAGGAAAAGCGGCCTTCTTTGTTAACATACCTGCCATACAAAAGCTCAGTTCTGAGATTTACCGGCTGAACTGTCGACTGCTGGATCTATTTCCAGCTCTCAAACCCTTTCCTCCGCGTCTCCGCGCCTCTGTACGAAAAAAATTCTGCATAGCGCATAGCGGGTTGCGCGCAACACACAGATAGACACCCTACTTATCACGCCGCAGCTTTAGCGAAGGAAAAACCCGATTCATCAAAAAAGCGTAGCCGTAATCCCGGAACGTTTATTTATTTTTATGGTAGAAACTGATGACTTTTTTCAAATTAATCATAATATAAGGTTCATCACAAGCTGGCGTTTTTCTGCCGGCATCGGCAAACCACATATCAAGAGTCTCAGGCAGAAAAACAGCGTTATGCAGATTGGATTTCATTGCGACAGGACGCTTGATTATCTCTATCATTTTTTCCGCGTCGATGCTGCCGAAATTCTTTTTTATACGTTCAGACAGTTTGCGGGCCCGGGCCGGGCCGGAAATCAGCACTGTATCCTTCGGGACATCAGGCAGCAGATCATGCTGCTCTCCCGGTTCAAGAACCATCACATCTTCCGGACGGGCGCGTATTCCGACCATATTACGCTGAGAATCGCTGATCACGTAATAATACTCACAGGTACGGGGTTCACGCTTCATCAAGGCAACAGCTTCTTCAACACTCTTCGCTTTTTCGGCGATTTCGCGCATCAGAAAGGTCATGGGCATTCCATGCCAACTCTCCTCACTCCTGCCACCCATCTCTCCGATAGCAAGACCATGTTCATTCATGGCCGTAACAGTTCCGAGAAAACCGGCATACCCCAGCGAGATCCAGGCAAAACCGTCTTCAGGAATAAAAATCTGAACAAGAGTATATTTCTGAAGGTGGATATCACGCATATAATCCAGCACACGGGCATGCACAACAGCCCCTCCTTTTGCAGCACTGTTACAAACCGCGACACCGCTGCAGTGGAAAAGCTCGGGAAAAAAATTACCGCAGATGACATCACGACGGGTAATACCTGCAGCATCAGCCATGGCATAACATTCATTCAGAAAACGTTTCGGTGTATGCGGCGAAGCCTTGCGGAAGATTTCATCGATTTTATCGAAAAACCATATACCCTTACGGACAGTGTAGGCGGCACCCACCAGCGACATAGTCTGCGGCATAACATGCGGAACAAGATCTCCCGCAAGCCGTCCGTGAGCTGCCCCCATCTGCTGCGGGGTGCCTTCGACTACAAGAATTCTTTTTCCGCCGGCCATGCAAAGCATTCCATGACCATCGCTGTCACGCTTCACAACTGTCAGCTCAGGCATCTGAGCTGACAGAAAACCGACCGCACATAAAACCAGAATCAGAATTTTTCTATAAATCATGACATACATCCGTTACAAACTGGAAAGCCGAGGCAAACATCTGCATCACATCTTTCTGACGTACTTTCTGCCTGACAAGATTTTCGTCCGGATCAAAAAGAGAACTATGCGAAGCTGCATTTATCTGCCAGTGTGAAAATTCTATCTTTCCGCTTGAATCTTCAAGATCCCATACCAGGCGCTGCGGAAAACGCCCGCTTGAATCAAACACTATATCAGCACTTCCTTTCTGCTCTTTTTTCACACTTACCAGATGGAGAACTTTGTTACCGTCTCTGTTTTTAACAGTTGCTTCCGCATAGTTGTTAATCAGTTCCGGGGAGAGTGCCGCACCAGCTGCCAATCCGGCTGCCATCCGGTAGTACAGCATTGATTCCGAATCTGTCAGATCAACCAGTTTCAGGTTTTCATCAAATAATTCTGTACCGCAGAAGACCTTTTTACCTCCACCTGTTATCCAGGGAAAAGAACCGCGTCCCAGACCGGCCCGTCCCACCTCCGGGAAAACACCGGATAATTTAAAACATCCATTATTACCAAGTGCAAGATCAAAATCGGCTTTAAACTTTTTGCCTTTGACATCAAATTCCAGCTTCATGCCGACCATATGCGCGCAACCATCCTTAGGTTCAGCGGCAATCAGTTCAGACAGATCTCTGATAAAAACACCAAGCAGCACCACGGGAGTGAGATTGTTCCGGACTGCAGACGGCTTCCAGTCCGCAGGCATATCCTCGGCAAAAAAGGATGTCAGATCATCCATAACACCGGAAAGACCGGCCATAGCGGAGTAGTGTCCCATTCCTTTAAGACATATCATGCTTTCAGGATGTCCGACGGCATCAAAAAGTCTGATGCTACACTCCGGCGGCATAATCTGATCTTTCTCGGCTCTGACCATGCGCAACCGTCCTGCTTCTGCCATCTTTTTAAGCTGAGGCACAGCGGTCAAAGGGTCCTGCTGCTTCACACACTCCCAGATTTGATCCTGCTGATCTGCGCTGAGATTCTGAATAAAAACTTTTAAATCCCGGGTTTCACGCGCGGAGAGAATCACCTTTTTCAGGTCACCGGCAACCAGAGAAAGGTAGGCGCGTTTTATACGTGTCTCATGCGCACAGAGCGCTCCGGCCCTGATTGCTCCCAGGCTTATTCCGGTCACACCGCATTTTTCAGGATCAACACCTTCCTGGTCCCGGATGATATCAAAAGCCCGTCTGGCATCAGCAGTACTTTGCCTGAATCCGGTCATCAGTGAATCAAAGCTCTGAATCAAAGCACGGCGTCCCAGTTTACCGCCACGTGAACCATAGTATGGCTGTTTGAAAAACATTGCCGCTATCCCAGCTTCGGAAAGACGCGAACACATCATGCGGCTAAGCGCAAAATCCCCTTTTAGAATGTGCATAACTATGACTGCTGGCACCCCGCTGTCCGGTTTCAGCCCCACAGGAATAAAAAGTTCGGCAGGAACTATGTTATTTTGAGGCAGCGCGGATTTTACCGGTGATGGATAGGTCACGCTGTAGATCACATGATTACGCACCTTCTCCTTCAAACTACGCGTATAAGTGAAACCCTCTCCATTATAGCTGTCTGAAGCAGCAACAGTAAGCTTCTCCTCTGCCGCATTCCCGAAAGTTACGGCGGGAGAAACAAACACATAAAAAAGTAATGTTAAAAAATAAATTTTTATCTTCATGTACTAATACTGTCAGATGCGGGAATTAAAGTCAATTGGTATCGGCGCGACGGAATTCGACACGGCGGAGAATGCGTATCTGAAGATATGTGAATCCGATGAGGGCAACTCCCAGGAACCAGGCCATGGTGGTTGCAGTACTGAAACGCAGGTTATTGTATGCCTCTTTCCAGATGGCCAGACTGAGCACATTGGTGGCATCACCGGGACCACCGAAAGTCAGAAGGAAAATGCTACCCATCCCCTGGAAAGCGGCAATAAAAGCCCCTACGAAATTGATAACCATCAGAGGCAGCATCTGCGGAAGGGTGATATGACGAAAACGGCGCATGATACCGGCACCGTCTATAGCGGCCGCCTCATAATAATCTGACGGCAGCGACTGCAGTGCCGCCACATAAATCAGGCTGGCCATTCCGGCTCCTGCCCACACTCCGGGCAGGATACAGCATATCATCGCCAGCGCAGGATCCTGCAGCCAGCTCTGCGCGGGTATACCAACATAAGCCAGCAGCTGATTGAGCATGCCGTTCTCTGTCGGATCATACATCAGTTTCCAGAGCAGAGTGATCACCAGAGCACTGGTCAATTGCGGCAGGAAGTAAAGTGTCCGGAAAAAAACTTTGCCACGGGGAATTTCTGTCAGCATAAGCGCCAGCAACACCGGACTGAGAAAACCCAGCACAAGGGTGATACCCACATATAGCAGGGTACGCCCCCAGGAGGCCCAGAAACCGCTGTCAGTTGCCACCATTATAAAATTATCCAGTCCCGCCCAGCTGCTTTCACCCACTATTCTGTAGGACTGAAAGGCCATCACCACACCGCGTATCAGGGGATAATAACTCCACAGAGCAATGGAAAAAAGAGCCGGTGCCAGCATCAGCCACGGCGAAATGCCGTGTTTCACTTTAATCGCTGTACCGGACTTCTGTGCCGCCTCTGCACGGCTCTCGCGTAATATCAGCATGAAGCATATCAGCAGGACACAGCAAACCACCCCGAAGATAACACGGGCCAGGGGGCGTTTCCGCTGCATCACTTCCTCCGGCACATCAAACATCAGACCTCTGTTCGCATCGGCGTTAATGGAACGGAGAGCCTCTTCATAGTCAAAATCCTCACCGCTATCGGAAAGAAGAATTCCCAGTAAACGCCGGCTGATAAGGTCTGACACAGCCTGCCAAAAACCGGCATAGGGTTCGGTACAGGTTAAGATATCCCCTCTATCGATGCGCTCGTAATTGCGTTTAATCCCAGCGGGAACCTCATCGAGATATTCGTCAAACCCCATCCTTCTGAGATCGTCGGGATTGCACCAGCGGGCATGGCCCTCCAATACTTTCTGACGCACTTCTTCATCCTTGACAGCGCTGCTTGTGATCTGTCTGAGGCATTTCCAGACCATATCGCGTTCTTCTTTTGAACGGCGGCCGACCCCTTCTGTCATACTGTAAAAATGCTTATGGACCTGAAAAACCGGTTTCATGCCCTTCTCTTTTGCCGGAATAGGCATAATACCTACCATGTCCGACGGCAGATTCAAATCACGAGTGATTGTTTCCATCAGTTCAGCACCGGAGAAAACCGCCACCACCTCACCGCGTTCAAAGAGATAGGGAAGTTCACTGTTAAGACGCGGCAGGGCACGGGAAACACCTTTGATTATATCGTCATCCTTGAAATCAACACGTACTCCGTCAGAATCCACAGCAAACCCTGCCGATATATTCTCAGGTTTCAGATCTATCGGTTTTCCTCCTGGACCGCGTATCCACGGAGCCCACACAAGGCGGTGCAGAAATGCAGTGGCCTCAACAGATGCCGGTGAATCAAAATCCGCCTGCCACTCACCTTCAGCCCGGGAGAGATCTTCTCCGGTTGCGGGAACAATAAAATCCGTCTCATCCATATCAAAACGGTAAACCTGCCCTGTATCCGGGGACTTGCGCAGATTAACAACAGGAGAACCTCCGGCAGACTGCATCCACGGCAGCCAGGCCCAGGGACGGTTTTCAATAGCGAAGGCATACTGTCCGCGCTGGAGCTCGGCTCCGGATATTTTACGCCGCGGGAAAGTCAGTTTCTGACACCACCGGTAGAACTCATCCCAGGTTTCAGGGATATACTCAGGATCGATACCGGCCGACTGCACAAGATCTTTGCGATAAACGATGCCGTAGTACCAGGTGCCGGCAAAAGGCACACCGTAAATTTTACCGTCTTTTACAGCTACCTGCCTCCAGAGAGCGGGCACATTCTTCCATCCATCCCATTTTGCTTCGCTGTCATCAATACGTCCATCCCCGTCCAGATCATCACCTATCCATTCGTTGAGAGGATGAATAAATCCCTGTTCGCTGTCGTGTCTGATGATGTGAAACCAGCAGTAATAGATATCAGGTGCCATACCGCCAGCAAGAGAGAGCATAAAAGGGGCGCGTCCCCCGGCACCCGGGAGCGTAAGGCCGCCCCATTTCTGAGGATTGAGACGGGGTTCCTTCCGGACAAGTTTGAGTATCTCACGGGTTGTCGGGCCTTCCGGAGTGTCGGGATCATATCCATGAAGAAAGGACACATTTATCATGTCGCCGGAAGCTGGGGCAGGTGATGCTCCCAGAGCAGAACCGATAAACACACAAAACAAAAAAAGAAGAATATGAACGTTCAGCATACAGCATTCAATTTTACGGATTTCACTTCTTACACCAGTATCTTCTCTTTTTCAGAGTAATTCCGCGCTACCGGCAGATACCGGTCTTTGATTATTCCGCGCGCAGTATTCTGAACCCTTCACATCCTTTCTCAAGTTCCCTGCTTGTCCATGAACGGGGAAAGCCGATGCACTGCGAGGGTTTGACACTGTGAATCCGGCAGGTATTGTCATCCTGCAGGAAAATACAGCGTCCGTCTCCGTGTTCCACCAGAGTCAGGTCACGACGCCCATTGGTCAACACTGTATATTCACGGGTGAAATCATACACATTCATCTCCAGAAAAGCGGCTATCTTTTCCGCCTCCCCCTCCTTCAGAATCACATACCCCGGAAGAGAACAGCAGTATCCGCATTGCTGACAGACAAAATCATCGAGGCTCTGTTTCCCGTTCGTCATGCCTATGCCTGACGCGCCTGATCACTCTCGATCTTATTCCTGATAAATTCTGCGACGGTTCGGCTCTCCGCAGCCATCACCTCTTTACGGGCGGGCATATCCGTGAGAGCATCAATCAACTCGTGGTGCGCAACATCCTCACCGGTGGCGCGTTTTATCGCTTCGCCGAATTTAGCCGGATGCGCAGTTGCCAGAGCAATCATGGGAGCATCATCCTGCAAGTAACGTGATGCCACAGAAACCCCCACAGCACTGTGGGGGTCAAGAAGATAGGCATACTTTTCCCAGTACTCTCTGATAACATCCAGAGTCTTTTCCATATCACCGCGTCCCGCGGCAAAAACACCGTCAGGATTGTAATCCTCAATGCTCAGCGATCCTGAATTCCGGAATTCCTCCATCCACTTGCAAAGCATTGCGGAATCTTTACCGCATAGATAATAGAGATATCTCTCAAAATTACTGGCAACCTGGATGTCCATTGAAGGACTAAAAGTTTCAAACACACTGCCGAGCCTGTATTCCCCACTGTTGAAAAAACGGGAGAGTATATCATTTTCGTTGGTAGCCAGAACCAGCCTGTCAACGGGCAGCCCCATTCTAAAAGCAATATAACCGGCAAAAATATCACCGAAGTTGCCGGTGGGCACAGTGAAACGCACCTTTTCCGCCCCGGTTTTCTCCATAACCTGAAAGGCGGCATAAAAATAATAAACGATCTGTGCCAGAACACGGGCCCAATTAATTGAATTCACAGCACCCAGTTTGTAGCTGTCGCGGAATTCCAGATCGCCGAAGAGCCCTTTCACAATATTCTGGCAGTCATCAAATGTGCCTGAAAGCCCGAGATTATAGACATTATCATCCAGAACACTGGTCATCTGACGCTCCTGCACGGGGCTCACTCTGCCGTTGGGATGAAGAACAAAGATTCTGATATGCCCGCGCCCGCGAACCCCATAGATGGCGGCGCTTCCCGTATCGCCGCTGGTAGCGGCAAGAATATTCATCTCCCCGCCGTTCTCTTCAAGAATATACTCAAAAAGATTACCGAGAAACTGCAGGGCCACATCCTTAAAAGCCAGAGTCGGACCATGAAACAGCTCAAGAATATGCAGAGGGCCCACTTCCACGACAGGAGTAATATCCGAGCGGCGAAATGCTCCATAGCTCTTTTCTATAATGGTACGCAAAGCGGAAGCCGGAAGATCATCGGCATAAAGCCTCATGATCTCAAAAGCCAGGTCGGAGTAGGTCATGTGACGCCAGGAATCCAGGCGTTCAGTCACATCGGGAATCTCATCAGGCAGAAAAAGGCCTCCATCACGGGCAAGCCCTGTCAGAACGGTCTCCTTGAAAGAAAGAGGATCTCCTCCCCCTCGCGTGCTCAAATATTGCATTCAATCCACCTTTGTTAAATCCTGCCCGCAGAACAAAAACAGCATATTGATTCTCTGCGGAGAGTTTGTCATATATCAAAGTGTTTTGTTGTCAGGACCATAGCGCAGAGTGTAGGGTGTATCCTGAAAAAAGCTGTTTATTTCCGCCGCACCAGACCCTTCGCACACTGCATGAATCCAGCATTTACTCCTCGAAAAAATGCGGCAGCAGGCGCTTGATTATATCCGCATCAACATCAAATGTTTCCACCGCCTGTTCGGCAAGTTTGCCGGCATAATCCTGCGCAACGGTACTATCAGGATAAAACACCTTCAGAAACAGCGCAGTGTTGGTCAGCAAACGTGAGTACTCACGAATTCGCATCTCTTGTTTTGCTGTTTCGCCGACATTCGCAGCAATAAGCTCAGCAGCCTCTTTAAACCGTTCCTGATAGAAATCCCGCCAGAACATTCTGGTACTGCCCACGGTCAGCCACTTTTCATCGGATTCAGTTATCACACCACCCTTGGAAAACTTATAGTCGTTCGCCTTTTCAGAAAGATACCTGTGAAATTCCTTAATACGGTTGACACGCTCTTTTGCAGTGGAAAGAAATACAAAAGCTTCCTCGGTTTCAATCTCGCTCTCGACTGATTTCAATATGCGCAAAGCCTCACGGAAACGCAATTCCCTGAGCGGTTCTGCACAATTGCTCTCCGCAACTTCAATACGCTCCTTTTCATTCTGCACTTTCTCTTTATGCGCCTGCATAGCGGCTTTCTTTGCAGCCTCTGCAGCCGCCTTGCGCGCCAGGCGTTTCTTTTCAGCCTTCTCCCGCAGTTTCTTTGCGTGCAGGGCCTCGACATCGGATTCAACAGTTGCCAGTGTAACTTTCAGGTTAGACAACAGATCTCTGACCACTCTGATTTCCGGTATCATACTCATACCCGATACCTTTGAACTCATACTGTTCGCAACTTCTATCATTTCCTTCTTGGTATCAACACCCCCTCTGCTCAAGTTTTCAAGCTTTTTGAGGGAAGCTTCCACTTCGGCCACAACGTGGTCTGCCGCTTTAGCGGCACGTTTCACGGCATAGGCATCCATATACATCTGATACACAGTTTGAGCGACAGGATGAGCATCTTCAGGCAAGCCTGCAGACTCAGAGGACTTTTTCTTCACAGGAGCTGAACTTTTGCTATCCGCTTCCGCCTCCTCAGCATCCGGCGGCATGGAATACTCCGGTTCAGGGGGAATCATACCAGCACAGGCGTCTTCTTCCAGCACCGCTTCTGCCATTCGGGTGGCTTCTTCAGCATATCCCATGGCCTCAGGGATTTTTGCTTTGATTTTCGCGGCATTCCTTCCGGCAATTTTGACGGCCTTCCTGCCGTTGGCAAGCACTTTATCCTGAACACGGCGGACAGCTTCAATTCTGGCCGCTTCTTTTTTCTTTTCGTTCATGTGCCTGAAACCGATAACAGCCCCGATCAGGGCAATCAGTCCGACAAAAATCAGAGCAGCCACAAGCACCATTTTTTTACAGCCTGACGACTGCGCGGCTTTATCATCCTCGCCGTTTTCTTCATCAGCTCCCTTTTCGTCCATGTTACCGGGAACATGTATTCTTTTGGAGCTGTTCCGATCAAACTCAATAGCATTTTTACCTTTGATCTTGATTCTATGCGAACTTTTCTTCAGAGAAACAGGACCGGCCTTTGAAAGAAAGCGTTTCATATCCCCCAGCAACGATCCGTACGTGGGATAACGTTTGGATGGATCAACCTCAAGCATCCTCTGGATAAGCGCCTCCACTTCAGGGGGAATTTCCCTGCCTGTGACTTCGCTCATAGGCTTGGCTGGACCTTCAAATCGGGCTTTTACCACAGCAGTTGCATCAGGACCGTCAAAAGGCGGCTTGTTTGCTATCGCGTGATAAAGGGTGGCACCCAGCGAATAAATATCAGCCCGGTAATCCGTTTTTTGACGACGCACTTTTTCAGGAGCGATATAAAACGGCGTTCCCCAAACCTCATTGTTATTACTGGAACTGAGAGCAACCAGACCGAAATCAACCAGTTTAGCGTTGTTCTCCTCATCAAAAAGAATATTCTCCGGCTTGACGTCGCCATGAACCAGACCAGCTTCAGCAGCCTCACGAAGCCCTTCGGCAATCTGTTTCCCGATCAGAACCGCCTGAGCAGGATCAACCCCGTTCTGCTCCTGCATCATATCTTCCAGACTACCATGCGAAACAAGCTCCATAACGATATAGGGCTGTCCGTACTGCTGTCCGAAAGAATAAATCTGAGCGATATGCGGATTGTTGAGTTTAGCCGCGGCCTGCGCTTCACGTTGAAAGGTTTCAACAAAATCAATGTCGTCACCAAGACTTTGAAGCATCACCTTGATGGCAACATCCCGATTAAGGCCTTCATCCTTAGCCCTGTATACCCCCCCCATTCCTCCTGCCCCCAGTAACTCTATGAGCAGGAAAGGACCGAATTTAGCTGGCACCTGAAAAACCTGAGAGCATTTCGGACACTCTACATTAGTAAAAGCGGGCAGACCCTCCACTACGAGAGGCTCATTGCATTTAGGGCAAAAGGCTTCACTAACAGGATCAGTATAAATATGGGATTCCTTGACAACTTGCATGATCGCGACCTTCGAATTTTCAACCACAGAAAAATTACCATATATTTTGCATTATTTGCCTGCGTTTGTCTAACAGATTCTGAAATGCCCGTGACAACGGCAGGGAAAAGCGCTATTCTGTCTGCAGGATTAAGGAAGCGTAACATCGTTCTTCTGTCAGTACAGCATGCGGGATTACAGTTCCCTTTTTACCGTCCGAATCAAGGGGATACACAAGGGCACTGGCTGTAACTTGCTCTTTTTCAACCAATTAAAGCTTTACCATCTTTTATGCGCGTATTAGGAATAGACACATCACTGCGTTCAACCGGCATAGGCATTGTGGAAGCACAGGGCTCAGGAATGATCCCCGTTTATTATGGTGTCATAAAAACCGAATCAGGCCATCTGCTCTCTGATTCGCTGCTGCAACTGCAGGATGGCCTCGAAAAAGTCATAACGGAATATGAACCGCAATTTGCCGCAGTTGAAGGCATTTTCTATGCCCGCAATGTGAAAACAGCTATGCTGCTCTCACATGCCCGGGGAACTCTGATTGCTCAATGTGCAAAACAGGGAGTACCTGTCTTTGAATATGAACCCCGCAAAGTGAAGATGGCGGTCGGAGGTTTTGGCGCTTCAAAAAAACCGCAGATTCAGGAGATGGTCAAGACACTGCTTCACCTGGACGGAATACCGCCGCACGACGCAGCCGACGCCCTGGCCCTGGCAATCACTCACCTGCACAATAAAACCGCAATACGATTGAACACGGTGAAACCCATCTGAAGCTGCGGCATGTGGAACGTAGGATGTAGAAAGTGGAATGTAACAAGAAAAGCCCCATTACGTCTGTTCAATCTGTCAAGTCCGTGATCAATACCGGCTCAGGCATGCCACGCCGCAGGCCTGCGGCTGCGGAACGAAGGCCGAACACTTGCCGCTCGCCACTCGCCGCTCGCTCCATCCTTCTCATAGCCGTTAACGCCCGTTACAGTCACAGTTCCTATTCGGTACGCACACTCAAGGCCAATCTGCAGGAACTGGAAAAATACTGCGAAATCTATGAGGCCGAGATTTCCATAACACCCTTCCAGCTGGCCGCGCATATAGTTGAGGCCGGCCCGACCGTCGCCGGTTTTTCTGTATATCTCTGGAACATACGCATTATAGAAGCAACAGCCCGCATTCTACGCAAGGTTGCACCGGAGATAAAACTTATTGCGGGCGGGCCTGAATTAACGCCGGATTATAAAAATGCAGATCTCTTTGATCTATGTATTATCGGCGAGGGAGAAAGTGCACTGCGGGAGTATTGCAATGAAAATATTGAAAAATGCAGGCCGGGCACACTCACCCGGTACACCCAACGCCCGGTGAGAACACCGGGGCTGCAACAGGGAACCATCCGGGAAAAAAACCTTTTAAACGACTCATTGAAAACAGATGTTGAATCTGGAGAATCTTTGGTCATAAAATCCGGACCGGAAAAAATAAAAACCCTCAAACTTCCCTGTCACCTTTACACTGACGAAGACATCGCAAACAGGGTAGTCTATGTGGAAGCATCACGGGGGTGTCCGTACAGCTGCACATACTGCACATCCGCCGGCACCGGTCTGCGCCTGATTCCGCTGAAAAAACTCCTGCCGGAACTGGATATTTTGTGGCAGCGAGGCGTCAGACGATTCAAGTTTCTGGACAGAAGCTTTACAGCGGCAGGAGAACATGCTTTGGCAATCATGAATTTCTTTCTGAAACGCTGTGAACCCGGGATGTGCCTGCACTTTGAAGTATATACCGATATTCTGCCTGAAAATATAAAAAAGATGCTCGGACGGTTTCCACAGAGATTCCTGCACCTGGAATGCGGAATACAGACACTGAACCCTGATGTTGCTGAACGTATCGGACGCAGTAGAGACATTGACAAAACGCTCTGGAACCTCAAATTCCTTGTTGATGAAACAGGCGCCGATGTGCATGCCGATCTCATATTCGGTCTGCCCGGAGAAAGCGAAAAATCTTTTGCCGCAGGATTCAACAAACTGATCAACATCTGTAATCCTCCGACAGTACAGGTGAATCTCCTCAAAGCCCTGCCGGGAACCGAGTTGTCAGGCAAAGCTGATTCCTGTAAACTCAAGTTCAATCCCGAGCCCCCCTATGAACTGCTGGCGTCGGATCAGATGGATTTCGCGACACTCAACCGTATTCAGCGTTTCGCACGCTGCTGGGAGCTGATTCACAACCGGGATAAATTTAATGATGAAACCGTAAAACTGATGAAGCTGTCGCAGGATGTGTACGGCACATTTACACGGCTGGCTGAACATATCTACAGGGCTGAGGGGCGTATGCACCGCATTGCGCAGGCGAGGCTGAAAGCACTAGTTGATGAGTTTATAAAATTGACGCAACAACCGAATAACACCTGACTCATCAGTGTCACGGTTTAATGCGTCACTATGTTGTGAATCACAGAAAATGAAGACAGACGTTGAAAAAATAACGCCCTACGGCGGTGAAGAGCGGAAGAGCATACAGATAGAGCATGCTTTCGACATGATTGCCTATCGCTATGATTTCATGAACAGGCTTCTCTCGATAGGCATAGACACACTGTGGCGGAAAAAAGCGCTTAAGTTGTTACCGGACACCTGCTCTGACATTCTGGACATAGCGACCGGCACAGGGGATCAGGCAATCCTTGCGGCCGAAACTTTTCCGCAGGCAAATATTACAGGCATTGATCTCTCTGCAGAAATGCTTGCAATCGCCGAGAAAAAGGCCCGGCGGCAAGGACTGTCCGGGAGAATCGCCTTTAAACGGGGTGACTGTTCAGCACTCCCTTTTGACAGCAATTCATTTGATGTCGTTTCAATATCATTCGGCATACGCAATTTTGAAAGTATGGCCAAAAGCTGCGCTGAAGTGCTCCGTGTTTTAAGACCTGGCGGACTGCTCGTGATACTGGAGTTGTCACGCCCACAGGCAAAATTACTTTCAGGATTCTACAGTTTCTATCTGAACAAGGTGACGCCAGCATTAGGAAGATTATTTACCGGCAGAACCTTTGAATACACCTACCTTCAGAAATCCATAGGCTGTGTACCTCAGGGGAATAACATGCTTTCGCTGCTCAGTGATTCCGGCTTTACAGAGTGCAGGAACCAGACCTATACGTTCGGTATATGTTCGTGTTACACTGCTGAAAAACACATTTCTGGAAGATTCAAGACCAAAAATAAACCGGATAACAAACAGGTCAGCATACTCCTGTAAGCGGGGAACGAGCGATCAGGAAGTATGCTCCACCTGGAATATCAGACTGCCGTCCTCCGCCGGAGGACGGAATAAACGCTCTGTGTATAGCATGGAGTAGATTGTAGAGCAGAAAGGGATGAAGGGTAAAACTTGAAAGCTCTGAAAGTACAAAAGCGTAAATCAGGTCAACACCTGGAAACCAGCAGTGCACAGAATATTGCAGCACCGTTGAAAACCATGTGCATAAAGATGGGTGTAAGCAGCGAGCCGGTTGCGGAATAACCGGCGCAAAAGAAAAGGCTGAGAACAAAAATGCTCATAAAGGACGGGGGGTGAAAATGAATCAGCGAAAAAAGACAACTTGTAAGCATGGCTGAAAAAACCCAGCTTTTATTCTTCAGAACGGCCGGAAAAAGAATGCCCCGGAAAATAACTTCTTCCGCCACAGGAGCTACGATCACCGCAGATATAAATATAACCACATACATCAACAGCGTGGTTGAAGGATTCGAAAGCCACTGAACAACAGGCTGATTTTCCGCTTCCAATCCCGCCTTGACAAACAAGGCGTTGGTCAGAACCGTGACAGACATTGTCGGCGGAATAGCGGCAATACCGTAAATCACTCCTTTGCTAATTGCTTTTCTGTAAGAGCACCCGGAACAATGAAACAAACGGCCAAGCCGAGTCCGTCCGTGAAACGCGGCACAGATCATCAGAAATGCCGCTGAGAGAGCATATGCCAGAGTACCCGCAACTATACCGGACAGTTCCGGCATTTTATCCTCTGTTGAAGCCTGCATATGACTGGGCACAGTGAAGATAAGCGCCGTAAAAAGCGTAAGAGCAATAACAGGAAAGGTTAATTTGCGTTTTTTAAGTACGGAAATACGGGCAAACCCGAACATCGGATCCCTGCGGAAAAAACGAAACACGCAGACAAGGTCAAGAGTTACCGCACTCAGAAGAAATAAAACAACTACGAAGCGCATCGCATACCTGATTAATTCCAGTTTTTCTGTTTCCAAGTTTTTACTCCCGCATCACCGCTGTGGATATGCAGACACAATTTACCCGCCGCCGTTCCACCGGGGTCTGTGATACTCTTTATAGACCTCTTTTTTGCAAGCGGCTTTGAAGAGTTTAGGCCCGAGCATATCCGACAATGCATTGATGAAATCGATAGACGGATCAATTCTCAATGTCTCGTCCGCATCCAGAAGAACTTTGCGTCCATCAGGATAAACCAGGCATACTCTCAACGGCATTCTGCCGGGATATTTCAAAGCCAGATCACGAAGACCTACCAGTTTATGCTTGAATTTCGCATCATTTGTACGTATTGCACCGATAATTCTGGTTCCGAAAACACGCAGTGCATCATGCAGCGGATAAATCTCCTGTGCGACAATCTTGGGGATAGAGGGGGTGTCTTCGTTAGTCTCTTCCGCATAGCCGTTTCCGTTCCCCATAGAATCGCGTTTATCCACACGTCCGCAAATCAGCAGGGGTGCGTCGTCCTGACAGACTTCCGCATATTTCGCATAGGTTTTAGGGAAGACAAGAACTTCGGTGGAAACCTCGCCGTTGTCGAACTGAATAATCGCCCAGGGCTCACCTCTGCTTTTTGAGATACGCCGCTGCACTCCGACAGCCATGCCAGCAACGCGCACATTGAAATCATTACAGCAACCGCTGAGTTCACGGATTGAACGGGTCTGCGCATTCTTCATAAAACCTTTGTAACGATCCAGCGGGTGACCGCTGATAAAAACCCCAAGCATCTCCTTTTCTTTCTTCAACATCTCCTTTTCGCTCCAGGGAGCAACCCTGTCCGGCAATTCAGAAGGATTGGCGGAACCGGCATCGCCAGCATCCTGAAGTAAACCGAAAAGACTCATCTGACCGCTGGCTTTCTCTTTGGCACTGGCTGAAGCTCGGGAAAGGGCAAACTCAATGCTGTCGAAAAGCCTGGCTCTATGCATTCCGAAACAATCCATTGCTCCGCTTTTGATCAATGCCTCCAGCACCCTTTTATTAGCCGCGGCATTACATACACGTTCACAGAAATCAGCCAGGCTTTTGAATTCGCCGTTTGCATCGCGCTCACGGACGATTGCTTCGGCAGCCCCTGAACCGACGCCCTTGATTCCGGCCAGGCCGTAGCGTACGCCGTCATGTCCCTCGGGAATAAAGCGTTCACGTCCCTTGTTTACACAGGGTGTCAGAACATTGAACCCCATATCCTCGGCTTCAGCCACCAGACCGGGCAGTTTATCGGAATTACCGATTTCAGAAGATATCTGGGCACAGATGAATTCCGCCGGATAGTGCGCTTTCATGTAGGCGGTCTGATATGTCACCACACCGTATGCCGCCGCATGTGCCTTATTGAATCCGTACCCGGCAAATTTCTCTATGTTGTCAAAAATTTCTCCGGCCTTGACGGCATCCAAACCTATATGATTTTTACACCCTTCGATAAACTGGGCGCGTTCACTTTCCATCACCTCGAGTTTTTTCTTGCCCATGGCGCGGCGCAGGATATCCGCGCGGCCGAGAGAGTAGCCTGCCAGAACCTGGGCTGCACGCTGAACCTGTTCCTGATACACCATAATACCGTAAGTTTCTTTCAGTACCGGTTCAAGCAAAGGGTGATCGTAATTGACCTTTCTGAGGCCTTTTTTACATTGCACAAAGGTAGGAATGTTGTCCCTAGGTCCCGGACGGTAAAGTGCCAGGACAGCTATTATCTCCTCGATACAGTTAGGTTTGAGATCCTTGAGAACATTACGCATCCCCGCGGATTCCAGCTGGAAAACTCCGACGGTATCAGCCCTCTGGAAAAGTTCAAAGGTTTTCGTATCATCCAGCGGAATTTTTTCAAGTTCAATATCCTTGCCGTGAATCAGCTGCACAAGATCAACCGCTTCTTTCAGAACCGTCAGAGTTTTAAGGCCCAGAAAGTCCATTTTCAGAAGGCCGACGGCTTCAACAGACTCCTTGGCGTACTGGGTTACGGGGTCACCTTCCTTATCACGCGTAAGCGGAATCAGATCTATCAGCGGTCTGTCACCTATAACAACACCGGCTGCATGCACACCCGCATTCCGCAATAGTCCTTCCAGAACTGTGGCGAATTTCATCACATGTTTAAGGTCAGGATCAAGATTACAGGCGGTATCAAACTCTTTATTTTCTTCCCGTGCTTTTTTCAGGGTGATCTTGGGATCATTGGGTATCATTTTGCACCAGGCGTTGGATCTATCCAGGGGTATTTCCAGAACGCGGGCGATATCACGTATAACGGTTTTCGCGCCCAGTTTTCCATAGGTGATAATCTGCGCGCAGCGATCAGCTCCGTATTTACTTTTGACGTATTCAATTACGCGTTCCCGCCTGGCCTGACAAAAATCTATATCAAAATCAGGAGGGGAAACTCTTTCAGGATTAAGAAAGCGTTCAAATATAAGATCAAACCTGATGGGATCGAGCTGCGTGATATCCAGAGAATATGCCAGTAGCGATCCGGCACCTGAACCCCTTCCCGGCCCGACAGGCACCTCATTGGCACGCGCCCATTGGATAAAATCCGCTACCACCAGGAAATAATTGACAAAACCGGTTTTGACAATGATGCTGACTTCATAATCGAAACGTCTGACCAGTTCCCGTTCTGTATCACTTACCGGGTTTTCGTAGTCCAGACCATAGTGTTTTTTCAACCCGGCTTTACCGAGATTTTCAAGGTGGGTCAGAGCATCAATACCATCAGGCGTTCTGAAAGAAGGGAAGTTCAGACTCTCAGCTTTACCATTGGAAAAAGACAGTTCAACATTACATTTTTCCGCTATTTCGACAGTTGCATCCAGTGCATCTATATCATCAGGAAAGAGTACTTCCAGTTCCTCCCGTGATTTAAAGTAGAACTCCCTGGAGGCATATCTCATACGTTTAGGATTGCTCATCACGGTCTGTGTCTGAATACAGAGCATGATTTCATGAGCTTCCGCATGACCGCGCAGCAGATAATGCACATCATTTGTGACAACAGATTTGAGACCGAGTCTACGGCACAGTTCGCGGACTCCGTTATTAACGATTTTCTGCTCGGGTATACCGTGATCCTGCATTTCCAGATAGAAGTCACCCGGATCGAAAATTTCCATGTATTCACGGGCAACCGCCTCCGCGGAATCTATCTGGCCCTCCCGCAGGTGCACATTGACCTCACCCTGCAAACATGCGGACATACCGATCAAACCTTTGGAATAAGTGCGCAGAGTTTCCTTGTCGATACGCGGTTTATAATAGAAACCCTCGAGGCTGGCTATTGAATTGATTCTTGCCAGATTGTGATAGCCTTCAAGATCCTTGGCCAGCAGCACCAGATGATGATACGGAACATTCTTCTTGCGGGATGAACGGTGCGCCTCGGCCAGAATATAGATTTCGCAGCCGATAATCGGTTTTATTCCAGCAGCCACGCATGTTCTGTAGAAATCAATTGTGCCGAACATCACACCGTGATCAGTCATAGCTACAGCTGGCATACCGAGTTCTGCGGCCCGCTGCACCAGCGGCTCTAAATCGCAGGCTCCATCCAGAAGGGAATACTTCGTATGCAGATGAAGATGGACAAACGGCTTGGACATACAGTATTCGGACTCCTTTAGATTAGGCCAAAAATTTTAGCAAAACGCAGGCTGATTTGGAAGTTGAAAACCCTGTTCAGAAGTAACAGAAAGTCATATCAGTTTATGTTGAGGTTTTCAGCTGATCCCCTTATTGCAGAGGAGTTTTCTGGATGCGCACCGCAGAAATCCGCACCGGAACGGATATTTTCGCTCCTGTGCTGATCAATCCGCCAGTCTCCGACGGAGGCAAAAGGCTGTCATTTCTGCACAAAATCCACCGTGCGGAAATGACTCGCGCTACCGGAAGAAAATGGCGACATCATGACTCCGAGCACAGAACATCGATCTGCGATTCGTCAAATTCAACACGATAGCCGGCATAGATTTTTTTCCGTTTCCGAGTTTCGAGGCTTCCATTTACTTTTACCAGTCCCCCGGCAATAACAGTCTTAGCCTCACCGCCGCTCTGAACCAGATTCATCAGTTTGAGCAGGACGCAGAGCTCAATATATTCGGATTTTAAAGTAAATTGCATAATTAAATAAAACAGGACGGACAGGACTTATAAAACAGATAGGAATTATACTATCATCCATTCTGTCTGTTATGTCCGTTCCGTCCGTCTTGTTCAAGCCTGTTTAACCAAGTAGCGCGTTGACCTTTGTTATAATCTCGAAGGCGTCGCCGATATACACGACATCGGCCTTACCCTGAGCCCAGCCGCAGTTGGTATCCAGATTGATCGCACGGCGTTCATTGATAAAACGCCAACCGACAGCGTGCGGCTCCTCACCGTGACAGCATGTGGAAAGCCCCTTGGCGTGACGCGGTGTTGAGCCTGTCTGCCCGATCTGGTTCATGTGCGACATAAAACTCAAGGTCTCCTGACCCTCCGTCTGCAGATCGACAAGTGACTTGCTGCTGCCAAGCGATGCATTCGCTTTGCCCAGGAAGCCCTGGATGATCACGCCGGCATCACCGACATGACACTCGCCATCGGACTGCTTCTTAGTCCAGCCCGCACCCGCCACAAACAGGAGGGGAGCATCCGGCCGTATGGTCTGCGCCTCAACCGCCGGAGATTCAACACCCTCAACGGTAGTAACGGCTACGGCATCCCCGAAATCAACACTGATATTTTCCTTATCGGCGCTGCCAGCTTCGCCCTCCCATACGGAGTTAACTCCGCCGTCGAGCAGCATAATACATGGGAGGGTCTCACGGGTAAAGGTTGTAAGGATACGCTGACGATAATACCAGCGCCGGGCTTTGAAGCTTCCTTCTCCGGCTTGCAGATCAACGATATGAGTATCGATGGATGCGTCGGTACGAAAAGCCGCACCCGGCATACAGCGGACAAAACGCGATGTACCCGGGGCGAGAATAATATGCGCCCCGGAAGCTCTAATAAGAGCCTCGACAGCCTTGACATCAGTTGCATAACGGGAAACGCTGACGGCATCATCCTCTACAACATAAATTTTCTGCGCACCGCAGCCCGCAATCATATCAGCGGCGGCAGCTGCGCCTACGCCCATAACAGCGGCATCAAAAGGGGTCCCCGACTGTGCAGCGAAATCAGCGGCGGAAGTGATGGACTCAAGAGCGCTTTTGGAAAAACTTCCATCGCTTTCAGTGTGTAAAACCAGAAGTATATCAGACATAATAAATTCTCCTTAAAACAGTAGCAGGCAAACTTGCAAAGAGTATTGGCAATTTCAAAAGCGGAATTTGAAGTGTGTATTCCATTAACTCTTTCGGCTAGCAGCATTCAGCAAAACCTGTTCTGCATTTAATTTGCGAACGCAATCCGCATCAGTTCAATTTTTAATCCACTCAACCAGCTCAGCCGCAATTTCATCAGGACTGACATCCTTGACGATTCTGGTGTCGCGCTTCTGTGCCGGTATCTCGGTTTTCACGTATTTGATTCCGCCGGTTCCGATACGCACAGGACGGGCTTTGGCCAGAGCGGGCATCACACCGCGCATATTGATCATACCGACCTGCGGATTATTCGGCGGTTCCGGCAGCGAACCTGTGGCCCAGGCAACAACAGCAGGCGTGGAGGCACAGGTTGAAGACAGGTACTGCCCGCCCTCAATACGTTCCAGCAGAGAAAAAGAACCGTCATCTTTCATTTTGAGTTCATCCACACCGACAAACTGTTCAGTGATTCCCAGATGTTCACCTACCAGCTGCAGAGTGACGCCAGCATCGCGTGATGCGGAGGCGCAGCCGCCGAAAAGCAACATCTTGCTTTTATCAAGACCGGGAATATCCTCTATTGCGTCCGCCAGTGCCTCGGCAACTTCAGCCGGATCCGTAAACCCGCTTGCACTGCCGTCAACAGCCACCAGTTCGAAAGGCACCTTCTGAGCAACACTCATCATAAGCTGCTGGAGCTTCGCCTTGGGACCGAGGCTCACTAGATAGACCTTGCTCCCGGGATTTTTTCCGGCCAGATCGGCTGCTTCATACAGCGAATGTGAAGCCCATGGATCCAGCACTGAGGGCAGCATGGTTTCATTCTTTAAACCGGGTCCCTGCGGGGTTTCAACCGGTTCCAAAGTCTGCAACGGATCAGGCACAAGGCTGCCGCATACAACAATTTGCAAACCTTCCATTATTCTTCTCCTTTTGGTTAGTAAAAATTCTATGCTATGGGCCAAATGGGCCGTATGGGCCCTATGTTAAACCTCTTCTATAGACCCGGTGCCCCACCGGGCATTGCGAGCGCCAGGTGGAGCACCCGGCCTACAGAGCAAGCTCATTTGCCATTTGCCACTTGCCACTTCCTAGTTCTCATGTGAATGCAGACCGCCGGAACCGGCTGTGAAGACCACATTGGCCTTTTCCGGATCATCCGGCAGTGCCTTGGAGCAACTCCATATACAGGCGCCGCAGTGCACACACTTTTCCCGGTCAAATTCAGGAGGTTCGCCCTCTTCTCCCGGCATAAGGGCCTGAGCTGAGCAGATCTCGATACACGTACGTTCCGTGCAGCTTTTACAGAGTTCGGGATGAGCAAAAGTCACATGGTTGGCAAAACCACCCGCCGCCTGCACCTTGCCTCCCTTAAAAAGCACATCCTGATGCGACATCAGCAGCTCGCCGTCCATAGGAATATCAGGCCAGCCAGCCGCCTGCATCAAAGCATCATGCAGGGGCTGCTTCTCTTTGGCGCATCGAGCGACAATCTCATTAAGCTTTTCTTCGGAAATACGACCGGCAAAAGTTTCTTTCAAAGACTTTATACACTGCGACGGCGGTTTCGAGTCAGCTGTGACATTGATAACGCCGTTGGTGATACCGGTCAGGCCTGTGCCCATCATACCCTTGAAGAACCCATTCTGGAACCCGTCACGGGCCTTCTTCGCCTTCTGGAGCTCATCATTGAGTTTATCATTGCGGCGCCGCTCAACATAGGCTTTATCGATATTCTCCCTGGTAAAAGGCTTGCCATCTTTCAGCAGTTCAATCACACCTTCAGCCAGAAGCACACCGCTGCGCCAGGCTTCATCAACTCCGGAGTTAGTCAGCACATTGGTTGTGCCGGAGCCCTCACCGATACGGGCGTATCCGTCGCCACAGAGAAAAGGTTCGCCGCGTACACCGGACTCCTGAAGTGACTTAGCGCCCCACGAACGCAGCTTGCCGCCCTCAATATGCTGCCATATGTAAGGATGACGCATCCAGTACTGGAGATAGGTGTAACTTGTACGTACGGGAGAATCAAACCAGGAAGGCACAAAAATTCCGAGGGAGGCCGTACGGTCAGGATAGACATACATAAACCCGAATATTTCCGGCTCCGGGAAGCCGAGTGTGTGCAGAACTGTCCCCGGTTCAAGGTCACAGCTTCCGGGCAGATCAACCACTGCCTTCATGCCGACAGCCCAGTCATGCCGGTGATTTCCTTCAGGCATACCGAAATGATCATCAAGTCCGCGGCCCACCGGTCCGACAGGACCATCGCCGACAACAACCAGCTGCGCCGAGACATCCATGCCGGGCATATAGGCCCCCTCATCGGGAGAGCCTTTAAGATCAACGCCCTGATCAGCCATGCGCACACCCGTGACTTTGCCGTCTTCAATCAGAGGTTCACTGACAGGTGATCCCGGCCAGATCTGAACCAGACCGGTACTCATAAGCTGCTGCCCAACCCAGGACATGAAAGAACCCATGCTCATCACAAGTCCATCCTCCTTGCGGAGAAAAGACGGAATCCAGGGGAGCTCGGCTGCCTCGGGCCCCTTGCCCATGGCAAAACGGCCGCCTTTGAAAACAGAGTCGATAAACCTGGTTCCAGCTGTACGCCGGCTTGCTCCGATATGGTCAAAAAGATAAGCGACTTTCTCTTTGCCAGTTACCGCGGCATTGGGAATCTCCTTTGCCAGATCCAGATCAGGGAAAGACTCTTTGATGAATCCGGCCCTGGAAACGATTCCGGAGACCCCGAAACCGATATCATCGGCTCGTTCATAGCACATGATCTGCAGGGGCATCCCCGGCATACTCCTGCTTTCAAATGCGGGAGTGCCGTCCTCATTCATCAGTGAACGTGTAAGTGTGGTCAGGAAACCGGCGGTCGCAGGACCGAAACCGACGCAGACGATGTCTGCGTCCATTTTCTGTCTTTCAATCTCGCTCATAATTACTCTCGAATATACGTTGAACAGCTTCAGTTACAATACGTGAAACGACAAAAGACAAGTTTCGACCTCAGAGCCCCTGCCGGTCGTCACTTGCCCTTTAGCGTTTTTATCAGAGCGGATAATCCATTGCCTCGGGAATCATGATGCTGGTTAAAGCCTTGGCAGCACGATCATGAGCCAGTTTGCTTCCGGCGACAGCCGCATCAAGGGAGTTACGCATGGTCTGAAATTCGGCCTGTGCTTCACCGGTCTCGGCTGCCTCGTTCACATAACCGTAAAACAGCTCGGTGCAGATACGTCCGACTTCACCGGCTGCATGCGAAGCCTGGATACAGCAGAGGTCATTGAAGGTATTGATACAGCCCTCGATATCAGCACTCAGCACCGGATGATCCGAACCCTTTTCCGCCAGTTCACGCACATCACTGATAAGTGACCTTGCGGCAACCAGCCAGGCAATCGCATCGGCCATAGGGAAAAGAACACCCTGACGCTGATTTTTGTAAAGTCTGCCGCCATTTGAATCCTTAGCGCTGGCAAGCCAGCCGCGCATCCACTTCCACATCTCAAAGCCAACAGCCAAAGCATGAGCACCTGTGCCAGGCTGCTCAGAACCGAGCTTTTTCAGAGCCTGCACCCAGAAATCGATCTGCTTGATGAAAACGGGATTATTCATAGTCACACTAATGTGACGGCGTTGCACAACTTCCGGGCCTTCGTAAGTTGCTTCAAGCTGTCCGTCTGTCCACTTCTGGAAGAGAAATCCCGGACAATCCTCTGTAATGCCGTACCCCCCCATCAGACTGACGGCCTCCCGCATCATATTAACCCCGTGACCGGTATTCCACAGCTTGCCTGCCGGACAAAGAACGTTGGTCATAGCATCCAGCCATACGAAACGCACCATATCATCGTTATACAGCTCGTCTATGGCAGCCTGATCCTGCTTATCACCGGGCTGCATCATCATCTCTATGCACTCGACAGCCTTTTCCCGGGGTTCACGCAGTGCCTTCATCATCTTGCGGCCGCCTGTGATTCCCTCTTCAGCCAGTTTGGCATAAACGCGCTCCTCAACAGGAGTGATCTCATCATAAAGACGTGTCGTTTCAAATCCGAGAGACGCACCTGCCTCACCGGCAGCCCATATATCGGCCAGACGATGCAGAGCATCCTCTTTCATCTGCAGTCCGAAATCATAGCGTGGCGATCCCTCTTCAATACCAGCCGCACCGCGGAAACGGGTCCTGTGGTAACGGATTACAGGTTCTACGGCGGAAATCAGCTTGGCGGATGTCATAACACCCACGGTAACACGGGTACGGGAGAACACAGCTTCTATGATTTCACTGTGGTTGAGATTTGGAACAATCCTTCCGTCCTGAATTGTGTAGCCGCCAATAATACGGCTGGCAGGCACCTTCAAGTTCATAATAGGATCACAGGTATTGGAAAGCTGATGAACCATCTTCAAAGTCGGACTTCCGCGATCGAAAGTTCCTTCATCTTCAGATTCCACAATAATCATGCAGGAGCTTTTAATGCGGTCATCACTTGTGTCAACAGCAACAGTGACAAAATCAGCGATTTCCATATTGGTTATAAAACGGCCGCGTTTCTCCACCTGAAGCATGGGCTCTTCACCTTCATTCCACTCGGCAACGCTGACCCTGCCGCTGAGTATTCCGGTATCTACGCCTACATACGGCAACGCCTCCGTCAGGGCAAAGGCACCGCGCCAGACCTTACGGTTTTCACCCGGCTGCGCTGGTGCACAACGCTTCATATAAAGTTCCTTCTGTTCAGGCGTTCCTTTTTCCACAATAGGACCGAGAGCAAGATTGTTTACAAGAGAAGTGGTTGAAGCACCGCCGTCAACCCAGGAAAGCTCATAGGCAATAGCCGCCAAGGCCAGATTGCGTGGCCCCTCGATAATACCGCCGCAGGACACATCCAGTCCGGCGGCCGTGATGCCTGACTCATCAAAAGCCTTGTACATTGCATTCTTGGCATCATTCCACTCATGAGTATTACGTTCACCATCGGCAACCAGGCGGGCAACCAGACCGCGAGCCACGGATCGCGCGCCCATCACAGCCATCTGAATATCGTACCGCTCTGCATAACGCCACATAATCTGACGAATTTCGTCGCCAGGCAGCATGCTCATTGTTTTGCGTGTTTCTTCACTACTCATAAGTTCATATCCTTTTCACTAATCTCTCACAAACACAATCCGGCACATCTGTAATCACCTTGAATCCGGCTGAAATGACAAATATCAAAAAAGTGTCGAAATAGTTATATATACCTTAAAGTCAGTCGATTTGGCAAGCGCAAACGAAGTATAAAACAAAAAACCGCAAGATCATGATCTTACGGTTTTTGCAAATATGGTGCTCGGGGGGGGACTCGAACCCCCACGGGTCTCCCCACATGCCCCTCAAGCATGCGTGTCTGCCATTCCACCACCCGAGCTGGAAGGCCTATAATTTAGCTTATTTGATCGGCAAAAAGCAAGGGCAAAGCATAAAAAAAGTCAAAAAACGTAAATACAGACACATTGAACGTGCACAGGTTCTGTATATGCTGTTTTTGTGGTGAAACATAAAACAGCGATTAACAATTTGCGCCCGCCGCCGCCGCCCAAGGGCAGATTTAAAAAAGCTTGCAATGACTGCCTTATTTGTTATCATTAAATCGTGCTGGGAGTGAATAGCAGGAACAACGTTACCTGTTGCAGCTGTCTGCTGGCGGAAATAACATCAACTGCGTCAGGCGGGCAGCCGTTAAAAAGAAAATAACTATTTAAAGCGAAGATACAGTGACTTAACAAGGGCACTCAAGACTCCGTTTCAATATATGATACAGGAAATATACAATGGTACATGGTTCATTCAATATGCAACCGCTGCGAGATATCAATCAGACCTGTAGGCTGTTATTTGACAACATGCTCGAGGGGTTCGCCCTGATGAAATACTCTACGAACCGTACAGGCAAGCCGTCAAAATACACTCTGACCTACGTTAATCCGGCATTCAGGCATATACCCGGTTTTTCCTCCGCCATAGAAAAAAAGTCATTACGGGAACTTTTCGGAAAAAACATGACGAAACTGATAAGTACTCTGAACAATGTCTGTATGACGGGCAGACCTGAATCGGTTGAAATGTATTTTGCTGAACAAAATATACATCTTCAGCTTTCTGTATCCAATCCACAGCCTGGATATATCGGCTGCATTTTTCACGATATATCAAAAAGCAAACATCTTGAGCTTATGCTGAGCGAGGAACGGAACCGTATTGCCGATGTGCTGGAAGGAACGAATGCCGGCAACTGGCACTGGAATCTGCAAAGCGACGAACTGATAATCAATGAGCGCTGGGCGCAGATCATTGGATACTCTGCGGATGAACTGGCTCCGGTTACCGGTGAGATCTGGCGGAAAACGACACATCCAGAAGATCTTGAAAAGGCTCAGAAGAAACTGGATGATCTTTTTCGCGGTAAAACTGATTATTACGATGTTGAATTCCGTCAGAAGCATAAGTCCGGCAAATGGGTGTGGATAAACTCCCGCGGGAAAGTGATTGAATGGACAGATAACCATGAACCGCTTTACGTCAGCGGAATACACCTCGACATAACCAGTCGCAAAACCGCTGAAAACGCAGTCAGAGAAAGCAAGGAGAATCTGCGTGTGACTCTTCAGTCCATAGGAGATGCTGTCATCGCCACCAACACCGCGGGGAGGATAACCTGGATGAACCCCGTTGCGGAAAAATTGACAGAATGGAGTTCGGACGAAGCCCAGGGAAAGCATTTTGAATCTGTTTTCAATGTAACAAACTCTCAAACACGAAAGAAAATTGAAAATCCGGTTGAGAGAGTACTTAAATCCGGCAACCCTATAAATTTAACAGGACATACAACTCTGATTTCCAGGAAAGGAAAAGAGTACAGGATTGCCGACTCAGGAGCCCCCATACGTGATACTAAAGACAAAATAATCGGGGTTGTTCTTGTTTTCAGGGATGTCACAAATGAATACGCTCTCCAGGAACAACTGAGGCAGGCGCAGAAGATGGAGGCTATAGGTCAACTTGCAGGAGGAATTGCGCACGATTTCAACAACATGCTGCAGGCCATTCTAGGATACGCTGAAATCGCTCAGGGAAAACTATATCATCCCGACATACTGCGAGAGTCTATGGATCAGATAATCAAAGCCGGAACACAGGCGAAAATTGTGACCAGCCAGCTGCTGGCATTCAGTCGCAGACAGGTTCTTCAAATGACAGTACTTGATCTCAATGAGGTGATTTCGGATCTCAATAAAATTATCCTGCGACTTATAGGTGAACATATACATCTTGATATTCAGACAGATAGCAGAATTATAGCGATCAAAGCCGACAGAAATCAGCTGGGACAGATTCTTACAAATATCTGCGTCAACGCACGTGACGCAATGCCTGAAGGCGGAACTGTCACAATAAAAACGTCACGCGTAATATTCGACAAAAAATACTGTGAAAAAAATGTCTGGGCCAAACCGGGCGAATATGCAGTTATGAGTATTACAGATAACGGCTGCGGAATAAGCGAAGAAACAGCAGGACAGGTTTTTGATCCGTTCTTCTCAACCAAAGAGTTCGGAAAGGGCAGCGGGCTGGGTCTTTCAACTGTTTACGGACTTGTTCAGCAGCACAACGGCATCATAAGAATCAAGAGTGAACTTAAAAAAGGAACAACCGTTACTGTTTACCTGCCGCATGTTGAGCGATGCGGAGAATCTGCCCGGCACTCCACCCCCTTGGAAGCGGAAGGCATAGAGACGATTCTGCTGGCCGAAGATGACGAAATGGTTAGAGAATTATGCACACACATGCTCAAAGCGGGCGGATACAAAGTTATCAAAGCATGTGACGGTGAAGAAGCTCTCGCCCTTTTCGACAAAAACAAAGACAATATCGATCTGGCTCTGCTGGATGTCGTCATGCCGAAAATGGGTGGCAAAATGGTTTACGATCAAATCAGAAAGACCCACCCGGACATGCGTTTTCTTTTCGCAAGCGGATACAGCACGGGAGATCTGCATACCGACTTCATTTTGGATCAGGGCATATCTCTTATACAGAAGCCCTACGAAAAAGCCGACCTGCTGAAAAAAATCCGCGAAATTCTTGACGGGGCTTAAGCCTCCCGACTTGACACACAACGCATACAACGGTTACGGTGCTGATCAATGATAACTTAAGATAGGATTGAACCAATGATACGAACTTTGTCTCTTTTGATATGCATTGCATACACATTCATCTGCATATCACTCCAAGCTAATGAAAAACCGAATTTCGTCTATTTCATTGCCGATGATATTTCACAAGAGGACATCGGCTACTATGGCCACCCGGTCATGAAGACCCCCAACATTGATCGTATGGCCAAGAAAGGAGTCCGTTTCGAGAGAGGGCCTGTCTCACCATCAGCAGCTGCAGTCCCAGCCGCTGTAGCATCATTACAGGACGATATCCACATAACACAGGCGCACCCGAATACAAACCAGAAGATATGATTGTCCCCCCCCTATCTGATAGACGGACCGGAAACACGCGAAGACCTGATCAGCTCCATCGACATCTCCGCAACAGTTCTCAACCTAGCGGGAATTGAAAAAGACAAACGCATTCAGGGGGTAAGCTTTGCGCCCATCCTCAGCAACCACACAACAATCACCAGGGAAATTGCCTTTGCTGAACACAACTGGCATATCTACCGCAATCACGAACGCATGGTACAAAGCAACGAATGGCTCTATATCAAGAACAACCTGCCCGACAAGCAGAACCTCTGTGTTGAAGCCTACATCGAAGGAGCCGGTGAGGAACTCTGGGAGGCACATAAAAACGGCAAGCTTACCGACTCTCAGATGAATGTTTTTCTCGACCCCTGCGCGTCAGAGGAACTTTATCATATAAGAAAAGATCCTGCCCAACTCACAAACGTTGCTTCCGCCCCTGAAAACGGCCCTCTTCTACATAGCATGCGTAAACTTCTAAAACAATGGACGGAACAGACTGGCGACAACATCCCGGAAAACCTGAGTCCGGATCGTGACGCTCCTCCCGGAAAACCGCCCAAAGACAGGAAGCTGTTTAAATACGGAGAGATGCCCGGAGAAGCCACCAGAGCCGCAAAGATCAACAAAGCCGGATCGGTGTGGCTGTAAGCGAAGGCAAACGCATTGTTGTTTACTAAAAAGCGGGATCCTGGCGGCATTGGCTAGCAACAGGAGGATTCTCTGGCCGAAGAAACTCTATTTCATTGCCAGCCAATAATGGCTGGCCACAGTATTTCATTGCTGGCCAATAATGGCCAGCCACAGTAACAGCCACCAGTTACCGTGGTGTGCCAACTCCTCCTCACCCCATACAAACCAGTTACCGTGGTGCGCCAACTCCTCCTCACCCCATACAAACCAGTTACCGTAGTGCGCCAACTCC
>JAWOEI010000019.1:0-14403 GCA_046482825.1 Kiritimatiellia bacterium
TATTCGTAAGAAACAGTTTTACCATCGTAATGGGGACTAGTGATTGATAAAACCCACAGTTGTTACTCAATCAACAATTTTTTCATCTTTTTAAACACGTCGGTATTGTCATAGATACCCATAAACTCTTCGGCTCCAGGACCAAAGGCAAAAACAGGTACCATTACCCCGGTATGGTAATCGGTAGTGTACCCTGCTTCAACCGTATGGGCTTGCTCATCGCCTCCGTTCAGTCCCAAACCACCGGTCTCGTGGTCGGCAGTGACAATAACCAATGTCTCCTTATTCTTTTTGGCAAAGGCCAGCGCTTTTTCTACGGCATTGCTAAAATCAATAACTTCGGAGGTGATATAGTCAATATCATTATCATGTCCTCCCCAATCGATTTGTGAGCCTTCAACCATTAAGAAGAACCCTGCATTTTTAGCCGCCAACATATTTACAGCTTTTTCGGTAGCTTTGGGCAGCATATCACCACGCCCCGGCTTTACACAGAAGCCAGCGTAATTAATCCGCATAATGTCAGAACAAAAAATATAAATAAATGGCTGAAAGAAGAGATGTCAAAACAGAAGGAATGATTTATGTCTAGAGCTGTTATGTTTATAAGTTTACTGCTGTTGCTGGTGTGCCTGTTGATATTGACAGGCTGCCTGCATGTCGATCTCGGTAATATGCGGTGACAGCCGCTGTGAAATCAGCTTGTGTCTCAGAAAATAACAGAACCGGGTTTTTCATCCGGTTTGCAGCCGTCGTTTTTCAATCGTCACATCTCAATTCGCGTTTGTTCGCGTTATTTGCAGTTGAAATTAATGCGTAGCACCAGTTATTCAAATATCAGTCAGGACCAACCTGCACGGGAGTGTGTGTTTTCCGTTCTGGATTTTGAAACTACCGGATCGGTCGCTGGATGGCCCGTTGAACCTTGGCAGCTGGGGATTGTAAGCCTGCGACAGGGAAAAGTTTCAAAAGAAAACATGTATGAAACCCTGTTGCAAATAGGAGAACGTCCGTTCAATCCACAGGTGCCCGGACGTCATGCACAGATACGGAAGGAGTTGGCGAAAGCTCCGGCACCGGGCGAAATCTGGCCGGAAATATCAGAACTGCTCTGCGGCATGCCGCTGGTTGCCCATAATATAGGAACAGAGCGTAGTGTGCTTTCGAAAATGGCGCCCCTGCATCGTTTCGGGCCTTGGATAGATACCCTCCAGCTGACACGCAGACATTATCCTGGCCTGGAAAGCAAGGCGCTTGATCAGGTTATTCCCCGTTTGAAACTGGACTGGCGATTGCAGCAGCTATGTCCGGGCAGGGAGGCCCACGATGCCCTCTACGATGCTTTTGCCAGTGCTGTTCTGCTGGAACATTTTCTCTCTCTCCCCGGCTGGGAGAATGTTGCCCTGGGAGCATTGATTTGAACAGTTTGAAAAATGATTGATTCGCGGTATTCGCAGTTGAAAGTCCGGGTACATGCCTGTGCGTATGTATGCATGTGGACAGGGGATATAACCGATTCACGTCGTTCGTTTTTGCGCAAAATGCATTGTTTTTTATGCGCGTTTTGCAGTATGTTCTTTTTGTTTTTTGATAAAATACCCAATATAGTCAGAAGTAGGGATTGTTCTGTTAAAGCTATGAGGAGAGTTGTAATGAAAAAGTGTTATATCAATAACGCGGTGTTGTTCGCGCCTGGTGTTATGAGTTTGCTGACGGCAGTTCTGCTGCCTCTCTGTGCCGTCCGTGCCGATCTGGTTCTCCGGCTGGATGCGTCAAGACTTCCTCCGGGTTTGCTGTCATCATGGGAGGATACTTCCGGAAACGCAAATGACGCTGTTCAGAACAGCGACTCTACTCGACGGCCGAATGTTGTCAATCTGGGAAGTGTATTCAACGGCCGGAATGTGGTCGAGTTCGGCGGAGTAGATGACTCTCTCACAAATAAGGTGAATTACACCGCCAGGACGGTTGTCGCTGTTTTCCGAGTGGATTCCGCGTTGAGGAACTCCGGCAATCTTGGCCAGATCTGGGGGCAGTACTCCGGTGTGGGGCATGTCGCCACGGATTTCAGACACGAAGAGGCTCAATACGATTACTGGAGTTTTGACGGCAATACAAATGCCGAGGCTGTTTTTGCACGTGACGGTGCTGATTTCACATCAACGCCTGCGGAAGATTCCTCTGAACAGCCCTGGAGCGATGATACCGTGCATATGGTGACGGTTCAGTACACCAGTGATCTGGCCGTTGACGAACACTCAGTGGGAGGGTTTGGCGGGGCCTGGAACCATTATTTCGGAGGCCAGATTGCCGAGGTGCTGGTGTTTGACACCACCCTGACTTCGGATGAAAGAGCGGGGCTGGAATATCTGATGGCGGAGTATTGGGGCGTTTCCGGTCCGTCTGCTGCCACCCAGACGCAGATCGATGCCGCAAACGCCCTTTTCCCGGGCGGGGTTTATGTTGACAATAAGCTGGTCTTCCGCCTGCAGGCGAAGGGACTGCCTCTGGGAACTCTGACTTCATGGGAGGATACATCCAGTAATACAAATGATGTCGCGCAGAGTGAGGGTTCCCGCTAGCCGACAGTTGTCAATCTGGGAAGTGCCTTCAACGGACAAAATGTGGTTCAATTTGATGGAACAAGCGACTACTTTATCAATGAGACGGTGAATTACACCGCCAGGACAGCCATCGCTGTGTTCCGAGTGGATTCCGCATTGAGAAACACCAATTACCTGGGCCAGATCTGGGGGCAGTACGACAGAGGGCATATCGCCAACGATTACAGGAACCTGGATACTGGCGGCAGTTACTGGAGTTTTGACGGCAGTGGAGGTGCGATGGCCCTTTTCGCACTTGATGGCGCTGATTTCACAACATACCATGTCGGAAATTCCTCTCTGCAGCCCTGGAGCGATGATACCGTGCATCTGGTGACAGCTCAGTACCGCAGCGATCTTTCTATTGACACCCGACACACCATAGGATCAATGATATGGAGTTCAGGTTCTCATTTCTTCGGCGGGCAGATCGCGGAGGTGCTGGTGTTCAACTTTCCTCTGAGTTCACAGGAAAGAGCGGGTTTGGAGTATATGATGGCGGAGCGTTGGGGTTTTTTCGGTCCGGCTGTCGCCACCCAGGACCAGATTGATGCCGCAAACGCCCTTTTCCCTGACAATGAATACTATGTTCCCAAGGGGACGCTGCTTTTATTCAATTGATGTTGCTGAAGCGGGAGCAGGGGCTGAAAGAGTTGTGCGGAATTGAGCATCGGCTAAACGACTTCACGGGCTGCCCCCTTCGCGTTGCCTTTTCAGCCTGCCGGGTCTTCTGGTCGGATGTCCTCACCGGGCGTCGGTGCGCCGGGTTGGGGACTCGGCCTACAGTTTGTCGTCTCAATTTTCTTTGTTTGTTTTACAGAAGTTGATGTTATAGCGACTAAACGCAAAATTACATGCGTTCGATAAAAATTTCAGGGAAGGCTTTATATTTACTTGTTTCATCCACCGCGTAACGGCGGATATACTTTATGTTCAGTAAATCCTTCTTTATTCGGTGGATTATTCCGGAAAAACCGGTGCGCTTGTAAGCTGGGGGGCGGTTGTGATATTCTTTTAAGGAATTTTGGATTACTATAAATTCGTGTTATTCGCGCAATTCGCAGTTAAAAAAACGACACGAGCGACATCGGCATCAAAGGAATTACAGTTTATGATCAATAAATGCGAGACTCAGCTGGTTGAGTGGGTGCAATCGGCTTTCAGTGCGGCTTTCGGTGATGAACACGACTGGAGCAGCTTGAAGGTTGTTCCGGCGACGGATAAAAAATTCGGTGATTTCCAGTGCAACGATGCCATGCAGCTGGCGAAAACACTGCGTATGGCTCCTCGCGCCATTTCTGAAAAAGCTGTTGCCGCCGTCCCTCTGCCGGAGATGCTGACATCAGTGGAAGTGGCCGGACCCGGGTTTATCAATCTGACTGTGAAAAAAAAGTGGCTGGCGGAGCAGGTGGAGGAACTTGCGGCTGCCGATAATTTTGGCATTCAGGATGTTGGTAAAGGCTGTACGGTTATTATCGATTATTCCAGCCCCAATGTCGCCAAACCTATGCATATCGGACATATCCGTTCAACGGTGATAGGTGCGGCACTGGATAGGCTTTACCGTGCTCTGGGCTATAAGGTGGTCGCAGATAATCACCTGGGCGACTGGGGAACACAGTTCGGCATTCTGATTATGGGTTACCGTCATTGTCTCTCTGACGGGGAACGTAAGAATCTGACGGTTGAGCTGCTGGAGCGTGCCTATGTCGAGAGTTATAACAAGACCCGGGAAGACAACAAATGGATAGATGCATGTCGCGCTGAGCTGGTCAAGCTGCAGAAGGGTGATTCCGCGAATACGGATGTCTGGAAACGTTTTATCGAAATCAGCCTGGATGAGTTCAACCGCATCTACGAACGGCTGGACGTCCGTTTTGATCTTTATCGCGGCGAAAGTTTCTATCATGACATGCTGGCGGAGACTGTTCAGCTGCTGGAGGATAAGGGACTCGCGGAAGAGAGTGAAGGTGCTCTTGTTGTTAAACTGGAGGAAGAGGAGCTTCCCCTGTGTATTGTCCGTAAGAGTGACGGCGGTTTCAATTACACAACCACCGATATTGCGACTGTCCTCAGCCGTGAGACCGAGTTTGATCCGGTTAAGATTGTTTACGTGACGGATGAACGCCAGCAGCTGCACTTCCAGCAGTTCTTCGCTGTATGTAAGCGTCTCGGCATTGAGACAAATCTGGAGCACGTATGGTTCGGCCTGATGCGTCTGCCTGAGGGTACTTTCTCCACCCGCCAGGGAAATGTGATTAAACTGGAGGCCCTGCTGGACGAAGCCGAAAGCCGCGCACTGAAGATTATCAGGGGTTCCGGACGGGATATTCCTGAAAATGAGCAGAAAGCCCTGGCGGCGGCAATCGGGATCGGCGCTATAAAGTATGCTGATCTGAGTCATGATCCGCAGACACTTGTCACTTTTACCTGGGAGAAGGCCTTGGCGCTGGAAGGCAATTCAGGCCCCTATCTGCAATATGCCTATGCGCGGGTCTGTTCGCTTCTGGATAAATATGCTGATAAAGTGGATGATCGCGATCCGCTGGGCAACAGACTTCTGCCGGAAACACCCGTTGAGCGTGAACTGGTGCTCAAACTGATGCAGTTCCCCGGAACAGTTCTGCGGGCGGCTGAGCTTTATAAACCCAATGTCCTGGCCGATTACCTTTTTACTCTTTCGCAGCTTTACAGCCGGTTTTATCAGAGTTCTCCTGTGCTCAAGGCTGAAGACGATATACGTGACAGCCGCGTAAAACTTTGTGCCATGGTGGCGAAAGTACTTGGTGAAGGTCTGCATCTGCTGGGGATCAGCACTCCGCGTCGTATATAGCGTGCGAATGCGTGAGTGCGAAAAGGCGCGAGTTGCGCAGGTTAAGGGTGTCCGGCCTGCAGAGCTAACCTGTAGAATTGCAGACCCGGCGGCGGATGTCCTCACAGGGCGTGCCGGTTCTGAACTTGCAATTTTTTCAGATGATCCGGAGAGGATAAAATACATTTTAACTTGTGCACTCGAGCACTTCATAACTTCAGAATTTACCCAATGATCAGCCCGCAGACAGTTGAAAAAATCAAAAGAAGGATGGAAGAGGCCTCCCTCTATGAGGAGGATATCGCGGAATCCTTTATTCTCGGTTCCGGAAGCGGTGGACAGAAAATTAACAAGACTGCTTCGACGGTGAGAATTCACCATGAACCCAGCCGTTTGACCGTAAAATGCGGACGCAGCCGTTCCCGCGAGGAAAACCGCTGGCTGGCTCGACGTGATCTGGCGGAGAAGATACTTGAAAAAGAAAACTCCGAACTGTCCGAGCGAATTCAGAAAAGGGAAAAAATCCGCAGGCAGAAACGCCGGCGTTCACGACGCCAGAAGGCGAAGATGCTCGATGAAAAAAGCAGACAATCCCGGAAAAAAGCGGCACGAACAAGAGTGGATTACTCATCCGAAGATGAGTAGAAAAAATTAATTGTGTCACTGATTTTCTCCAGGCGGAAAGATGTCGCTTATCCGCCCTCTTTCATACAGCGTAATATGTCAAGCGGTTGCTTTAGAAGGTGTACCCGACGCCGAGAATATAACGGTAATCTGTTTTGTCCAGACCTTCGGCAGGTTTGGAGTCGTGGTCCAGCTCAGCTTTTGCTTCCATAACCCAGTTGTCTATGAGTTTGGTCTGCACGCCGACGTCAGCGTAAACCAGATAGATGTCTGCACGCTCGGTGCTGGGCAGGAATGTTACATTGTGAAAGGCCTTCACGTTTTCCCACAGCTGCTTGTCCAGATGATAGGCCAGACGAATGGCTATATGTTCCCGGGTTTCCGATGGATCGGAATATTTTTCATAAACATAGTTCAGGCCAGCTTCCGTACTGAAATTCATAGTATCTTCTTCGATCACCTGATAACCGAAACCCGTACCGGGAGACACTCGCATGTCCAGATTGGCTACACGGTCTTTTTCGTACATCAGGCTGCCGTACAGATAGAGTTTTTTGCTCATGAAATAATCATATTGGCCGTTGAGAAACCAGTTATCTGTGCTGGTATGGTCCTTACCGGTTGACTGCTTGCGGTTTTTATCAAAACGATATCCCGCACCGAATGAAATGCGGTCGTTTTCACGGCGCAGTCTTGTGTTGGTATCAATGCTGGCTGTATCGCTGTGCGTATTTCCGCGTGACAAATTGGCTCCGGCGACAATGGCACCGTGCCATGCCGGTTTTTCGGGGTTGATCTTCGCAATGTTTCCCAGAGGCATAGTGGTTTCGGATGCGATCAGGGTTACTCCGCCGGATTCAGCCGCGGTGGTTTTTGTTTTTACCTGTGAACCGTCCATTTGTTCAATGGTGACTTCGTCATCGGTAGAGAAGGTCCGGATGTCATCCATGCTTAATGTGAGCTTTCCAGCGACTTCTGATTTAAATATCATTTTGCCGCCAGCGACTTTTTTCACTGTGCCGCTCAGTTTGTCTCCCGACCTGAAAAGAACAACATCTCCCGATACAGCCAATGTGCTTAGCATTCCGAGAACTGTTATTGCAAAACATTTGTTCATATACGTTTTCCTCTTGTTTTCATTTTTTCAAACGGCGCCTATTATGCAGATGGAAGTAAGCTTTGACAATGATATTTTCAGTTGTCTGAACGACTTGATTCATGTATAAAGCAATGTGCGCAGGTGTTGAATCGTTGTAATCGGAAGTGTATTGAATGAGAAATCTTGATTTAACTGGAGAATGGCTGGTATATAAAGCCGGTTCAAAGCGGGGTTATCCCGCCTATGCGCCTGGCTGTATTCACGGAACATTGCTGGACTCCGGTGTGATAGAGGATCCTTTTGCCGGCAGGAATCTTGAAACCGCTGATGAAATTCTCCGGAGCGGCTGGCGCTATGAGAAGATTTTTGTTGCCGAGGATCTTTCTTCTTATAAGAGTGTTCTTCTGCATTTTGACGGTGTTACCGCACCGGCGGGGATAACTCTGAACGGCCGCAGAGCTGCTTCGGTCTCAACTCCATTTCTGGCACTTGACGTTGATGTGAAACATCTGGTCAAGCCTGGCAAAAATGTTCTCAGTGTTGATTTCGCCGCTATAAAAAAATCTGATACCCTGTGCCGTAACCCGCCAGCGGAGCCGGCCTTGACAAAGAAGAAGAGTTGCGGTTTGTGGGGAGATATTTATTTAAGAGCCCGCTCCCGTGTCTCTATTTCGGATGTTTTTGTGGCAACGGAACTGAAAAACTCCAATACAGCGGAACTGAATGTGTCTTTTGAGACGCAACACTTCACTTCGGGTGAAAAACTGGAGCTGCTGGCCCGCCTTTGTTATAAGGGAAACATCCTTAATGAGCTGCGCATACCCTGCGTAAAAGGAAAAAACAGAATCAAGTTGACGGTTAAAAATCCGCAGCTCTGGTGGCCTGCGACAATGGGCGAACAACCTCTCTATGAAATGACTCTGGATGTGCTGGACGGCCGTATCTGTCTGGAACATGCCACAAGGCGCATAGGACTGCGCAAGTTTGAAATGAGGGAGGAATGTATTGATGAGCGCCGGGTTAAACGGTTTTATATTAACGGGAAGCCTTTGCTGTTGAAAGGAGCCGAATGGGTGCCTGCGGATCTTTATGTTGCCCGTTTGACCAGAGTCGAATACGCGCATCTGATCAAATCAGCCGTTATTGCCAATATCAACCTGCTTCGTGTGAGTGAATGTGGAATTTATGAGAATGACTGCTTTTACAACTTGTGCGATGAGTATGGTGTTTGTGTCTGGCAGGAGGTAACAGCGTCTGGGAAAAAAGCCGGTCAGCCGGAAAAGGAAATGAAAAGCACTCTGCATAGGCTGGCACATCACCCCTCTCTGGTTGTCTGGTATAACGTTGAGGAAAACACTTTGCTATCATCCGGGCCCGCCTCCATGACAGGCTTGTCCAGCTCTCATACGGTGTGGATCGACAAGAAACCGGCGGAGGTGGAATTGATCAATTACGGAGATAAAACTCCCGTTATCTCCGGTGCGCCCGGCCCCCGGGAGATCGCCCGATATCTTAATCAGAGTCAACGCAATATCAGCCATCCCGTCAGCAGGTTCCATCTCTCCAGCAAAGAAGATATCCGGAATATGTACAACGGGTTTGTCGATAATTTCCGTATGCCCTCAAGCTTTGACTCCACTCTCTGGCTGAGTCAGATTCAGCATGCGCTTTATATCAAGTGGACTGTGGAGAATCTGCGCATGGATAATATCGGCCGCGCAGGGTATATTTTCAGGCGCTTGAATGACGGCTGGCCTTGTTGCAGCCCTTCTTCTCTCGATTATTTCGGCGCCTGGAAAGCTCTGCACTACATGACACGTCGATATTATGCACCTCTGTCGGTTTGCGGACAGTATGATGCAGAGAAAAAACAGGCTGTGTTTTTCGCATTTAACGACAATATCAAATCTTTTAAAGGTGAGCTGAGCTGGAGCGTTTCGTTGATGGACGGTTCCATTGTGCTTGAGGGATCAAGAAAGATTTCTCTGTCCGCTGTTTCGCGTGGACGTCCGGTCAAGGTCAGAGTTTCTGATCTGATCAGAAAACACGAACCGTCTGAAATCATTATGTGGATGTATCTTGCAGATCAGCAGGGGAATAGAGTATCATGGAATGTACTGCTTTTCTGTAAGCCCTTTGAGCTGTCGCTGCAGCAGCCTAGAATGCGGGCGGAGATACGTAAACACGATGAAACAAGCTATGTTGTAACTCTCACCAGCCGGACACCCGCAATGTGGGCTTGGGTTTCTCTTGAAGGTATGGATGCTGTGTACAGCGATAATTTTTTCTGTATGGAGTCGGCTAAGCCCTTTAATGTGAAAATTATTCCGAGACAGCGGATTAAACTGGATGAGTTCCGGCAGAGATTCCGTATAGGGTCATTGCGCGATACATGGTTGGAAAAAGGTGCTCTGATGCAGATGCGTTCGAGTCAGAAGAAAAAGTGAGAAGAAATACGCGAGTTATGACTTTGCCATATTGAAATGATTGAAGTCGTTGAAAAGGTTAAAAACAAAGTCACACAAAATATTAAAGTGCTGATTTACAGGGTTAATAATAAATATTCTATTCGCGTTTATTCGCGTAATCCGCAGATTTATGTTTAATTTTGATCTACATATACACTCCTGTCTTTCACCCTGCGCTGCTCTTGACAGCTCACCCAGAGAAATCGGACGCAGGGCAAAAGAGGTGGGACTTGACGGAATTATGCTTTCTGATCATAACTCTTCGCGGAATGCACCCGCCATGGAGGAGGTCTGCCGCAATTCAGGTTTGAAGATGCTCTACGGTATGGAACTTACAACAGCGGAGGAAGCTCACTGTCTTGCTGTTTTCGATACGAGGGAGCAGGCGAATCTGATGACAGAATATGTATATGACTTTCTTCCGCCTATGTTCAATGACCCGGATGTTTTCGGATCACAGATCGTGGTTGATGCCGACGAACAGGTGATTGAGATGGAGCAGATGTTTCTGAGTGCCCCGACCGCAATCAGGATAGGTGATGCCGGGCGTAAAATTCATAATCTGGGCGGACTGTTTGTTGCAGCCCATGTGGACAGACCTTACTTCAGTGTTATATCCCAGCTTGGATCTCTGACCGGTAATGAAGGTTTTGACGCAGTTGAAGTAAGCAGACATGCTGTGCTTGAAGAATGGATAGACAAATGTATCGGTCTTCCTGTCCTGCGTAATTCCGATGCTCATTATGTCGAGAATATAGGAGAGATTTATAACCAGGCCGATCTGGATGAGTTTTCTGTAGCTGCTTTGAAAAAGGCCTTTGAACAGGGCGGAATCAAACATGTCAGACGTTGAAGCTGTTTTCAGTTGCAAACAGACGAGATAATAGCAACTGACATGTTTTCAATGTTTTGATATGATCTCATAAAGTTTCAGTTCGAATTGAAAGGAGAACAAATATGTATAAGCAGCTGCTGGCTGCCGTAATTACGGCGTTTGCTGTCGTCCTCACCGGGTGTGATAAATTTTCTGCGGGAGGTGCAGGTGAAACAACCGAGTCAAAAAGCTCTCTGGTGGTTTCTCTGGACGACAGTTCTTTTGACGCAGCGGTCTCCGACGGAGTGGTACTTGTCGATTTCTGGGCCACCTGGTGCCCTCCCTGCAGAACGCAGCTGCCGCTGGTGGATGACGCCGCCGAGCAGCTTGCCGGGAAGGCAGAGGTTGCGAAAGTCAATGTGGATAATGCCAAGCAGACTGCCAGCCGGTTCGGCATCCGCAGTATCCCCACGCTGATTGTCCTGAAAGACGGCAAGGTGGTTAAGAAGTTCGTCGGCGTTACCTCCACAGAAGAACTTGTCTCTGCTGTCAATGCCGCGTTAAAATCCGAAGGATGATGATTTTAACAAATCGCTTCATTTTACCTCGTAAACTTGGCAAGTGAACATCACTTTGTAAGTCGGGATGCTCTTTGACAAGCTCAGAGCAGAGGGGATACAGAGATGCAGAATGCTTATTATAACGAAGTGGAGTTTCTTATATGGCTGAATTGATTGTCGCTTTGGATGTTTCATCCACGAAGGAAGTTGAAGAGGCTGTTGAGTGTCTGGGGGATGCGGTCGGTTTTTACAAAATCGGACTGGAGCTGTTCAGTGCAGAAGGCCCGGACTGCGTCCGGGCCGTCAAAAGACGGGGTAAAAAAGTTTTTCTGGATTTGAAACTGCACGATATTCCGCGCACTGTGGGACGTGCGGTGCGTTCCGGAGCCGAATTAGGTGTGGATCTGATGACAATACACGCTTCGGGCGGAACCGCCATGATACGCGCTGCGGCTGATGCGGCGGCTGCCTGTGCGGAGAGAGCTCCCGGAATACTTGCGGTTACATTGCTGACTTCGCTGGACCAGTCGGATCTGAACGATCTCGGAGTGAAACGTTCCCCGGAGGAACAGGTCGAAGTTCTCGGACGCCTGGCTTTGAAAAACGGAGCCGACGGCATTGTCTGTTCGCCGATGGAGGTTGCCAAAATGCGCACTGTGCTGGGGAAGAAAGCTCTGTTGTGTACACCCGGTGTTCGGCCGGCAGGTGCGGATGTCGGAGATCAGAAAAGAGTGGCTACACCAGCCTCAGCAGTTGCCGACGGTTCAACTTATCTCGTGGTGGGCCGACCTGTAATGCAGGCGGAAGATCCCCGTGCCGCCGCAATGGCGATTGCCGCTGAGATGAATGCGTGCAGGACACAGCCTGCAGTTGCGCAGAGGTGCTGATAATTTTTGCAGGCCAGCTCAGATGTCTTCGTGCCGCAAACGGAATACGGCGGGACAAACAGGACGCCTGCCTTTACGTTGTATCAGGCAGGCGTCTGAAAGCAGCTTTGGGTTAAAAATAACGCAACTTCAGTATTTGAAAAGCTCATTGGCTTTTTCAAGCGCATTCTCGACCGTGAATCCAAAGTGTTCCGCCAGCTTTTTGTATGGCCCGGATGATCCGAATGTTTCCATTGTGATATAGGCGGTATGACGTGCCGCGTAACGTTCCCACCCGAATGAGATGCCGGCCTCAATAATAAGAGTCCGTTCGCAGTCTTTATCAATGATGCGTTCACGGTAGGCTTGGTTCTGACGTTCAAAAAGTTCCCAGCTCGGCATACTGACAACGCGGACATTACGTCCTTCCAGCCTGCGGGCTGTTTCAAGCGCGATTTCAACTTCTGATCCGGATGCAATTATGAGCAGGTCCGGGGTTCCGCAACCGTTCTGCCATAGAGTATAAGCGCCTTTTTCAAGATTTGTCGCAGAGGGATACTCTCTGCGATCAATAACTTTCATGTTCTGGCGTGTCAGCAGAATGGAGGTTGGCCCTTTTTTATTTCTGAGTGCGGCTATCCAGGCGGCACCGGTTTCTGTCGGGTCTGCGGGTCGTATCACTGTCATATTGGGGATGCAGCGCAGGGCGGCGAGCTGCTCCACCGGTTCGTGTGTGGGACCGTCCTCTCCCACATAGAAGCTGTCGTGTGTATATACATATATGGTAGGCAGTCCCATCATTGCGCCGAGGCGCATAGACGGCCGACAGTAATCGCTGAAAACAAAAAAGGTTGAGCCGAATGTACGGAAGCCCCCGTAAATCTGTATGCCGTTCATTATGGCGGCCATAGCCAGTTCACGTATGCCGTAGTGAAGGTTGCGCCCGGAAAAGTCGCCGTTCAGAACTTCGCCCATTTCGTTGAGCCAGGTTTTTGTGCTTGGCGCCAGGTCAGCGGAACCTCCGACCAGCTGGGGAAGAGCCTTGGCAAGGGCATTCATTACGGTTCCCGAGGCGCTGCGGGTTGCAACAGCTTTTTCCGGGTCAAATTCAGGCAGGGCGCTTTCAATATCTTCGGGAATGAAATCCCGGGCGCATTTTTCCCAGATGTCCGCTTTTTCAGGATTTTCCTGCTTCCATGCCTTGAAAAGTTTTTTCCATTTGTTGTGTGCGCGTTTCATTTTTGCCGCACGTTTTTTGAATACCTCGCGGACTTCTTCAGGGATGTAGAAACTCTGATCTTCAGGAAGACCGAGTGCGCGTTTTGTGGCTGTGACCTCATCTGCACCGAGCGGTGCTCCATGTACAGCACTGGTACCTGCTTTGCCCGGGCTGCCTTTGCCTATGGTTGTTTTGCAGATTATGAATACCGGTTTGTCTTTGGATTTTGAGGCTTTGCGTATTGCGCGGTCAATCTGTGTGAAGTCGTGTCCGTCAATTTCAATGACCAGCCAGTTGTATGCTTGAAAACGTTTTTTTGTGTCATCACTCAGAGAGAGTTCGGTTCCGCCTTCAATAGTGATGTCGTTATCGTCATAGAAAAGCACCAGATTGTTAAGTTTAAGGTGCCCGGCCAGTGAGCAGGTTTCGTGGCTGATACCCTCTTCAAGGTCGCCGTCACCGCACATGACCCATGTTTTATGCCCTATCAGCTCTGTTTCTCCGGAGTTGTATCGTGCAGCCGCCATACGCTCAGCGATGGCCATGCCGACAGCATTGGCAATTCCCTGCCCCAGAGGTCCGGTTGTTGTTTCGACACCGTTGGTGTGGCCATACTCCGGGTGACCGGGTGTCATGCTGCCGAGCTGGCGGAATTTTTTGAGTTCTTCGTAAGGTAAATCATATCCGGAAAGATGCAGCAGGCTGTACAGCAGCATGGATCCATGACCTCCGGAAAGAACAAAACGGTCCCGGTCGGGCCAGGATGCGTCTGACGGATCATGGGTAAGATGTTTGAGCCAGAGAACGGTTGCAATGTCCGCCAGGCCCATGGGGGCTCCGGGGTGGCCTGAATTGGCGGTCTGAACGCCGTCTATGGCAAGACCGCGGATTGTGTTTGCTGTTAAAGACAGCATTTCATCGGATAATCTCATTATAGTGTAACCTCCATATACAAAAGAATTCCCCGAAGAATCCGGGGATTACCTGAAAAATCAGGTCATAATATCTCATAATTAAGCTGTTGTGTCAAAACAAGCGTCTTTCTCTGTCTGCATGCGGGCGCATCTGCGAATTGGTACACGGCGGGGTCCTTCCTTCGTACCGCAAGCGGCACTACGGCGTGACATGCACGGACCCCGCCCTACATTAAAAATGCATTAGTCGCTATAAAATCAACTCCTGTCGCAAAAAACAAGAAACTCAGGAGACCATTTGCATAAGTTGTTGATTGAAAGCAACTAAAGCAGCATTTAAAACAGTAGTTGCCTTCGCAGTTTTAACCACGAAAAACACGAAAAACACGAAAAATCAGATGGATTCCTTTTTCTCTTTATTCCT
>JAWOEI010000020.1:0-7654 GCA_046482825.1 Kiritimatiellia bacterium
TCCCCTGCTAGAGCGCAAGGGAGTACTGCTGTCCCCGGATCCTTCTGCAAGCCGCAGCTGGGCAGGGGCTCTTCTTGAGCTTGGAATCAGCCAATACCGGCGTTTCGGGGCAGACTCCCCAACGCAGGGACCACTCTACCTCAGAAAGAGTGAGGCAGAAATCGGCATGCCTGCACAGGCAGTTTTCTCAATGTATGCATACATCGCATACCTCGCGATGAATCAGTCGTCAAACCGAGATCGCATTGTCCTTACTGCGGCATGATGATTCCCTGGTATCTGAATATTCCTGTTCTCAGCTGGCTGTCCCTGCGTGGCAAATGCGCTGAATGTAAAAAACCCATATCTTTCCGATACACGTTAGTTGAACTGCTGACAGCTATGCTGTTTCTCGCAGTATATATGAAATGGGCCATGCCAGCGCAGATGCACATGCTTCCGATACCACACTTCGCGATAGTACCGATTTACTGGCTGATACTGGCCGGATTTATTCTCGGCACTTTTGTGGACTTTGAGCATTTCATCATCCCTGATTCAGTCACTCTAGGCGGAATGATTGCAGGACTGGTTCTGAGTGCGGTTTGTCCTGTTCTGCATGGCCAGACAGTATGGTGGAGAGGCCTTGCAAGTTCATCCATAGGCCTTCTGACGGGGTTCGGACTGCTTTTCATCATAGCGGAACTAGGAACCAGAGCCTTCAAAAAGGAAGCGATGGGCTTCGGTGATGTCAAACTGATGGGAGCTATAGGGGCTTTCCTGGGATGGAAATCCGTGTTTTTCACTGTGTTCTCATCTTCGCTTCTCGGGAGCATAGCCGGAGTACTGCTGATGATTTTCGGCGGCGTCAAAATGCAGAGCAGAATACCTTTCGGCCCCTACATCTGCGCTGGCGCAACAATATGGATCTTCTGGGGGCCGCAGCTTCTTGAGGCGTATATCGGTCTTATGACGAGACAATAGACAAACACTTTTCATACATCCGCGTTCATAATACAGTAAAACAGAAACAAAGCATAAAAGCTGACTGACAGAATTTGTATCCATGGTTGAAAAAATATATTTATCATCTGAAGAGTATAACCTCGACAGTTTTAAACTGGCTTCTATGATACTTCAAAGCGAATGGAAGCCTGAAGATATGATTGCCTTGTGGCGCGGCGGCGCACCTGTCGGTGTGATTGTGCATGAATTCCTGTATTATCACGGTTTGCGTCCGCGTCACCACATTCTGAAGTGCCAGTCCTATACCGGCATAAAATCAAGGAATACCGAAGTTATTTTTGAAAATTGCAATGAGATTTTCAATTCAATTATTCCCGGCTCCAAAGTCCTGATTGTTGACGACATCTTTGATACAGGCAATACAGCAAAAGCTGTTATGAAAAAATTATCCGGGCACAACATTGATATCCGCTTTGCCACCGTTTACTGGAAACCAACACAGAACCAAACGGATCTCAAACCGGACTTTTTTGTGAAACAAACCGATAAATGGATCGTTTTCCCGCACGAACTTGACGGACTTGAACCGGAAGAAGTACGCAGAAAACACCCCGCAATTTACAATCTGCTTGATTTAAGCAGAATAAACAGCAATTAAACCGGAAACGCAAACAGCATAATTCAGTTCACCGGATAACGGAAGACATGCTGTCTGAAAAAGCATATCCTTCGCTATGTGATGGATAATTACGTTTCCGGGATAATCAAACAATAACCGCATGAGGGATATAAAATGACCGACAAAAACCAACTCGACAGTTTCAACCGCCAGACACGTGACAAGGCCCTCCGGCAATTGATTGAAAGTACAGAGCTTCCCCCTGCGGGATCTCTGTACAATATGCATTGTCACTCGTTCTTTTCATACAACAGCAAGGGATGGTCGCCCAGCCACATTGCCTTCAACTGCGCTGAAAAAGGACTTTATGCCGCAGCTCTATGCGATTTTGACGTTCTGGACGGACTTGAAGAATTTCTCAGCGCAACACAGGCCCTCTCTCTGCGTTCAGCTGTTCATCTGGAAACACGGGCGTACATCCCCGAACTCAGCGATGTTGATATAAGTTCTCCAGGTGAACCAGGTGTCACCTATATAATGGGATGCGGGTTCACCGACATCCCTGAACCTGAAAGCCATGCGGGGAAAATTCTGGCCCGCCTGCGTCAGGGAGCACAGGAACGCAATCTTGCCTTAATCGCCCGGATTAACAAGGTTCTGCCGGAAATCGCCATTGATTATGAAAAAGATGTCATGCCCCTCACTCCCCAGGGAGTTGCAACGGAGCGTCATATAGTCCGGGCTTACCGGACGCGTTCTGCCGAGGTATTCAAAGACAAGAAAGAATTCTCCGCTTTCTGGGCGCCTTTGATCAAATGCTCTGAACAGGATTTTGAAGCTGTCAGCTCCGTAATTCCTGAATTCGAGGATATGATTCGCGCTGCCCTGGCTAAACGCGGCGGCATCGGATACTCACAGCCGACGCCCGGAACATTTCCCGCGGCAAAGGATTTTGCGGCTTGGGTCAGAGAGTGCCATGCCATCCCTGCTGTTGCATGGCTGGACGGAACCAGCGGTGGAGAGGCGGACGCCGAAAAGCTCCTGGATCTTATGACAGGCATGGGGTGCGCTGCTGTTAATATAATCCCGGACCGCAACTGGAATATTAAAGATGCGGAAACCGCTGCTTTAAAACAGAAAAAACTTGATGAATTCATCACTGCGGCCGTCAGACGCGACATGCCTGTGAATATCGGCACCGAGATGAACAAGGGCGGACTCCCCTTTGTGGATGACATATCCGGTCCGGTTCTCAAAAATTATGCGGACGTTTTCACAAAGGGAACAAACATCATGGTGGGACAATCAGTCCTGGCGAAGTATGCCGATATGCCCTATTGCGGGGAGAAGGCGACGGCCATGTTCGAAACCACGGCCGATAAAAACGCATTCTATGCGGCGGTGGGAGCACTGCCTGCTTTGACAGAAGCGGAAGCCTCTGAATATGCGGCAGAAGGTCCGGAAAAAACTCTTGCACTCATCAAGAAAAAAATCGCCTTATGAATCAGCCGCTATAAAATCAGCTCCTGTCATAAAAGAAAGGAATAGAGCAATTGGAATACGGGGGAGTGCAATGGCAGTCGGCAGGTCAGCGGGTGCAGCCAGCGCAGCAATGCAGCAGGATCACAGCAGTCCTATGAACACAGTGAAATGTCAGGACCAGACCTTCCGCATGAATTCGAGAGATTTTTTCAGGTCAGCGGGCAGAATATCAGGCGAAGGCTCAAAAACCTTTACAATGCTCTGATCACGAAGGCCTATCAGATCTTTAAAATTCACTTCCCCTGTTCCGGGCGGCAGATGATCGTCTAGCAGGGGCTGAGCATCATGAATGTGGGTGCCAGCAGTAAAAGGCAACAGCGCCTGCAGAACTTCAGTGTGTCGCTCCCACCTGAAGAATTCGCGCACCTGCGCGTGTCCGATGTCATGCCAGTACGCCAGGGCAGGTGTATCAAAACGCTCTTTAAGCATCAGCATTTCCGCCATATCAGGAAAAGCCTCAATGGATGGCAAATTTTCAAGCGCGAGCGTAACTCCCGCCTCCTCAAAACGCGGTAGCAGGGCCTCCAGAGTTACACAGAAAGAGTTGAAATACTTTGCAGCGCGGGCCTTGCGGCGCTTAAGCGCTTTTTCAAGAAGTCGCATATAGCGGTCACCGTCATTGCCACCCTCAGCGGCAATGGCATCAGCCAGAGTGTGAGTGCTCATCCTACTGAAAAATGAATTCAGGAAAATGCGTCCAGCGTGCAGCACCATCACCCGCGCCCCCATTTTCGCGGTAAACTCAAGTGTGCGTTCGATATTGATGCGGGCCATCACTTTTTCATCTTCGTCGAGAGATGCAAGCAGATAGAGCTCGGGATAACCATGCGGCGCTCCTATTGGCACTGGACAGTAGCAGTGAACGCTGTCGATAGCGATATCGCCATTGTCGGCACGCATTTTAATCTCACCGGCCTGCTCTTCTGTCAGGTTGTAACCCAGCTCGAGAGCGTCAAAGCCCAACTCCAGCGCCTCGTCGACAATGGCATTGCCGCTTTCGATGCGTTTACTGTTCCAATTTGTAGATATTCCGAATTTCATAATTCATTCTTTATAATTCGATACACTGCCTGAGTTCCCTCATCGGCGAAGCCTTTTTTTTGCAGGTCTTCATAACGGGCGACAGCCTGTTTTAAAGTTTCGAGTTTTAACGGTGTGCCAGCTGTTTCTTCATCGGCGAGTTTCATATCCTTTAAAAAGTGTTTGATCATAAAACCCGGTGCATAATCTCCGGACGACATCTTGGCAGCAAGGTTTTTCAGCTGCCAGCTGCCAGCGGCGCCGCCGCCGATGCAGGAGACAAGCTGCTCCACATCCAGTCCTTGAGCCTCGGCATAGGCAACGGCCTCAGCCACCCCCTGCACCGCGCCTGCTATGGCAATCTGGTTGCACATCTTTGCGTGCTGACCGCATCCCGGTCCTCCGAAGCGTGTGATACTGGAGCTGAAACACTCTATCAGAGGTTTAACCTTTTCATAAGCTGATTTATCTCCACCAAGCATAACCACAACAGTGCCGGCCTGCGCACCCTTGTCGCCGCCGGAAACCGGAGCATCCAGAACAGCGATGTTTTTTTCAGCGGCATGTTCCGCAATACGCACAGCCAACGCCGGACTGGAGGTGGTCATATCGACACAGATGCCCCCCGGCTTCATATTTGCGATGATTCCCTTGTCTCCGAGATAAACATCCTCCACATCCGAGGGATAGCCGACAATGGTGAATATGATCTCGCAACATGAAGCAACAGAGGCAGGCGATTCATGCCAAATTGCTCCGTGCGAAAGCAACTCCTCAGCCTTTGACCGCGTGCGGGTGAATATGTTCAAAGCATAACCTGCATCCATTAAATGCCCCGCCATGGGAGCACCCATGATGCCCGTACCGATAAATCCGATTCTCATATCTTCTTGCATGCATAAACTTTACAATGCATGCATAAAAAATACAAGCAGAGGATTTTTTGTAAAAAAAGCGTGGAGTCGAAAATCATTATCGGTTATTCTGATTTTCAATTAATAAAGGAAACACATGAAATCAAAACTCATCTCCTGTTTTGCTGTAACTCTTCTGATTACTGCTACGGCTATCAGGGCAAACAATCTGATTATCTGGCCATCAGACCTTTGCGATGCTAAAGCGCACAAGGATTGCTCAATTACATTACGGTCAGTCGGGGTCAAACCTAAAATTTAAAAATAAGGCTCCTGCGTTATTTCCGACCTTCATTATCCAGCTTTTCTGAGATATTTTCAACCGCTCTCTTCAACGCCTCATCCTCAGCTAAAACCTTGAATAACTTCCGTAAAAGAAACCTCTCACGGTCATGGTCATCCGTAAATATTCGCCTTTTCCCATTACCGCAATGCGTAATATGATAGATGGCACCGGGAAACTCAACTCTCAATTTTCTAGCCATGATAAAAGAATATCAGAAAGCAAAAACACCCGCCAATCGCTATTTTTAAATTTTAGGTTTGACCCCAACACGCCCGACCCCGGCACCCTTTTTTGTATCCCGGTTTACTTTAAATTTTCAAAGTATTTATTTATGTCCATCCGTCCATGAATAATGGCGAGTATATCTATTCGTGTTTTGTTAACAGCAAGGTACGCGATTCTGTAATGTCCATAGACTAGAATTCTAATATTATCAATGGATGGATTTTCATATTTGTATCCAATATCCGGAAATATCGCTAAGAGTTCAACCTTTTGGCAAATGCCGTCTATGACTTTTTGCGCGGCATTAACATCATACTGCGCAATGTATTCATAGATATATCTCAACCAATACTTGGCTTCATTAGTCCAGTTCAACTCGACCATGACGAAATCTCTTTTTTCAAGTCTTCATGTTTTGTTATATGTCCTTTGCTTGAATCCTCCAATCCACGGTCAATCATCTGAGCAAATATCAGCTCCCTTATTATTTCATCATAAGAACTGTCGTCGGGTTGTTTTTCAACCAGTTTGTTGATTTTTTCTTTTGCAATCGCTATCATGTCATATCCTTGCTCAAACGGTAATTAAAATATTTGCTTGAATTATACCCAAAACGGGGTAATCAGCGCAAGGTTACAATGCTAACCCATGCGCTGCAATATTTTGATCTTAAAAGCACACTGAAGTGTGAACAACGAACGTTAATAATGTTTGTTGTCCAGTCCCGCAGGCGCGGGACTGTAAAGCGCAACGATTCGTAGTTATTTTCGCGTGGGCCCTTACGGAATCAGATCAACAGTCACCCTGTAAAACTGCTGGTTCTGCGGTTGAGGGACTTCGACAGTCAGAGGCTCTCCCGTACCGTCGACGGTGAGGATCGCGGGCCATCGGGGTCAAGAGTGAATAGGGGCAATTCGCCAGCAGACCTTTCAGCAAAACCCAAGATATAACGAGGTTTTAGTGCCCGAATGGGAAAAGGCGGATTAACCGCAATGAACACTATGTGTTGTTTTCAGAATAAATCCGAGTGTGTGCCGGTGCGCGTCAGTATAAGCTGCAGTTGACTGTGTTCAATCCTATAAATCAATATCCAGTCAGTTTCAATATGGCAATCTCTGAATCCTGAATAGTTTCCTGCAAGCGGATAGTCTTTATAACGTACAGGCAGGGGTTTGCCCGCAACTAGTAAATTGATGACGGTTAATAACTTGTCCATATCTTTTCCTCGCTTTAACGCAAGATGGACATCCTTCTTGAACCGGCTGGAGTAGACCAGCTTATACACGGGTCAGTTCCTCCATCATCTCGAGTGGAGAGTCGAAAGGGCCGGTCAGTTTTTCTTTTCCGCTGATTATGGCATCGAGCGTTTTGCGGGTTTCCTTGTTTGGAACATGCGCTTTCAGTTCGAATGGGATGCCGCGCGTTTTCACAACCTGCTTGAGAAACAAAGTCATGGCTGTGGACATGCTCAGTCCCAAGTCCTCAAAAATCAAGTCGCACTCTTTCTTGAGATCATCTTTAATCCGTATTGTAGTTGTCATCTCATGCCTCCAAATACAGCTACTATATAGCACAAATGCTATACAACGCAAGCGATTTCGTGATTGACATCAAAGTGTTTACACTTCGTGCTTCTTCTTTTCTTCGTTGTTCATTCTCGTTTCCAGGTTTACGAATCTTTGTTGCATTGCGCTACTCTGTGTTCTCCCAGGTACAGCAGGCGCTATGAGCCTGCTGCTCTTTCAACAGGTTCATTGCGAGGGAGAACATTGCTTCTGAGAAGCAACTCTACAGTTCATCGCACAACTTAGGAGCACCAGGGGTCGAGGAGCACCAGGGGTCGTATTTAAATATATAACATATCGCATATATCAGCTCTCTTCAAGTATATTGAGTAGCCTCTCATAGGGTGCGATTTTTTCTTGTTGAACCGGCTCATCAAAACCTCGAAAAAGCACGCTGAAGCGTGTACTACAAACGTTCTTTTGTTTGTAGTACACGCTTCAGCGTGCTTTTTCGAGGTTTTGATGAGCCGGTTCAACAAGAAAAAATCGCACCCTATGAGAGGCTACTCAATATACTTGAAGAGAGCTGATATATGCG
>JAWOEI010000077.1:0-18581 GCA_046482825.1 Kiritimatiellia bacterium
GCCATCTCCGAGCCGATAGCCCCTCCTCCGAGAATCATGAGACTTTCGGGAATCTCCTCCTGCTGAAATATATTTACATTGGTGCCTCCCATCCCCGGGCTCAAAGAGGTTCGGAAGCTCACCAATGTAAATATATTTCAGCAGGAGGAGATTCCCGAAAGTCTCATGATTCTCGGAGGAGGGGCTATCGGCTCGGAGATGGCTCAGGCCTTCTCCAGGCTCGGTTCGCGGGTAACCCTTGCGCACATGGATCCGCACCTAGTACCGGCGGGGGATAAGCAGGCAGGAGATCTGCTCAAGGAGATCTTCGAAAAAGAGGGGATCGAGGTATACAACAGCACCAAAATAGAGAAGATTGAAGATGTGGAGGGCAAGATAGTCACCAGCACCGACAAGGGCACATTTTGGAGTGACGAGATCCTGGTGGCGGCGGGAAGAAAGCCCGTTTTAAGGGGCCTGGACCTGGAAAAAGCGGGAGTAGAGTTTGATAAGAGCGGCATGCCACCTGTCCCCTGGCATGCACCCCAGCATCAGTCCGACCGCTGCCGTGAACTTTAACCTTATGTCCGCATATCCGCTCAAGCACCCCTTCCAGCATTTCCTGTATGCTCATACGTCCCGGCTGCACCTGCCAGCCGGAATAGGCTGTGCCGTCATAGGCGACAGTCAATCTGAAGCGGCGCTGTTTGAGGTTTGAGTTGTTCGTCATAAAGAATCGAGTTCTGAACACAATATGTATCGCGGGATACAGGATGCCCTTCGACAGGCTCAGGGCAGGCGGGACACAAAATCACATCTAACATTCCACTTTCTACATTTTACAAAGCATAGCCATTATCCCGGCATGTCGGACATCAACTGATCCTACACATATTTCTCACCATCCGGGCGAGCCTCGATACGCCGTATAAGTTTCTTCACCTTTTCAGCGCGGTCGCGCGCGCAGACAAGGGTTGCATTTTCAGAATGCACAACCACGAGGCCGCGCACGCCTATCAGAGCGGTCAGACGATTTTCCGAAACAACAATATTGTTTTCTGACTCAATCTGCTCGCTGGAACCGATAACAACGTTGCCGTTCATATCAGCGGAGAAGTGCCCGGCAACGGACGGCCATGATCCGACATCATCCCAACCGAACGACCCGCGGGCCATGACAATATTTTCCACATGTTCCATCACGGCGTAATCAATGGAAATCGATCGCAGAGATGAATAAACAGCGCTGAGGGAAGACTGCAGCTCTTCACTGGAGCTGTAGCTTTCGACCATTTCCGAAAGTTCGTGCAGATCAGGTGCATACTGTTTGAGAGCCCTGCTCATCACCGAGGTGCTCCAGATGAACATCCCGGCATTCCAGTAATACCTACCGCTGTTCATATAATGCAGAGCCTTTTCTTTATCAGGCTTTTCAACGAAACCGTCGGATTTATTAAAGAGCGTAACTGTGCGGGTTTCCAGCTGCTGGCCAGCCTTTACATAACCGAATCCGGTGGCAGCGTAAGTCGGCTGAATGCCCATTGTCACAATTGCTTCGTTTTCCGAGGCCACTTTTATTGAATCCAGGAGGGTCTGCCGGAATGTCTCAACATCGCTCATCAGCTGATCAGCAGTCAGAATACAGACAATTCCTTCGGGATCGCGCTGCCTGACCAGACCACAGGCAAGGGCTGTTGCCGGACCTGTATCGCGTTTACAAGGCTCACCTATTATATTGGTCCGGGGGATGTTACGTGCGGCATCAGCCGTATCTTCAACCAGTCTTTCGGCGGTGATAATAAATATTCTTTCAGTCGGTATAACCCCATCAAGTCGTTCAAGGGCCAGGGTAAGAAGGGGTCTTCCGTTGAAAAGGGAGATAAACTGCTTGGGACGTGCCTTTGTGCTCAGCGGCCAGAAGCGTTCTCCACTGCCGCCAGCAAGAATCACTGCATATGCATTATTCTTCATAGAAATCCTCAATTACAACTGTCATTACTCAATCTATAATAGCAGATCAGATGGAATATTTAAACCAGGAAACAGTTCCGTGACTGCAAAAATGAGGACAAACGGGCAGCATGTCGGATTTGAAACTGCGTTTTTTCAGAGGACTGCATGATTAAACCTTAAAACGGCAACTGCCGTTTTGCTGTAACCAGGTTTAATCGGCTGGAATGCGGCTTGCAGTTTGCGCATACACTAAATTACTGACCGGGCACCCATTCATCACTGAAACGCGGCTTACGCGGAGCGGGCTTTCCGGCAACGGATTTGCCCTGATTCTGAGTTGCGGTTTTTCTGCTGGCGCCGCTTTGCACGGATTTCTTTCGTGACGGACGTTCCGGCTGATCCGCTTTTTTATCCTTACCCTTCCCGGCGGAATCAGCTGATTTTGTGGATTCAGCGGTCTTTACGGGCTTTTTTTTCTTCGCCGTTTTATCCTGTTCGACAGCGGTATCACGTTTTTCTTCTGAAGATTTTTTTACCGGCTCGGTTTTCCGTCTGGATACTGGTTTGCGCTGTGATCTCTCCGGTTTGGGAATATCAGCCATAAGCGGATCATTCCCCATAAGCAGAGTACATTTAAGCGGTTCCTTGATGTACTCCTCTATATCAGGAATAATAAAAGACTCATCTTCATCCGCAAAGGATATAGCGGTTCCCTGATGACCTGCACGTCCGGTACGACCGATGCGATGAACATAGTCCTCCGCCTCATACGGAAAATCATAGTTCACAACAAAACCAATATCATCCACATGAATCCCGCGGCCGGCAACATCCGTCGCAATAACGATACGTGATTTTCCGGATCGGAAATCTTCGAGCACTCGCAGACGACGGTTCTGACTGACATCACCGCTGAGCATATCGCAGGGAATTCTGAGTCGCCGCAACTTACGGACGACGCTCTCGGTTGTCGCTTTGCGGTTACAGAAAACAAGAATCCGCTGATCCGGATATTTCTGCAGAAGATTGTAGAGGACTGTGAACTTCTCACTGGCGGTTACCACATAGACCACCTGCTCGACTGTATCGGTGGCGACGCTGTCGGATTCGACCTCCACACTGACAGGCTCCTCCATCCACTGCGAGGCGAGACGCATGACATCCTTTGTAAGCGTTGCACTATAAAGCATTGTGCAGCGTTTATCCTTGCGCGGAAGCTTATTCATAATCAGCCGGACATCCGGAATAAAACCCATATCGAGCATACGGTCGGCTTCATCAATGACCAGAGTATCCACCTGAGAAAGATTTATCACACGACGCCGGCAGTAATCGAGAAGGCGACCCGGGGTGGCAACAAGCAGATCAATGGGTTCAGCCAGCACCTCATCCTTCTGTCGCTGATAATCCATTCCGCCGTACACAGCCAAAGTCCGCAGACCGCAGTATTTCCCTATAGAAGAGGCGTCCTTGCAAATCTGAATAACAAGCTCGCGTGTAGGCGCAATAACCAGCGCCCGCGGACATCCGGACTGCTCCTGTTTTTTCTCGGGGGAACGCAGATAACGGGCGAATATGGCTATAAGAAAAGCGGCTGTTTTCCCTGTGCCTGTCTGGGCTCTGCCAGCTACATTCTTGCCAGCCAGGGAATGTTCGAGACTCAAAGCCTGGATAGGCGTGCAGTATTCAAACTTGAGATCCGCCACCGCATGCATAATCTCCGAAGGAAGATCAAAATCCTGAAAACGTTTTTTACCTTCGGCCGGTTTGACCTGATATTTATCCAGAGACCATTGTGCATGGGCCTCCTGCAGTTCCGCACGCTCCCCGGCTGAGATTCCCCCGCCCGGACGCTGCCCGCGGGAATTTCTTCCTGCATTTCCGGCACGCGAAGGTTTCGCCACACGGTTGTTTGCGGCGCTGATACGTCCTTCAGCAGCTGGTCTGCCGGAACGGGAAGATCTATTATTGCTGCTCTTCCTGCTGCTATTTTTCCGGCTGCTGCCCTTGCCGCGACTGTCCGGACGGCTTGAAGACTTTGAAGAATTCTGTTTGCGTTTACCGGACGATTTATCCGCACTGCGGCTGCGGGTACTGTTGTTATCCCGCGGTTTGGCTTTAGCGGAACCGCCCTTGGCGCCGCCAGTCTTTTTTGATTTCGCTTTTGACGAACCTGATTGTTTATCAGAGACAGAACCGCGTTTCTTCACGCCTCCTGATGCTGTTTTTCTGTTGTCAGACGAATTTTTTTTCTTTGTCGTTTTTTTTCGAGCCGGTTTATCTCCCAGCAGATTTCTGACAAGCTTTTTTATTACTTTCATTATTCAAATTACCGTCTGTTTTCATACACAAATACGGACGCCCTGCAAAAAGGCGTCCGTAAGCATATATTCAAATACGCAGATACGTAAGGGTTTAACGTTTGGAAAACTGGAAACGTTTACGGGCACCGGGCTGACCGGGCTTCTTACGTTCCTTCATGCGCGCATCTCGTGTGAGACATCCCGCTTTCTTCAAAGTCTCACGCAGATTGGCATCGTATTCCACCAGCGATCTGGACAGGCCGTGACGAATCGCACCGGACTGGCCGCTGATGCCACCGCCTTTGACAGAAATTTTGACATCGAACTTATTCTCGAGGCCTGCAATTTCCAGTGGCTGACGAAGGTACTGGCGGAGGGCTTCGCTGGGGATATGCTTCTCGATATCTACACCGTTGACAAACCACTTTCCGCTGCCGGGAAACAAGCGGACACGTGCGACAGCTGTTTTACGACGGCCTGTTCCCGCTGAAAGTTCTTTTACCATGATAATTTTCCTTAATTAGAATTTTTGTCCCTATGTACCGGGTGACTGCCAATACATCCGCTCTTCGCGAACATGCCGCCGCTGGCGGACTGATCACAGGCTCAGTGTCCCGCCGAACTCTGCTGTGCAGAGGCACCTGAGTAAAGCGCGGTTCAGTATCCATCTGCGGCCTATACCCGGAAATGGATTAAAACGACGCAACCTCGGGCTTCTGAGCCTGATGAGGATGCTCCTCGCCACGATAAACCCTGATACGGGTCATCATCTTACGGGCAATCCGGTTTCTGGGCAGCATCCCGCGCACTGCCTGCATAATAACACGGTCTGGATGATTCTCCATCATGGTTCTGGCAGCAAAAACCTTGCGTCCGCCACGCCATCCGGAGTAGTAATCATACTTTTTCTGCGCAAGTTTGCGTCCTGTCATGCGGATTTTATCCGCATTGATAACAACGACAAAATCGCCCTGGTCAACACTAGGATCATACGTAGGGCGGTTTTTACCACGCAAAACATTGGCAATATCCACAGCTAAACGGCCCAGCGGCCTGTCTGCGGCATCTACAACATGCCATTTGCGGGCTTCATCTGAGCTTCGGGGTCTGAATGACTTCATATCTGTCTTTCCTCTTCAAAAAATTGGTCTGCAAATATAACCTATTCACACAGTAATGTCAACAGCGCTGTTTGGATTTTTACGAAAAAACCGGAAATTCCGTTTGCGTATGCAGTAGCAATTTACGTACTGAACACATAAACCCTAAACCAGCGGAGCCGCCTGTCTGCCGACAGGCAGGGAACCAAACTGAGCCTCTGTGATATGCAAATGGTCTCCTGAGTTTCTTGTTTTTTGCGACAGGAGTTGATTTTATAGCGACTAAAGCATGGTGAAAATAAAATTCAACTCTCTACACACGCCATACACTCTGTGCTAGGCGCTATGCGATCAGAACAGTTTCCACCAGGGGCGTTTTCCGGTTTCGATTTCCGGTCTCTGCGGTTCGGGAACTTCATCCTCCGGAAGAGGCTCATCCTCTGTCGGCCCGGGCCCAGTGATTTCCTCAACCTTCATGATGCCGGCAGAAGGCAAAACCTCATTGGTTGTCGAGCTGTCACCACGAAGAATTCGCAGAGCCTTTTCACGTTCACGTACAAGGTTGGCATCCGTCTCTTTATGTTCCTCCAGTTCAGAGGCGTACTTCTTCCAACGCTGTTCCAGCGCCTTTTTACGTGCCAGGCGTGTTTTCATCTCATCCACAGGCACAGGATCAGCCAAATCGGAATCCGACCAGCCTTTGGTCCATACATCAGTCGCATCCAGATAGTCCTTGCGGCGACGGGCCTCCTTGCGCATATCTTCGTCGCTATCAATCACATAGGGAGTCAGGAATACAAGCATTTCCGAACGGTTATTCTCCTTTTTCGTTGAACCGAATATATACTTGCCTATATACGGGATATCTTTCAGGTAGGGGATACCACCCTCGGAATCGCTTTTGTTATTCTGGACCAGGCCGCCGAGAACCACGGTTTCACCATCGCCGACCGAAACATCCGCGCTGAGCTTGCGGGTGGTGATCGTCGGCCAGTTTTCACCGTCTATAACCTGATAACCGGCCTGATTCTCAAAGGTTTCCTCTATTGTCAGAATGACATTCCCGTTAGGATTGATACGCGGAGTGACTTTAACCGTCAGACCGACATCCCTCTGTTCGATATCGGGTTCATAAGATGATGTATTGCCTCCGTAACTGGCTCCCATATAACGCATGCCCTTATACATATAGAGGAGTTCGGTGGCCTCTATGGAGGCCTCCTTGTTATCCACAGTCAGAAGAACAGGAGAACTCAGAACACGGGAGCGCGAATCGTTCTGGGCTGCGCTGATCACCGCATCCAGACGCAGGTTCTTGAGTGTCATGAAATACTCCAGACCGTTGACAGGATTGGACATGCTTTCGAGATAGGTTCCGGCCAAATCATCAACAGTTTTTGTAACGGTCACATCTTCATCATCACCGTCCTCATTAACCTCGGTGACGGTCTCTTCTGTTTCCGTCTGTCCGAAGAGTGTGGAAGTACCGGCAGAAGAAGTCCCGCCGCCGCCAAAAGTATAGCGGAAGTCTTTGCTGTCATTGATGCGACGCACCCAGTTAATACCGGTTGTAATGGAATCCTTGAGCGAAACCTCGAGCACAACCGTTTCTATCAGCACCTGTGAAAGTTTGATATCCATGTTTCTAATTATCTCCGTCACAGCCGCCAGATCGCCCGGACTGCCCATCATAACGATAGCGTTGGTACGTTTGTCGGAGAGAATCTTAATGTTATCCTTGCTGAGTTCACCGAGCTTACTTTTTCCGGGAGTAGAGGAGGAGGAGGAGGAGGAAGAGGAAGTGCTGTCCTGACGGGCTTTAACCATCTGAGAAAGAGATGTGCTCTTGGTTGCCGAGGAATCGGACGAGGAAGAAGCGGATTTTGAATCATCCTTCTTGTTGGATGCATTACCTATGAGGTCATTCAGCATGCTGGAAACCTCCTCGGCATCAGCATACTCAAGCCGCATGACATCAACCTTCACATCCGGAGATGTTTCGATATCGAGCACATTGATGATTTTTTCAAAGAAATCCATGTTGTCTTTGCGGGTGATGACAATAAGCTGATTAGTACGTTCATCGGCCATAATCTGCACTTTGCCGCGTATCATACCGCGATCGGCATCGCTTATCATGGCGTCGATAGCGGCATTCGGTGAGGTGTCAGGCTGAGGAGTTTCCGGTTCCCCGCGACGTCTGCGCAATGCCGCCAGGCGAGCGGATATGGATGAGTCTGAACTTTTTGTTTTAGTTATGCCCGGCTTGCCGGAAGACTTGGCTTTCACCTCGGCTTTGCTGCTAGCGGCCTGCTGCGATTCCGCCACGATCTCCTCCAGGCGTTTTTTGATATCCTCAGCCTTGGCGAAATTGATTCTGCGGGTGAAAACCTCCTCTGTCACCGGTATGGGCTGATCGATAAATTTGATGATCTCCAGCATACGGTTGATGTTCTCCTGAGTATCGGTTACCAGGAGGCTATTGGTACGTTCAAATGTCTGAATCATACCATCGGGCTTCTTGAAACCTTCTATAGCAGTTTTGGCCTCATCTATTGTGATGTTATTCAGCTGTATCATCTGGCTGATGATACGGGTTTTTTCAGGATGTCCGTCTTCAGGCGGAGTCATCAGTATCTCAATGCCGTCGGTACGTACGGTTTTACGTGCCAGCACCTTGACGAATTTATCACCGAAGGGCTCCAATACTATGCCGTTCATACTCAGAACCACCTCTATGGCCTCAACATATTCTTCGGCGGTCAGAGCCACACCGGGCTGACTGCGCAATGTAATATTAGCCTTGGGAACATCCGGCGCAATCAAAAGGGTTTTTCCCGTCTGTTCAGCGTATGCCATCAGGACAATGTCCGAAGCGGTATTGTCAAATTTCAAAGAAGGTGTCGCATTTTTGCCGCCGGATGCGTCTGCATTGCCGGACGGGGATATCATTGAAGACGCGGCATCCTTAGACAGGCTGCCGGAAGAAGGACTGATTGTACGCACGCCCGGAGTTGAAGGCGTGAGCGAAGAGTTTGATGCGGGAGCAGGCTGAGCGGCAGCCTCGGCTGCGGCACGGTTGCGGCTGCGCTCATCGACCGTCCTGTTTTCACGGGCACGCAGTATCCGATCTCTTATCGCCGCCTTACGGGCAGCTTCAGCGTCATCAGCAGGCTTTTCACGCCCAGCGGCGGCATCATCTGCGTCTGCGGTCCGCGGCGGCACATCCGGTGTCTGAGCTCTGGCCAGGCAGACACTTAAAACCAGGATCAGGCTGACACCTGCTGTAATCAAATATTCACGAATCTTTTTCATAACTTTATTCCTCAAACCAGAAAATTATCTGTTGGCTATTCAGCTTTCTTTCTCAGGATCTCCAGCGCCGCTTCAACCGCAGCAGTTTCCTCATCGGCAGACAGGGGGCTACGCGAACGACCGTTTTTTTTAAGTTTTTCAGTCCGTAAAGTTTTTTTCTGCTGCTTCGGCGCCCCGGGAACAGCCATGTTCCCGGCTGGCTCCTGCGGTAAAACCAGGGATGCATCCCTGCCAGTAGCTTCCGATTGCGGCTTATCAAGCTCGGTCTTCTGTTTATCAGTCTCAGTCTTCTCTTCCGATATAGAAGAGGCCTCTTTTTCAGCGGAAAACTGTTCAGCAGTCGGTTCTTCAACCACATCACCGCGCATATAAGCGCAGTAGAGCGAAAATGTCCCTCTCAGATAGCCGGGTTTTGACGAATGCTTCACATATATCTGCCGCACATCGAGCATGGCACCCTGCTTACGCAGCCCGTAAAGAAAACCAACCAGCGATTCAAGAGTCCCCTCCCAGTTTTTACACTCGAGCGGGATTTCATAGACATCTCCCACCTCTTCCTCGCTGCCGGTCTGGCGGCGGGAAATCACGAGGTTGTTTTCCGATGCAACGGTATCCATGATATTCAGCCAGTGTGTATCAACATCTCTGTCATAGGGAAAAACCGGCATCAGAGCGCACATAGTTTCATACTTAAGATCCCATTCATCTTTCGCTTCGATCAGGGCACACTCCTCATTGTACTTTTCCAGGGCATTATTATAAATCCGTCTGTTTTTCTCCCACTCATTCTTCTGTTTGCGGTAAAGTAGCGCGGCAATCGAGTAAAGGATGAGCACAACAATGATCATCAGCATATTCTTTTCTTTGGGAGATACGGCACTCATTCTTCAACACCTCCCCTGAATTCGGCATGCACTTCAAATTTATGCTTTCCTCTGCTGGCTGAAGGTCCATCCAGATTAACCGTATCGAAAAGTTCATCCGCTGTGACCGCGTTTTTGAATTCATAAACAAGCGTCGGCTGATCAGCTTCGCCGGATATTCTGACTCCGTCCTGTCTCTTGTAATTGAATGCGGTAAGGATTATGCCCTGAGGCAGATAGGACGAAACCACCCGCATAATCTCCAGGGGCGAATACTGCCTGTCGGTATATGAAAGAATCAGCTCTACTCTTTTGCGTGTATCTGAAACCGCTTTGTATTCCCGGTAATGGCCTCTGCTCTTTGCCTGCACCCGTTTTGCCAGATGCTGATAAACCAGCGGACCGGAAAAAAGTCCGGCCATCAGCAACACCCACACAGCACAGGCAGCTGAAACCGCAACCACAACCTTTTTGCGGATTGCATTCTCTTTCAACTGCGCATGCCAAAAATCAGGAGTCAAATCCACAACATCCTGTTCATAGCTGCGCAGAGCAACACCTTCAACACCACCTTCCATAGAAGGGAACGCCCGGTATTCAGGTTCCACACTGAAAAGATCGCTCAGTTTATCGAAAAGCGCCTGCTCCGGACGTTCTTCCGCCACAACCAGGATTTCAACGACTGACAGCGGACCGGCCTCTACCTCCACATTCATCATAGAAAGGGTCAGTTCCCTGACAAGAGCATCATAATCCCTGACACATCCGAATGAACGGGCCATCACAAGTGTGCCGTGATTCATGACCATTAAAGCCCAGTCATTCCTGAAACGCGACAACACAATCCGCCGCCCGGGACCGTTCAGTTTGAACGGTCCGCATAACACACGCAGCCATCCCAGCAAAGCGATATCAGAACGGACAACACGCCAGCCGACCTTCTGCAGCGGCTCGTTGATTTCATTGAATACAGCGTTTGACATAGCCGCGGCCAGCACCCATACATTTTCCTCGTCTTCACTCAGCACCTCAAACCCTGTTGAGTATTCACCGTCATCAAAAGGCGAAATTTTATCCATCTGCAGGACAACGGCATCAGCCAGATCATCGCGCATCTCTATGGGCATTTTAAGGATACGCAGAAGCAGAGAGGAAAGAGGAAAAGCAACGACAACATCCCTGCCTCCCAAATCGTGATGGACAAGCTTCAGCGCTTTCAGCAGAGGTGAATCCTCGTCTTCCGGGATCTCATCCGGGGCAATATCCCCCATACCCTCAACAGAAGCCTCTGTAATCGGCCAGACTCCGCCGCCGGCACGGGAAAGACCGGATGAACCTTTCGGAACATAGCGTACTCCGCGCAGATTCTCCCCGTCCATCATCAGGGCTATAATTTCAGATCTTGCCATAAAACTCTTTTATCCGGATATTTCGTTCCGTATTTCACATGCCTGTATCATGGATCCTCCCGCCACTTGAGGTATCGGACCCGTTTTCCGTCAAACTCCGCAATTGCCTGTATCCTGTGGGAAATCCCGGCAGCTCGTCCCTCGATAACAAGTCTGAACGTCTTCGCCTGTGTGTCTATATACTGTGACACACCTGTATCCAGACCGGGGATGCGCGACATGAAATCACCCGGTGATTTGAAAGAGTAATCCTCATCGTCTGTTCCCGTGATACCGGATCCGGCAACCGTCGAGGATGACCTGCCTGACGAAGTCCGGCCTAGGCTGGACATCCCTGCATTCAGGCCTTTTCTCTCCTCAATAATGGCACCGGCGGTTATCTCATCAATCCCGGGTATAGTCACTAAAACTTCCATAGGAGCGGAATTGACGTTTATTTTACCATCACCGTAGGTTGTAAACAATTCCTTAATTCCCCTGACATTGATTTGCAACTCTTCATTCTCCTCCTCAGGGTTCATGATACCGCCATTGAGAACCGCATCACCGAAGTTTTTTATCAAGAGCATCTCATCAACAGTGTCAATCTGCCGGTTCCTCGCCTTATAAGGGGGATCCAGAGTTTCATAATAATCGTCTTCAGCCCCATCCGAAGAGGGGAGGCTGTCTTTATCGACCCAGTCGTTCCAGCAGTCAATCAGCTCTGAAAAATATTCCTGGGGTATGCCAGCCTTCTCAAATATGCGTTCCCACACCTCGTCATACCGGGAACCCACCAGCAAGTTGACATTCCAGCGGGCCTCTTCAGGAATGATCTCCACACGCACAACGCCCTCTTCTATGGGTTCTTCGACAACCGCACTCTCGCCGCGTTTGATACACAGTGCCGGCTGCTTCCAGCGATCCTCCTTTTCATCGGCACCCGATGCACTGCTGACATTGTTTTTCTTTTCCAGCAGCATCTCAGCGATTGCCACACCGGACTGCGTAAGATAATCCACTCTCCTGCGCTGTCTGATATACGTGCTGATACGCCCCTCAATCATGGCGTCCAGAGCAAATGAAAGCACCAGAATACTCAGCAGACTTATCGTCCAGATGGCGATGATCAGGGCCGAACCTTCATTGGTCTCTTTCTTTCTGTTCATTAAATCCTTGATATTCTGATCTCCCCGCCGGAAACTGCTGTCATGTCATTCCCGGCTTGTAATCACATGGCAGGCACAGGAGTCCGCCTGCCGCGCTCAGATCTTCCTGCCGGGGGTGTACGGCCACCTCGTGGCGGACGAACCCGGTTGCTATCCCCCCCTGCATCGGCACCGCTTTCCGGAGTGCCTCTGTTCTGCGGCGGTCTGTTTTCCCTGATCACACCGCTTTGGGGCGGTCTTGTTCCGGTATCCGACCCGCCGCCAGCACTGTTTTTCTCCCTCGGATTCTGCGAAATATCCCAGAGCGGAATCCTGACAATACGCTTCACTTCGATCGGGTCATCATCCTCCGCATTTTCAGACGGCTCCATATAAAGGGACAATTCCACCGCCTTGGGGATGCTGTTGGAAGAGGACCATTCATCCTGCCAGTTGGGTTCATCATTCTTTTCCGGCTGGTCTTTATCGAGCACCCGGCAGTTAAAGGCAATCACACGGGGTGAAAGACCGACAGGCACGGTATCTTCCGCCGGATCAAATTCATCGAGCTGCAGATCCACACGCCATGCTTTTGCCTGCAGGCCCTTTTCGTTATCTTCGCCTCCGACGGAAACTGAAACACGGTGGGGCGACTCCGCAAAACCGCAATCCTCTCCCACCAAGGCGTTACCCAGCTTAACCCAGCTGATGGAATCCCTGGCATCCTCCTCTTCGCCGTTGTCATACAGCTGGAAACCGTAGTCATCAATTTTGGTACCAGCATCGGGATAGTAGGCGGAACGGAGTCCGGATACAAGCTGTTCCATGACGTAATCCGCCTGTCCCATGGCGTCAGACACCTCGATACCGGCATTCCAGGCCTGGACAACGGAATTAAAACAGAAAAACGACAGCAGCATCATAATGGAGAGAATCATGATGGCCATTACCATTTCAATCAGTGTGAAAGCACTTTGTCTTATACATTTAATCATTATCATTAAATTCCGCATTGCTGCCGGTCAGGCAGTCAGCCCTGATTCCCGGCACATGCCCCTTGTTCTAATCCATCTGGCGCACGTATCGTACCAGTTCTTCAAACTGTTCCTCGCCATCACCCCATGAAACACGGGTACGCACAACATAGAGATTGTCATCCACCTCGTTTGTATCAAGTTCCTTTTCGTCAACCATACGTTCAAAGGTGTACCCCTCAACCAGCTCGGTATCAGGATCGACCACCAGATCCTCTTCAACATCGTCACTCTCTTCAACGGGATATTTCAATTCACCCAGGCTGAAAACATATTGCGCCTGCTGGTATTCACGGGAAAGGGTCATCATCACAGCACAGTTTCCCATACTGGTCATCAGGGTCATCAGCCCGAAGGAAAGTATCATAGTGGCGAAAAGAATCTCTATCAGAGTAAAACCGTCCTGTTTCACCATTCATCCCCCTTTTCAACCTCGGCACGTCCGAGTACGTTAACCGAAACAATGCGGTATTCCATCTCATTCTCTCCGGCGATAATGCGGATACGGTGCGGACGGCATGTGCCGTTGCTTCGGTAATGTATGGTAAAGGTTGTGACAGCTTCTTCCGCAGCATCATCAGGTGATGTCGCGGAAAACGAATGATCCAGCTCACTGCTGCCGTCAATCGAATCGGTGTAGCCTTCGAAGCGGAATGAAACCTGTTCATACTCTTTCTCCAGCTCTAGGTCCGCCATCACATATTCTTCGCCAGCAGAATCATCGCTTTCGTTCTCCCCGATTATGCCGGGCGTCTCAATCTCTTCCGGTTCCGGTTCCGCGGAATCAAGCCTGTTTGTTTCAGAGAAAGAATCCGCGGAAACCAGCGAATCTCCGCTATGCCCTGCTTTCTTCACCCTTATCTTGCCGTCAGAGGAAAAGACAAGATCCACCGGTGTCTGGTGCAACAGGGCCATTGTCTTGGAGTAGCGGGAAAGCTGAACAACACCGCGGGAAGCCGTTTTCAGACGCATCAGATCTGACCCGGTAAAAACCGACGGGCCCACAACAAAGGCCATGATTCCGATGATGGAAATCACCAGGAGAAGTTCCACCAGGGTAAAAGCTTTACGTTTATATCGCATAATTCCGGCGCAGTCTCACTCAGCGAGGCAGCTTCAGTTTGTAATGTCATCCTCGGTGCCCATTTCCATATCAGGACCTGCGGATGTGATTGTGAACCTCTTCCCTTTTTTCGAGTAGGTGAAAAGTTCGCCCCAGGAATCATTCAGAGAGTCCGGTTCAAGCAGCGGGGGTTTTTCATCAGTGCCGACTGTCAGCTCATCCAGTGTATCCGGCAGTTTTCCGTTGTGGCTCATCGCGAAGATCTGCACCTGCTGTGCAATCGACGCTATGCTGGTACGTGTAGCGGTTATACGGGCTTCCTCATCCTGTCCCACAAAGTTGGGGATGACAACAGCGGCCAGAATACCGAGGATTGTCACAACAAGCAGAAGCTCGACCAGCGTAAAACCACTGCGACGGGCTTTTCTTATCTTTTTTTCTTTTCTGTTCATATCATTTCTCCTTTATTTCTCTCGATTTCCACGACCACTCAGTGGTCGCAAAGACGAGTTTAAAAAAATTATTCCTCTGCTGAAGCCGACCTCCATCAACTACAGCATAACGCTCGCAATTAATGCCGCCGGATCTCTTTTCCATGTCCTATGCGCCATACTCCATGCGCATTGCGTCTCCGCCGGGGTGCCTACCCGGCGCCCAACGAGGATGTCACCTTGAACACCGCCATAAGAATGCTGATCGCCACAAAACCGACAACAGCCCCTATAGCCACAATCAGGATAGGTTCCAGGGCATTGGTGAAAACCGTGATATTCCTGTCCATCTCACGCTCGTAACGGCTGCCTATATTCTGTAGCGAGCGGGGCATATCGCCAGCCTGTTCACCAACCGCCATCATATCAGTCATCATTTTCGGGAAAACATTGCTTCCGGCCAGCGGTCCTGAAATAGTTGTACCGTCGCTGACTCTTTCACGCGCATTTCTGAGGGCATCGGCTATAACCGCATTGCCGCAGGTTTCTTCGGCAATTTTAAGCGCCTGCAACACATTGACACCGTTGGAAAGAAGGGTTCTCATGGTGTATGCCAGGCTTGAAAATGTTCCGGCTGCCACAATGCCTTTAATTAAAGGGGCTTTAAGCTTCAGACCGTCCCACCAGAAACGTCCTTCTTTGGTTTTAATATGACGCATAAAGATAACCACGCCGAACACTATGGCTGCCAGCAGAAAAATACCGTATTTGGCTACAAACTCACTGCTGCTCACAAGAATCTGAGTAGGCAGAGGGAGGGAATCACCCAGCGAGGCGAAAATTTTTGTAAAACGGGGTATAACTTTGACCATCGCAAAAATAACCGTCACAATTCCGAAAATCAGAACAATCACGGGGTAGGTCATCGCTGACTTAATCCGTGAACGCATATTCTCTGTACGCTCATAGTGCTCAACCAGCCGGCGCAACACTTCTATCATTGCGCCGGAGGCTTCACCGGCCCGGATCATATTGGCGTAGAGAGGCGGGAATGTGTCAGGATGTGCCGCTACTGCGTCAGAAAGTTGCTCTCCGCGGACAATCCGGTTACACAGGTCAGCGGCGATACGACTGGAAGCGGACTCCTCATCACCCTGATGGGAGAGACAGTTCAGTGCCGCGCCGAGGGTCATGCCCGCTTCAAGAAGATCGCTCAGTTCCGAAGTGAACAGCAATACCTCAAGAGGCTTCATTTTAGCAGATGCACCGCCGATCTGCAGTTTCCAGAACGAACCCCCGCCACTGCTTTTTTTCTTTTTCGCTTCAGTCACTGAAACAGGTATCAAACCCAGCTTCTCTATCTCAATCAATGCGGCCCGGCGGTCAGGGGCACTGACACCGCCTTCTTTTCTCTTTCCGTCCTTAGCCCTGGCTTTGTATTCAAAATGCGGCATAAACTGTTTCCTGATGCAGAGCGGAAAGATTTCCACTCCGGATGTGAGCAGACAGACACCCGCCTTCACCGGAACTGTGGCAAAGGCAGACAGAACACGCCCCTACTGGCAATCCTCTGTTACACGCATAACCTCCTGCACTGAGGTCATGCCGTTAAAAATTTTCACCCATCCATCTTCACGCAACTTTTTCATTCCCTGTCTGACGGCCTGCTCACGAATTTCCAGCGAAGATTTGCGAGCGATAATCTGAGACTCTATTTCCTCTGAGACAACCAGCAGTTCAAAAAGTCCTCCACGCCCGCGATAACCTGTGCCAGTGCAGGCCTCGCAACCGTCGGGAACCCAGACCCTGCGGGACGCAGGCGGATAATCCAGATCGTAAAGCTTTTCATCCAGCACCTCTTCCTGTTTGCATTCAGGGCAGAGCCGGCGCACCAGACGCTGGGCCATCACTCCGGCAACCGCCGAAGCTACGAGAAATGGCTCCGCTCCCATATCAATCAGACGGGCAAATGATCCTGCAGCGTCGTTGGTATGCAGAGTACTGAAAACAAGGTGCCCGGTAAGCGAAGCGTTAATGGCGATCTCAGCGGTTTCACCGTCACGGATTTCCCCTACCATTATGATATCCGGATCCTGACGCAGGAAAGCACGCAGAGCACGTGCAAATGTGAGGCCGATATCCGACCGCACCAACACCTGGTTTATGCCAGCCATCTCATACTCGATAGGATCTTCCGCAGTAAGGATACGCACCTGCATTCTGTTGATCTCATGCAGAAATGCGTACAGCGAGGTTGACTTACCGGAACCGGTGGGCCCTGTGACAAGAAAAATGCCGTTGGGACGGTTGATCAGCTTTACAACATTGTTGTAATCAAATTCGTTGAAACCCAGATCCTGCAATTTGACGAAATTGCCGGCTTTCTGCAGCAGACGAAGCGAAATCGACTCGCCGTAGGCGGTCGGCATAGTGGAAACACGGATATCGATATCTTCATTATTCAGCCTGATGCCGATGCGTCCATCCATAGGCAGACGTTTTTCAGCGATATCCAGATTGGCCATAACCTTGAGTCTGGAGATGATAGCAGCCTTAAGCCGATTCAGTTGAGGCGGCACATCCACTTTATGCAGCATACCGTCAATTCTGTAGCGTATACGCAGTTCATCCTCCATCGGTTCCACATGAATATCAGTGGCCCCCTGGCGGTCGGCTTCGGAGATGATCTGATTGACGAAACGGACAATAGAGGCTTCCGCTCCGATTTCATTGACATCGATCTTTGAAATCGAATCAAGATCCGCATCCACTGAATAGCGGTCATCCTCTATCATTTTCTCGATGGCGTCGGCACCCACACCATAGTATTTGCGGATAGCCTTATCGATTTCATCGTAGGTGCTGAGCGAAACTTCAACCGGACACTTGGCAGCCAGCCGCAGACCATCAGCCATACTCGTGTTGAACGGATCGCCTGCCACGACATTAAGCGTCCCGTTCTCCACACTCACAGGCAGAGCATGGTACTGATATACAGCACGGGCAGGCAGCGATGTAATGGCTTCATCCGTAGGGCGCACATCGGAAAGATCAGTATAGGTGAACCCCAGAACTTCACCGATTTTTCTGAGAAAATCATCTTCACGAACCATTCCCAGACGCTTGACCGTTCCTGCTATCCCGACACCATCGGTATCCTCGGCGGAAATAATCTGTGATATTTGAAAATCGGTAAAAAGACCGGTTCTTTTCAGGATTAATGTTGCAAAAGCATCCGATTGATCGGACATGAAATAACCACCTTTTTTGTTATTCGGCAAACTCTTATGTTAACCCATAAATACTATGAATGCCACATATAACTCATCACATCTTCGCATGGAAAAACTCTGTTGTTCTGAAGAAATTACAACCTATTATCGCAGATAGCGTACCGAAGTCAAAAATATTGACTAATTAATTTCAGATGAAACCGGACAAAAACCAACCCAGCGCAACCACTCGATGCGGGCGGAGTTCCGGATCGGGCCTGATACCGAAGGAAAGCAACAGGCAATGAGTGCTGTGCTGCTCCGATAAAAACGGCGGCACAGCACTCAGCAGAATGGCAAAATTCCGCAGAACAGAAAGACCAGAGCCGCTTTCAGCTCCAGCCGTGAGCATCGCGCACACTGATCATAGCGGCGAGAATATCGTTCCAGGTTTCCTGCTTCAGCATCACCTCATTGGGAAACATACAGCCATCCCAGCACAGGTGCTGTATTTTTTTAGTAAGCTCTCCATGTTCATCACGCAGCCAGTAGCCGGAATCGCGGGCTATATCAAGTTTCCCGTCCGGATCGGTGGCCAGACAATGGCGTCCGGTTTTATCGTGGCTTCCTGAACCATGCACAGTTCCGTCGTTCTGGGCTACATGAAAATCAATTGTCCATGGACGCAGAGCAGCCGTCAACTGCTGCAGGCCTTCATGCAATGCTCCGGCATCTGACCACTCGAAATCATCCGGCAGAATACGCTGTTCCGGGGCATTAACTCCCAGAAGA
>JAWOEI010000103.1:0-6907 GCA_046482825.1 Kiritimatiellia bacterium
ATAAAGCTGATCGACACTGACGTGATAAGCACGAAGATCGCAAAAGAAGTGTTCGGCGAAATGATGGACACAGGCCGGTCAGCGCCGGACATTGTCGAAGAGAAAGGACTGATGCGGATTAATTACGCTGGCTTCTGTGTAAAGCCGTTTCAGCTTTTCAACATCATGATTGTCTCTGGCAATAACACCGAGGTAATGATATATCTGCAGGCGCATAAAACGATCATCTTCCGTCAGTTCCCCTTTTTTCGCCAGACTTTTCCGAAGAGCGCGGTTCAGATGAACAGTGGCCGTTTTTCTGTCTTTCAGCGTGTTGAAATAAATTTCAGCCAGAGATAATTCCAGGGAAACGTTTTCCGGATTTTTCTCTATTCCCTGTTTGAGAAACTTGATAGACAGTTCGGGTTTATCTGTCATCCGGTTAAGGACATAGGAACCGATTTCGTAGGCCTGAATATTATGCGGCGAAGCGGCAACCGCGGCCGAAAACCAGGGAAGCAGTTCCACAGAACGTTCCTTCTCCAGATGACGATGTTCCTGCGCGTGTATCTGTGAGTTTATCCAGAAAAAGGGTTCCCGCAGAAAATTCCGGCTATGATTCAGATCTTCATGATCATGTTTGTGATGATGATGTTCCCCTTCCTGCAATCTTTCCTTTGCATGGTGTTCAAGGGTGCAGCCCTCTGCTGTAACACCGCCGTGAAAATAATCATCGGTCTTTTTAACCATTGCGGAGCTAAGCACCATACGAGTGTCTTCGGATATAAGGGATAAAAGCGAATTACCCCGTTTCTGCGGCATTTGCACTCTGCCGTCTGAGAGCATTGCCTGCATAACAGCCGCACATGCAAAGGCTGTCAACCCTTTCAGAACATCCATACGGACAGAGCCTGCTGACTGACGCAATATTGTTTTCATGGCATTTACAATTTTTTACGTTTCAGAAGAAGAGTCGCGACAAACAGAGATGCGGCCGAATAGAATGCCGCATAGGCAATCACAACTGCACAGACACCCCAGCTGACAGCTGGCCAGCTGTGTATGAGGCGCTGACGCATGTCAAAGAACTCAATGTGAGGTGCAAACCCGTAAATCACATAAATAAACATTTTTACAGGAGTATTCTCAGCAGCGGCTAACTCGGGCAGCCTGGCCCCGAAAAACAGCATTCCAAAAACAATCAGCGCAACCAGGGTTGCATTGGCTGATGTTGTGAGCAGCAGTGAGCCGGTCATACCGACCGCAGTGACAACCATCAGCATTGCCGCCTGCAGAAGAAATGCCTGCACAAGAACTGTGGAAAACCAGATACCCTGTTTCAATCCGCAAAGCACAACATACACAAGGAAAAAGATGCAGAAAGCGGAAAGCGCCGCAGACAGGGCTCCCAGATAGCGGCCGAAGAGAATTACCCCGCGAGAGGCAGGCTTTGCCAGCAGAGGATAGATAGTGCGTTTTTCAAACTCCTGCGGAAATGAGCGTGAAGAAACACCCAACGCAATAAAGATTGAAAAGAGCCAGACCATATTAAGTGAGATCTCGTTGAAATATGTGCTGGCGCCCTGCAATCCGAAAGGTGACACAAAAGCGGCTGGCAGGAGCAACACCGCCCCCAGGATAAAAACAACAATAAGATCTTTGCGTCGATATAATTCCAGAGTCGAAACTCCGGTTAAAGCTCTTATCTGAAGAAGCACAGTTTTCATACAGCGGTCTCCTTCTGTTTATCGTCATCACCGATAATATCGAGAAAAACACGTTCCAGGTTCTGGGTTCCGTCCCCGGCGACCTGTGTTCTAGAGCCGCTCCAAACAGCCTGTCCTTTCTTCATAATAACAACATTATCACAGATGAGTTCAGCCTCGGAGAGTTCATGTGAAGAAAAGAGTATTGTTTTGCCTTTTTCTTTCAACTCACCCAGAAGATCACGGAACTGAATGCGTGCGAGGGGATCCAGGCCGGTAAACGGCTCATCCAGAATATAGACAGCCGGATCATGCAGCAGGGCCTGGGCAATACCCACACGCTGGAGCATCCCTTTGGAAAAAGTTTTGAGAAGGCGGTTATCGGCTCCTTTAAGACCCACGCGCTCAATCAGTTCGCGGGAGCGCAGGACTGTTTCCTTACGTGACATTCCGCAGAGACCGCCATAGAAATTCAGAAGCTCATACACTTTAAGCCAGGGGTAATACCAGGCTGTCTCAGGCATATAGCCTATATTTTTACGTGTGCTTGAAAGTAAGGGATCAGCCCCACTCACAAGAACCCTGCCAGCATCGGGCCTGATGAACCCCAACAGCATCTTTATTGTCGTTGTCTTGCCAGCTCCGTTAGCGCCGAGAAAACCGGTGATTTCGCCTTTTTTCACGGTAAAGGAAAGGTCGTCAACCGCTTTGACATTACCAAAGGATTTTTCAACATTTTCAAGTTTTATCACAGACATAATTCAGATCCGGACGGGTTAAGTTTATCGTTGCTCCGGGTCGGTAACCCGACCTGCATCTGCGCAGCCACTTGATCTGAGCAAAAGCCCGGATAAAGCCGAACAGTCTCTCAAACAATCCGAAGAATAACATATATTTTCAGAATGACGCAAACAGTTTTTACCAGGTCAGCCAATTGTCATCTGCTTCCCGGTTCTCCGCCCTGAACCACATAGTCAGAGCAACCCTGTAATCATCATCGCGTTTACTGAATCCATCGACACGGTCGAAACTGTTGATATAGGCTGTGCGCAGCTGAAACACCAGGCAGTCGAGGCTGTACTGGATATAACCGCCGACTTCATCAAGATCATTACGACGAAGATCATAACGGGTATAGAAGCTGTAGGTCCAGGTATCGTTGATCTCATGGGTGAATCCGCCGTAGGCAAGATTCTCATTCACCTGGTTCCACTGCTCAACAGGAGACGGCGCATAGTCATAGATTTCGTGGTCGCGTCCGATATATCCTCCGCCCAGCCGCACGGCTTTCGTCAGCTGATAAAAGGTGCTGAAATTAACATAAGCAAAGGCATCCTCCTCGGTATCGTACTCAGTCTGCGCTTTGACATACACATCCTCTGAAGGGGTCCATGCGGCTTTTGTTCCCGCCATGCGCAGACCTTCCTGGTCAAGCGGTCCTTCGGAGTCGGCCTGAACCGCTGTATAGGCATCGAGCAGGAAAACATTGCGCATTACATTGTGCTGATCACGTTCCTGCCAGATACTGCGGATACCCGGACGCACACCGTGCCAGTCATAGGGCAGCCAGGCACCATCCATGCCGAACTGGTCCATCCATGCGATTGAGCGGTCAAAGCGGTCAAAAGCATAGATGCGTCCATCTTCATCATCGCCATCATAGGTAACCGGCTGATAGCTGTAATCCAGGTAGGGCTCTATAATATGGCGGCGGCCACTCTCCAGTTCCGCGACACCGCGCAACGACAGCTCAACCCCCAGATCGGCAGAGTGACGTATCACATCGCCATCGAGTTCAGAATCAGAGTACCAGGTGCCGCGATATCCCGCACGCGGCACCACGCTGAGAATATCCTTCACCTTGAAAGGACGCGTAACTCGGTGAGCTGTATCCACACGGCTGAGATTATAATCCGCCCATTCACCGGGATAATACTTGAAAGCGGGTGAGGCATCGTCATAACGGGCGGCATCACGGTTCAGGATACCTGCGCGGCTCTGACTTTCATAGTTGAATCCGGTATTGAAAAGAGGCCTTGGCATAACATTCACCCAGCCTTCCGGCAGGCGGGAAACACCGGAATAGAAATCATTAAGAGGTCCGCTCACAACAGCCCCGCCCGCCCAGCGGTTTTCGCGATGTTCCCAGGATGCAAAATTCACGGGGGTGCTTTCATTGCGATTATCCTTATCAAAGAAGTCATCCGACACCTCTGAGTCGCTGACATAAGTTCCCTGCAGAAGGAACTGGTCACGCGGAGTGATATCCGCCTTATGACGCAGTTTAAAGCGGTAACGCTCTTCATTTATATCGGAAACCCAGTTACGATCCGAGCGGTCATCCGGAATATCCTGATCACGGGTGTAGTAACTTTCAAATTTTCCTTTTCCGAAACGTTTCAGGTCCCAGATCAGATTCTGCCCGACGGCAACACCGCGCGCCGTACGATAATCCAGATGGGTTACGCCATCGAGTTTCGGCCCGGCATCGCGCTCGGATGTATAGATATTGAAAACATATCCGCCGAGAAGATAGGCACCCCAGTCCGAAGTATAACCCGGTATAAGGCGAAACCCGTAGTGGCGATCGAGATCGCGGTACCACCAGGGCATATAGCCGACAGGCACTCCGAAAAACCACGGGACGGCATGTTTCACTTCTATGTAATCATTGTCTTTATAGACAGCCTGACCGGTAACGCACCAGTGAAGATTGTCCACGTCGTTTGTACAGGTAGTTACCACAGCTTTGCGTGCAGTGGTTGTTCCGTCTTTTTCACGGGTCAGTTCTTCAGCGGAGATATAAAATTCCCCGGCCCGGACATAACCCTTGCCCGCAAGACCTCGACCGGTTTTATAGTTATATTCTATATTGTCGCCTGTCCAGGCACCAAGACCTTCCCTTTTTATCAGAACATTGCCCTGCGCCTGAACTTCACCGCATTCCTGATGCAGCCGTACGCGGTCGGCTTTCAGCTCATGTCCTGAGACCTTCACACGCACATTGCCGGTTGCTGTTGTCCAGCCGGTTTTACGGTTGACCTCAAAATTATCAGCTGTTATATCCGGTGACCCCGGATTACCCTCAGCAACTTTTTTCAGGGCTTCGGCCATCTGGGCCTGTATTGAAACAGGCACCATGCCGCAGCAGCAGAAAATCAGCAGAAACATTCCCGACAGACAATTAACTTTCATAGACCCTCTCACTTTTTTTCTCCAGCGGAATACAGAATTTTACCACTTCTACCGTCAGCAATGCAAAAAGATTCCGGGTGCCGATTCAGTTCCGATTTGAACGTCAGCCGTCCGGTATGACGACGCTGCATTTCGATCAGAAACTCTTCATCTTCCGTCCGCAGGCGTTCAAGCACACAGGGAGAAACAACTATCTGCAGCTCAACCTCCTGGCCCTTGTTTTTCTCCCTTGCCTTACGCATAATGGCGGCAAGCTGCCGCTGGATATCCACGCTGAGAGCCAGGGGTGATTTTATCATTCCTTTACCGCGACAATACGGACAATCCTGATACATCTGTGAAAGCAGGCTCTCCTCCTGCCTCTGCCGTGTCATTTCCATCAGTCCCAGTTCAGATATGGGCAGGATGTTGGTACGTGCGCGGTCACGGCGCATCGCGTTTTTCATCGCTTTAAAAACCTGATTCTGGTGTTTTCGCAGTTTCATGTCAATCAGATCAAGCACAACCAGCCCCCCGATATTACGCAGTCGCAACTGACGTGCCACTTCTTCTACCGCCTCCAGATTCACTTCGACAATCGCATCCTCCTGTGATCCTTTGCCCCGGTGACGCCCGGTGTTCACATCAATGGCGATCAGTGCCTCGGTTTCATCAAAAATCAGATAGCCGCCGGATTTAAGATGAACTTTCCGCCTGAAGGTTTCCACCAGCTGTCTTTCTATGCCATAGTGTTCAAAGATGGAAAGCTGGCCCTCGTATTGACTGATAATGCTTTTTGCCCGGCGTGATATCTTTCCGGCCACACCCCTCACACTCAGATAGACATCATGATCGTCTATAGTTACCCTATCTATATCCTCAGTCAGCCAGTCACGCACAACGCGCTCAGTCAGATCGGGCTCATGATACACACAGGCCGGCGCCCGCAATTCTCTGATATTTTTCTCCAGGGTGTTCCACGATTCCCACAGATTACGCACATCACGCACGAAGGCGCGTTTACTGGCACCCGCCCCGACAGTACGTACAATAAGACCGGCCTCATCCGGAACAGGCAGGCGGTCAAGAATCTTTTTGAGACGCTGGCGTTCTTTGCTGTCCCCGATTTTACGTGAGACTCCGCGCAGACGTGTGCCGGGCATCATAACCAGATATCTTCCGGGAAGGCTCAGGTTCGCAGTGACCCGCGGACCCTTAGTTCCTATAGGACCTTTTGTCACCTGAACAACGATCTCTTTCCCGGCGGGAAACCGTTTGGAGATCTGATCGTTGTTAACCCTCCGGCGACGTGAACTGCGCACTCTTCCGCCATCGTCATCGAGACGACCGCTGTCATCGGGAATCATGTCCCAATAGTGCAGAAAAGCGTTCTTTTTCAGGCCTATATCGACAAACGCCGCCTGAAGATCGTGTTCCAGATTCTGAATACGCCCTTTGAAAATACTTCCGACAAGTCTTTCCTCTGTCGGATGTTCCTGGCGGGTGGAATCCAGAAGCACTGGCTGTAAGTGGATTTACCCGACACGAACATGAGGGCTTTGATGACCCCAGAAAGGTTATGTGGTTATTTGCGGAGTGGATAAAAGAAGTCAGTGACGGGAGACCTATTTTCATCAGCGACAACCCAGCCTTTGACTGGCAATGGATAAACTATTACTTCCATGAGTTTTTGGGAAGAAACCCATTTGGACATTCGGCACGCAGGATTGGAGACCTGTACTGTGGGATGGTTAAAGACGCAAGAAAAAACCGTGATTGGAAAAGAAAATATAGAAAGACCAAGCACACTCACAATCCAGTTGATGACGCAACGGGCAACGCAGAAGCACTGTTGGCAATGAAAGAATTAGGACTAAAGATAAATTTCTAATGTTTACAGATTCATTAGGTAATAAGTGGGATAAAAAGCAGATAGACGAAAAAGTCCGTCAGGCAAAGCAGAAAAAGATTGCACAAATGCAGGATGAACACGGATATGTCTTTTGTAAAAACTGTGGCAGGAGTGGTGGTGTGAGATTGGATTGTGC
>JAWOEI010000106.1:0-29724 GCA_046482825.1 Kiritimatiellia bacterium
GCTCCAGGGTCAAACCTAAAAATAGAATATAGCGTTTGTTGAGGTTGAGCACCTTTAGAGGACGTCGTTCAACATTCCAATTGGATTGGCCCGACCCACCGGTGTCACCGCCTTTTTCAGCGCTCTATGAGCTACCCGTCAGTCACACCCGCACTGGTGGACCCGAAGAGCTGTTCGTGGGCAATAAGAAGGTAATAGACGGTATCATCGAAACTTAACTGTTTATGCTAGCAAATGAATGATTGCGGGAAGAAATATGATCAGTGCGCAGAAGAACCTCGCGGGTAAAGTGGTGACAGGCGATGCTCTTCACACACAGCGGCTGACGGCACAGGAGATAGTAACCAACGGCGGAGAATACATCCTGCAGGTCAAGGACAATCAAAAGAGTCTAAGAAAGATTTCTGAAATTAAGACGGAAGATCTCTTCCCCTTTTTGCCCGGACAGAAAAGGGACACGGAAGAATAGACAATCGATCACTCTCGACTGTCAGTGTCTCGCCAATGGAAGTGGATTTCCCTCATGCGGCATGTGTCATCAAGGTGACGAGATCTTCAAAAAAGATGGAGAAGAAATCAGCGAAACCGGTTAAAAGAAAAAACCGTGGCGAATTTGTGCCATTTTCAAACTGCGAATGACGCGAAAGGAAAACAGCATAGGATCAAGGACACGGGGCATCCGTCTTATTCGTCCCGTTCGCGAACTACGCCGTGACAAGTCGCGGCTAAGTTCAGGCATTATCTGCCTGCGTGGTATATCTCTAAACGGTCGAGCGCAGCGGGTTCCACCCACTCAATACGCAGGTAGCACATGCCGCCCGGCGGTTGCACAGTATAATCGATCTGCGTCTGACGATATTTATCATCCGAATGAGGCGGCGCCGGATAATCGATTCTGTCAAGCGCATGCACTTCCGCATCGACAAATGTCTTTCCGTCTTTGGAAACCTTGAACTTCAAGGGCTTCAATATCGCCCCGGGCGCCTGGTAGAAAGCGGTTAAACGGATCTCGCTGATATCTCCATCCACTTTATACACAAGCAAGTCGGAGCTCTCCCCTTTCACACGGAAAAGTCTTTCACCGAAACGGGCGTTATAGGTGTTGTCCAGCGAAAGTGTGTCTGACTGCTCAACGGCACGCGAGAGATCCAGAAACTCATCAACCATACAGATTTTTTTAATTTTCACCGGTCCGATCACATTGGAAGGACCGGATACGCCTCCGGCATTTTCAGCACGCAGTCGATAACACCAGACATCGCCGGCTTTAGCTGTTTCATCGCTGAACAAGGGTCTGTAGGCCAGATAGGCATCCGAGACATCTTCCGCCAGTATCTGCCACGGTCCCTCAGGCTTTTCTGCACGTTCGATATCGTATCCGGCCGCACCGGCGGAACCGCGCCAGGTGAACATCGGCACATCTTTAAACGGCAGCAGCTCCGGTGTATCCGGCGCCTTAACCGTCGGCACAGGCAGACCCTGTATTTTAAAAGCCGCATTGCGCATTTCATCCACAATGCCCATCTCCGCATGAGCCGCCCCTTTAGGTGAACCGGGATAGTGATAGGCCCAGACACTGGGGAAAGTATAGATCTGATGCCAGTAATAGCCCCCGTCTTTATGATGAAAATACATACTCCACAGCAGTGCGCCAGCCATCCCATCCATATCAATACAGGCATCAAGGAAAGATTTCAATTTTCCGGACGCATTCTCCGCTGTAAAATTCTTACCGTCAACATAGGGTCCGAACTCGCCGACAAAGAGCGGCCGCCGTCCCGCAATAAACTCCAGTTCATCGCGGCAGGCTTTCGCCCAATCCTTCCCTCCATTCTTATAAGAACTGTAGAAATGGCGGGTCAACAGATCGATATTCGGATCGATTATCTGAACAAAACCGCCACGGTGACGTGTCTCGGCCACAAGATGGTTCGGATCAATCTGTTTCATATAGGCAGCCATCTCCGAGAGCCACTCCTCTTTGGCGTCCCACATCTCATTGCCGTACTGCCATGCAAGAATAGCTTTATCCTCTTTATAAGGTATGCCTGTGACGGTGTTAACACGGTTAAAGACATATCGAATGGTTGTTTTGTAGTCTTCACGCAATTGCGGATCGGTATAGAATGCGGGACGATGTTTACCGCGATGAGCGGCATAGGTTTTACAACCGCCGAGATAGTCCCCCGAGCCAGCCGTCAGATCCAATATCACCCGTACATTATATTTATTTGCGGTCGCCAGAACCCTGTCGATATTCCGGAAGGCCTTTTCGTTGAACTCCCCCGGTCCCCAGAGATAGTGCCAATTCTCAGGTTCTTCATCTGGTTCCCGCATCGGCAGGTTCCAGGTGCGGACAACGCGCATATTCATGCGATCAAGAGTTTTAAAGGCATCCTCTATCTCCCAGGCCGTCGGTAATCTCATCCTTTCCGGAATCCGCAAGGTGTAATCATAGGGAAGAACCAGGCCAGGCATATTCGCTCCCATAAACCGGAATTGCCTGTCTCCATCCATCAACTTATTACCTGAACGGGTAATGAAATTCTTCAGGCCGGGGACTTTCTGCCTGAAATTCAGCTCTCCGCGGTTGGCAATCAGAGGATCAGCCAGAAGCTGGTCGGCATTGCGGTTTGCCAGAAGTCCCCAGGCATCGCGCCAGGCTAGAAAGAAAACAGTCCCGGGCATATATTCCAGAACATGTTTTGCAAAAGGGCCGTAATCGTAGTTGCGAGAGCTTGTATTATCATGCGAGTTTCCGGGAGGACCGAACTCCGTAATGGCAAAGGGCTTTCCGGTTTTGATTATCTCCTCATAAACAGCTTTGGCGCTTTGGACTCCATCGGAATATATATCAAGCCCGGTCATATCCACATAGGCGTTGCCGGGATAATAGGACATAGCTTTCTTTGATACCAGAGGACACCAGGTCCAGATCAGGTTATGCAGACCTTTCTCACGACTATAATAAACAAACAAGCGCCGCCATAACTTTTTAAAGGTTTCCGGATCGCGCCCTCCCCACCAGAACGGGGATGTCATTTCATGGAAGGGTCGGAAAATGACCACCACACCGGAATCCTGCAGATCTGCCAGACCTTCTGCCACTTCATCCACCTGCTCCATGTATCGTGCATAGGCCGGTGTATTACGATTCAGCAGATCTTCAAAGCGCCCTTTCTTACTCCAGGCCTTACCGCCATCCCATGGGTTGCTCATATGACAGGAGATGGTTATCAGGCCACCTGTGCGCCAGTACTCTTTGGCAAGCTCGTTGATATTGCGCCAACGCGGCGGTTTATAAAGATCAGGCTTAGTATCAGGGGCATGCAGGAAAGTCTCATAATAATCGAAACCGGCAACAGCCACCCAGTTACTTGTCTGCTGATAGAGCAGGTTGGCAGGAGCCAGCGAAGCCTGCGGATACCATCCCATGAACTGTCCACTCAGAAGGCGCTGCTCCTTTTTCGCGGGCAGCTCACGCAGTGCATCCAGAACAGCTTTTGTAACGGGCAGGGCTCCGTTATCAGCGGGTTCACCGTCAGCCGGTTCCTCCAGGGTCACATCAAGCGGATCTGCCGGCTGCAAGGCAGGCACCCATTCTTCCGGTTCGGTTAGCGTTAAAAGAATATTCGCACCTGTCATATGCACAGCCATTCCATCCTGGTTCGGAAGGCGGTTTTCAGGAAAACAGCCCCTGTCAAAGCCGTAATGACCGAATTCAGGGTTAGAGACCGCCCCTTCAAAGGTATTGAAATCCGCAACATCGATCATTGAAATATACTTATCGGAACCCTCTTCAAAATCAGTAGCCACAACATATTCGTCTGGATCGAGTTGCACTGCGGTTGTCAAAGGGACAAAACGGAAGCCAGCCCGCATCTGCCCTTCCTTGCCTGCAACGCCACCTTGCAGGGCAAGCGAACCATCTGAAGTGCGATATAGGCGGATATCATGTTTCTGTTGCAGACCATCCCCTGTTTCATCTAAACAGCCGACTGCTGTAACATATACAGGTTTTGTAACACGGAAAACCTGTCCCATAGTCACTGTCTTAGTCTTGAAGCTCAGCTTGGCATCTTTACGCACAGACAACAGAGGTTGCGGTGCCGCAGAGTAACAATGCAACGAAACTAAAGTCATCAGGACACTGATATAAACACTTCTTTTTTGTCGAATAGACATAATATGATTCCTTTCTATAATTTCAAGCTTCATTTACAGTAAGGAACGTCAATGCCCCTCACAGAACCGGACTTGTGGTTTTCCCGCCGCATGTTTTGATATAAGAACAAGCGTCGATTCTGTTTTGCCCATTTCAGTGTATGGCATTTTCTTCATCCTGTTCTTTCCATTATACTGCTAACCCCTTCGAGTGAACTTATTTGTTCTCAACAGGCATTACCCTGTTTACTCCTCTAATACGAGTTAGTCCGACTACCAAAGTGACTTACCGCATCATCACATTTTTAATGCTCTTTCTGCGGCTTCATTGAAAGCACTTTGGTTCTCCCAAGTTCCGTTACAAACATTTTCGTCTACCCGCCACGACCTTAGACCCCGCCCAGCCAATATATGCTCACCTTAACGCCTACATCGGTTCCGACTTCCAGCAAATGAAAACCTTAGTCCAATTGGAATATGGATTATTTCGGGGCTCAACATCTTCACTCTTTCGCATTGCGGCTGGCATACTACCCGCTCCTTAGCTTCATATAATTTGTTACCGCCTTATACATAAGATTTGGTTCTGGGCTGTTGGCTAAACTTTACCCAGACTGGATTATCCAGCTTGCTTGTATCAGCTTATCTTGGCGCACTCATATTGATTTCCTCTGAAATAATCAGCATTAATACAAGTTCACGATAGATATAATATCGGATCACAAACAAAAAACTATAGCCTTTTGCGAATATATAATATCAATTTTGCGCAAAGAGACATAATGGTCATTGCCACGTGTTTTTTCTGAAAGGATAACAGGATTAACCTGATTTAACACTTACTGTAATCGACGTAAATGACAGTGATTGTTTCGTACTTCACTGGTATAATTCAGATATTGCAGACTGCGCTACGGCGGTATTCACGCATAGTCATGTGGAAATACCGGCGGAATACCGACCCGAGATAACTCTCGCTCATATAACCGCACTGCTCGGTTATAGCACCGATTGACAAATCGGTATTGCAAAGGAGATTTTTTACCTGAGAGAGCCGAGCCATCTGAATCTCTTCGTGAATTGAGTGCCCGGTAACCTCTTTAAAACGGATCTCCGCTAAACGGCGTGAGACTCCCAACCGGTTAACAACATCCAGCACACTCATACCAATACCGGCATTGATACGAATAAACTCAACCGCTTTTATTGCCAGACGGTCGGCATACGGCATCCGTTGAGTCGAAAAACGCTCAACCACACTAGCCGGGCCGTAGTAACGCAGATCCCTTTTGCTAATTTTGCGGCGCATGATAGAATCCAACAGTTCCGCTGCCATATACCCACTCTTCTCCGTATCACGCAGGATACTGCTCATTGGAGGATCCGTTGTCGAACAGATCAGTTCATCATTATCCACACCAAGAACAGCAACGTCATTGGGAACAGGGATACCGGCATATTGACAGGCATCCAGAACCTGTCCGCCGCGGGAGTCACTTGCGGCAAGAACAGCGACCGGTTTGGGCAGTTCAACCAGCCACGCTGCCAGACTCTCCCGATCCACCTGCCAATCATTACGGGCTGAATCAGAACTGACACTATAGCGTTCACAGGACATCCCCTCCTCTGAAAGGCGCTCTGTAAAGCCATCAAAACGGGCCGACGACCAGGGGCTGTCCCAGACATCCTCCACATAAGCAAAACGACAGAAACCTTTTTCCAGAAGGTGTTCCGCACCACAACGTCCAACCGTCTCATTATCACAGGTAACTGCTGAATACTTACGGAATTTATCGGCAATGCTTTTATGCGGGCACCATGAATCAAAAAAAACTGTGGGCACTTTTGTCGGCAGAATTGAATCCAGCACATCCGTCAGAGTCGTTACGGCGATGATACCACTGGCGCCCAGTGTTTCAGGATTCAGAACCAGCTGTTCAAAACGCTTTCCTTCAAACAGATTCAGACGCCAGGGGCCATACAATCTTTCATAGCGCAGTATTCCCTGAATACGATCCCGGTTGATCTTGTTCGACATCTCTAGCAAGACCATAATCAATGGAACTTTTTTATTCAGTTTTGACAAAGTTTCACCTCTTTGCAGCGGCCGTTTCAATTGAAGTAATCGCAGGAAAAATGACGGAAGTCACACAGCAATATTCGCTATTCAATCAACTTCTGCTATAAAAAACAAGAAATTCAAACACATGTTTACATAAGTTGTTGATTGATATCGACTAAATAGCTTTTTTCAAAAGCTTCAACTTCATTAATATTATACTGCAAACAGGATGTTTGCATTACTTTATTGCCATTTTTAAGCATTTGATCTAATTTGAATCCCTAAAACGCGGAGCGTTTTTTACCAAAGATGCGACGGTTAAAACACACACTGACAATGGAGTATACGACCTGCGTATATCTCACAACCACAGTTTGGTTGCGGTCCCGCTCAGCGGGGCAACTTTGGTTAAAATATATCAGAACCGATGATAAATATCACACAATTCGTAAAATATTTATAATCTTTGCTCAATTACAGACCACTGGCTCACAAAGCCAGCATCAGGATTTTTTTTGTTCAACTTGTCACCAACCTGCGGCGCGTGGCAAACAATCTGCGTAATATCGCAATCAGCCTCTCAGGAAAAACACCGGAGCAAAGCGCACTGGCTGACCGAATCAAGCAGGAGATTGTGGAGAACAGCCTGTAGGTAGTGCGAGAGAGAGAGTTCGGCAGACGGCCGCGCATTGCAACGCATGCCAACTGGAGGTTTCACAGTGTAGTCAATCTGCGTCCGGCGATATTGTTTATCGGCATGTAGTGGTGACGGATAATCAATTCGGTGAAGAACCTGATAAAACATGCGGACAGATCCATCCCGATGAGACATCAATCAGCAAGACCTTTACCTGATAATTGAAAACCGGGCTTCGTCGGGGTCAAACCTAAAAATAAAAAATAACGGCATAATTCATTGGTTACATTGCTCTTCCAAACAAGTTTCTGTTTTTCCAACCTGGCCATTCAAATCATCATCATCTTTCAGAACGTTCAAAACGCCTGTCTGCGTGCATCGCACAGGCAGGCAGCCATAACAGATATTGCAGGACGCGGGAAAGGCAATAGCCAGAGCCCGGCCGTTTGCTAGAAATCCACATCCACCGGCATGTGCTGTGCACTGCATCCGGCATCCACAACCAGCCGTTCACCGCAGATATTGGAAGATGCGTCAGAAGCCATGAATGCCACCGCCTGCGCAATGTCATCCGCCTTTGCCTCTATACCCAGCGGACAGTTCAACCTGCGCCGTTGCACTTTTCTATCCTCCAGTTTTTCCCAGCGATCGGTAAAAATATAGCCCGGTGCAACCATATTCACCCTGATGCCTTTAGGCCCCAGATCCACCGCCATAGAACGCGTCAATGCATCCAGCCCGCCTTTACTCGCCACATAAGCGGTACGGTTACGGATCGCCCGCGTGGACACGTTGGAACCCAGATTTACAATCACGCCGCGGCTCTCCTGCTGCAGCATCATTCTGACCGCCTCCCTGGACACCTGGAAAGTGCCCATCAAATTAGTTTTGATGACAGACAGAAAATACGGAGAATCCATTTCTTCAAAGGACGGGCCTATCCCCTGATTGCAGGCGTTGTTCACCAGAATGTCTATACGTCCGAATTTTTTCTGTATGACACGGAACATTTCCCGTACCTGCTCTGTGTCCGAAATATCAGCTGGTGTTTCCGTGAACTCGGTCAGGCCCATTTCACGCAATTCATTCGCGCCTTTTGCCGTGCTCTCCGGGGTTGAACTGCACACACACACCTGCGCCCCCTCGCGAATGAACAATGCGGCAATCTCAACACCGGTATTACGACTGGTACCCGTTACCAGAACAACTTTATCTTTAAAACGCATTTTATGCACCTATTCCTTAGTTAGAGAGACCCGCAAGATAATCGCACGCCGCGTTATTGATTGCCTCTGATTCTGTAGAGCCTATACCCGACTTCGCGGATACCGCTGACAGTCTCTGGGTAAGGCGTATTACAGCAATCCACAAAACCGACCTGAAAATTCTCACCGTCAAAGCGTCCGGTCACAGCCTGGTCACCGAACTGGTGCCAGTGTACACCCACCACGTTAGGATGCTTCAACGCCGAGGTAACATACTGGACATAAACCCGGCCACGTTCTTCCTGATTTTTCACTTTCACCAGACCGGGATGAAAGAGACCGCGGTCCAGCGCACCGAAATGAAACTCACCGATGACCACCGGTTTGTCAATACCTTCAGGCAGTTTGAAATCATCAAGATGACGAGCGTAAATGTTGTAGCTGAGAAGATCGCAGTGACGAGCCGCTACGCGCACCGCGAACGCCGGTCCGGGTCCGGCAAAGCGGCAACCCATATAGAGCTTGTTCGGCGCCACCGCCTTGAATTCCTCGCGGATGTTTCTGAAGTAAGCATCGGCAATCTCCAGCGTAAAAGCCTTGAGATCCTTGTACGCACCTGCCCCCGGCCGCTTGCAGACAGTCAAAAACGCATCCCAGTCCTTATAATCTGTGCCCCAGGCCGCGTTGAGCTTTTCAATATTGCCGTAGGCTTTCCGCATACGTTCGCGGAAAACGCGCTTAGCCGCCTGATCCGCCGGTGATTCCAATGTCCACGCAGCCAGATCGATATTACTGCCCCAGCTCAGCTCGTTGTCCACAAAGAAACCGAAACACCAAGGATCCTCCATCTCGGCCTTGTGTTCCTTCATCAGCCGCCGTACATCGGCCCGGAAAGAGGGATCAAAGGGATCGCGGAAGGGCCACCAGCCGTCTCTACTGGCGGCGATAGGTTTCGACTTCAGCTCAAACCTGTCCGTGTAGGGCGTACGATCCATCAGGCAGATTTTTTTGTCCGAGCTATTGGCGATGGTGTTCATACCCCAGCTCTTCAGGCGTCGGTGCACCAGATCGGCGAACACCATATAATAGTTCTTTCCGTACTTCCTGTAACAGTTTGCCGACGAAAAATCGTATGTCCGCTTGATACCACGCTTGACGTAGTAGGGATGGAGCAGTTCGTCACGCGTAGTATAAAACTCAGCGAAAGGCGAATTCTCCGCCGGCAGATCGGTAAAATAAAAATCCCGGTTATCAAGCGGAGTGATAGCTGTGGAAGGTGTCACGCGTACCGGGCCGTGTGACCAGTAAAGATATCCCTCAGGGTCCACCATCCACCACTTGCCGTCAATTTTCTCCACGCGGAAATGACCTGTCGCCTTACGCCGCGGCCCGTCAGCCCAGCCTCCGAAACGGCTCCGGCCTGCTGGTCCCGGATGAGAGGCCAGATCCGCTTCCTCGCGTTTAGCTGCAGCCTTCAGTTCTTTATCGGAATGTATCTTACCCGGCCACTCTTTGTATTTAAACTGTCCATATTTGTCAACAAACGGAAAAAATTCCTTCTCGGTCATTTTCATCCATGAAGGCAGGTCAGGTTTTTCACCTTCATGCGCCACTATACGTCTGATACCCCACTTCCAGTCCAGCTGGTTCCGCCGCATGTAAAGCAATACAGCGGAAACACGTGAAGGATCCAGACCCGATATTACTCCAGTCATATGAAAAGGCGTTCTGCGCATACCGAACAACTTGTCGGTAATATTCCGCTCTGAAGGCAATGCTGGCGGCAGATCCAATCTGTAACTGTGTGCACCCCGCTTAGGCATGCGCAAACGATCGACAAAGATACCCTTCTTCTTGTTACCGAAATCCGCATCCGGATTCTGCAACCGTAGCGTAAGCGGCAGGACACGCTTGTTATCGCGATGTTCCAGTTCCAGCGAGATTTCGCTGCACGATGATAAATCCCAGTCGCCCCTGACAATCACACCCGGATAACCGGTTTTTCCTTTGGTTTCAATCTCCAGCACGCCATTTCTCAGCGCAAATGTTGCTCCATATTGTGCTGTCACTGCCGAAAGCGGTGTTTTTGCAGCGTCAAACAAAACTATATCACCGGCATTGGCACCCAGAATTCCTGACGCCAGAACCATACAAATTGTTTTTTTCATGTTGAGTCCTCCTTTTCGCTTATGCCAATACAATAAACGTCTTAGCTCTGCATGGCAATCTCGATCATGCGAACTCAACCCTCGTTTTTACGAACTCAACACCGCCCTGTACAGCCGCCACAGACATTTCTATTCAACCAGCTCAAATAATGCTGTGTCAGGTGTCGCGAACGTGTAGCGGAACTTTTTGTCGGCCACCGGAATCACACGCCCCGTGTACAGCTCTTTCACTTCCCGGCACGACACAGGCAGCGTAACAGTTTTCTCGCCGCCTTGGGCCATATGGATTGCAACAAGCTTCTCATTCGCATACACCGGCACAGCATCGTCACAGTAGAGAGTCACGCCTGCATCTGCAGCCAGCCGCCGCAGTGACTGCGATGTTAGTGCATCGTAGGTATCGACATAAACCGCTGTCCAGCCGTCGCGGGCTTCTGCTGTAACTCCGGGCGTCTTGAAGGGCGTACCGGTCAGGGTCTGCACTCGGGCAGTATCAAGCGTCTTGCCGTCGCTGATACCCGGCGCATATACAAACACCACAGTTCGTCCGTCTTTCAGTACATGCCGATTCAGGAGGGCACGCTTTTCCGCCGTCAGTTCAAAGCTACCGGGAAAAACCAGCAGTTTAACTGCTGAAAGGTCCGCGCGCGACAAATCATTAAATGAATACACTTCGAACGGAGCCCCGAGACGGTTCAGCTTATCTCTTGTACCCTGAAATATTTTACTGGCAATCTGCGACTTGTCATTAACCAGCCGCGCACTCTGCGGATCAACCACTAGCGCAACTTCCGCCCGATTTTTAAGCGGCAAAGCCGCATAAGTGTCCCACAAGTTTTTGGCGCGTGCAACAAGCCGCATAGTTTCCGGCGTATTGAATACACCACCCCACATATCAAAACACCAGAGCGAGGCGTGATTGATAATTGCCAGCGCGAACTCACGCTTGAAACCGGCATCCACCTCTGCCTGATTCTTCCACGGTACCATCCACTGAATGGTCACGAAGGGATCAAGCGCAACATTGTAGGTCGGCGTGCGGTGATCGATCTCATGCAGAAATCCCTTGCCGTTCAGCACACGGGTTCCATTCGGCACCATAAACCCACTGCCGCCCCCCATAGGCCTATCCGAATATGTGCCGGGGCTGATGAAAAAATCAATGTCCGGTGAAGCATACAGCCGCTCATATTCCAGATGCCCCGCCCAGACCAGGCGCGAGTAAGTCAACTCCATAATATAACCGAAAAACATGCCTATCTTACGCTGACGCGGAATCAGCTCACGCGTTTTTCCCACAAAATCAAGCACTGTATCAACCACTGTGTCGCCAGTGAAACGCACATAGTCGATAACATCACTCTCGGTGGCTGGATCACGCAGAATGTTCTCAAAAGATACATGATCAATGCGCTCATAAGTCGGAACCGGCACTTGCTCTCTGCCGTGCCGTTTCAGCCAATTCTTCCACGCCCGTGTTTTGTTCCGGCCCGCCACACCGCGGCTGTAATCCATCCACTCATCGGTCTGCCCGCACGCCAGCAGATAGGCCTTTATACGGTCACCGTAACGCGCCTCCATATGTTTGACAACAGCTTCCAGATACTCACGCGTCGCTTTTCGCCATGCCGGATTCGCACAGGCGCAGCTCAGCATTGTGAAACTTTCACATTCGGCACTGTAACCTTTCAGAGCAAGCTGCCGCTGCAACCATACAGGTGTGTTCAGATCTATCATGCAGATGAACTGCGCATTGCTGTTAACCGCCAGCACGTCGTCGTACTGTTTGTCCAGCGAATCGAAATCGTACTTACCGAACCAGCGCCAGACAGGCGGGTATTTGCAGTACGGCTGTCCCAGTGAGTTATCGGTGTTCGCCGCAAAGATACAGACTGTATCCACCCCCGCGTCACGGAACTGAGCCATGGCTTCGAATTCCGGCCAGAACGAGCGGTACGCAAACGCCAGCGGCGCTTCTGCCGCAGAGAGCGTACCGGCACATATAAAAACCGCAGCCAGCACACAGCAGGCTGCACGAATCACACAATTTCTGAAAAAATTTTTTACGTCTCTCGTGTCTGTTACCTTTCTACAGATTGAACACATCTTTACTCGCCAGCAATCGGCTGTATCGAGAGTAGGCTCCTGTCAGTGATAAAAACCGGCGCATCGTACGCAGGAACATCTTTGAATGTCACTTTTCCATTACCGACAATCATCTTTTCCGGCGGAATAGTATACACGCCCCCGCTGATTGTATCGACCCATACCGGTTCTTTAAAAGTCCCGCCTTTTATCTTCAGTGTCGCGCTGACTGTCTTGTTGTGATCAGACGGCACATCGCTTTTATCCCAGAAGACGCACACCTGCTGACCACTCTTCACATCCCTGTGCCCAAATACAGCCAGTTCTTTGGCACAGGTCACCTCGCAAGGATAATCCGGCACCCACTCCAAAGCATCGTTGAAAACCGAAACTACATTCTGCACAGCATAATAAGCCTTTTTAACTTTAAGCACCTTGAAATTCTCCAGGGCCCCCGCAGTCTTTATCAGACCGTAACGTCCCAGACCGTTATGGAAAGAAGTTGTGCGGTAGTCCAGATCCGCAGCGGTGAAAACCAGTGAATCCGAACCATGCCCTATATCTCCCAGCATGCGCCGGGCATTCCACTTCGCCTGCCGCAGTTCTGTCCAGGGATATTTGCACAACGCACCGGCCGGACACCACTCGGACTGCGTGCCGGACTCTCCCTGCCACAGTTTCATCGTCGGCGAGTAAAACTTCACCAGCTCACGTGCCTTGACGACGCCTTTATAACCCTGGTCAGGATTATGTCTGTAGTGGTGATAAACAATCCAGTCGAAGAGATCAAGCTTGTTCTGCTCTTTCAGCGTTTTCAGAAAGGGCTCTATGATTTCGAGTTTCGGGCCGCACAGCACCAATGCGGCTATACGCGCTTCAGGAATAATGCGTTTTATAATCTCCGCGGTACGGATGTTGAACTCCGTGATCGTCGCCGTACCGTTTGCTCCTTTCAATTCCGGTTCATTCCACATACTCCAGTCACGTACCTTGTCTTTATAACGCAGTGCCATCTGCTCAACCCAGCGATCCCACGCTTTGAGTCCCTCTTCGGATGTCGGCATGCCCCCCGCAAGACTACGTCCGCCGCCGCCCGAATACGCCGGATTACCGTAACTTGTCTCCAGCCATATTTCCAGACCGCGGGAGCGCGCATCGTCAATGATGCAGTCCAGCCAGGCAAAATCGTAGATGCCCGGATCTTTCTCTGTCCGCGCCCAGCCGCCCTGCAGACGTATGCGTCTGATACCCAGCGCCGGAAGATATTCTTTAAAAGAATGGTAATCGGAGTATTCGCGATCTATCGTCTCACAGCCCAGTGTCCAGCGCGAAGTATCTATCTCGTGAATACTCCGGGGACGAAGTGTGCCCAGCCTTTTCATTCCCGTTTCCAGAGTAGTCTGCACCCGCGTCGGTGTGTTGTCAATTACCTGTGCGTACACACAGCCTGTAAAAAACGCCAATACAACCAGAGTTGATCTCATTATTCGTATCCCTTATTTTAATTAATATGCTAGTTTAGCTGATCCACCGCAGTTCCGCTTGAGAAACGAAGAAGAAAACACTTCGCACAGCCCGGACATATATCTCCGAGTGCGTTAAACTTGTGTAATACAAAAAGATACCCGACCCAACGCACCAATGCGCGGCAAAGGCATCCGACGCGGCCCCGCAAGCGAGACTGCGTCGTGACAAAGCCGGACCAGCAAATTCACCATCCGGCAACATGTTTGTTTTATCCTTCGATGAGGGGCCTACTGTACGATCAAAACCGTTCCTACTATTGTAGAAATCCGCAGCCGTCTGTTCTCAACATCATGCACAATCTCGGTCGTACTGTTACCTCCTGAAATCTGCCATGTCACACCATTATCAATCAATGATCCTGTGTATGCAAGCAGAATTCCCCGAGGTGCATTGCTTTCCGAGTCAATCTCGACAGCAGCAGTTCCCTGCGGCAGGATCACGTCGCCGTTCACCTGCGTCGGCGCGTGCTCCCCGTCGGCGCCGCAACACCAGCGTAGCACGCTACCGGATTCGACCACCAGCCCGTCGACGGTCAGCGCTGTTGTCAGGCCGGACTCGATCACTCCGTCCGCGCCGAGTTTCAGAACCGCCTCCACGTCGCCCCCACCGCGGAAGACCTGTCCCGCCTGAACCCGGTAATAGCCACCCGCGTCAAAAACCGCCCCCTCTGCAATGTCCACTTCACGGCTGGCGAAGGGACCCTGCGCAGACACATACCCGTCTTCAGACAGGCCGTATTTCCGGGCCAGCTGAGTGCCCAACGCTCGTTGCTGATCGAGGGTCAGCGCTTCTTTCCAGAAACGCATTTCGGCAATCTCGCCTTTGAAACAGCACTCTGTCACATCATTCACACCCATAAGCGAACGCGTCTGTTTGATGCCTGCGGCCGGTGGAATCTGGTAAGTCGTCGTTTTCACCGCACCGTCGATGTTGATGCTAACGCTCTCGCCGCCTTTCAAAGTCATGATCGCGACATGCGCTTCATTGCCGTAGAAAAGCGGGACATCCGCCTCCACACGAGACCATTGGCCGCCGTCATCATGCGTTCCAACGCATCCGCTTAGCAGTGCGTTTTCCGGATAGGAAACCGCCCATTGTTGTCCGCCAGAACCGAATGACTGCCCTACAACCCAGGCGTTATATCTCCATTCATAGGAATCGCCGGCGCCCCAACCATGCGGCCGCAACACGACGGCAACGGTCATATCTGTCGCTCCGGACACAGGCGTGGGATTGTTGCCGGTCATGGCCAATTGATTCGCAACGCCGTCGAAATAGAGGGTTTTGTAGCCATTGAGTGTTTCCGTGCCGATGCTGGGCGAGGTTGCCCAGGAATGAACCGCATGAGCGATTGTACTGTTGAATGACCATGTCTCGTTCGAGCTGGACCAGTCTGTCACGGTCGTGCCGGGCGTACCGGACAGACCGTCCGGATTCCAGACTGCGACAGCATCCGGAACGCTCGCCGGTTCCGGTTCAGGCCCTGAGTTTTCCGCGGCACCTGTGTAAACCGCGCCGTACACTGCCGCCAATTCACGGCCGACCGTATCCTGCTCCGCGGCGGAGAGCCGCGCTCCCTTGTAAATCCGGAATTCCGCGATATCCCCGTCAAACCCCAGCTTGGCCTCGTTCGACCCTAGAATCAAGCGGGTCTTGGTGACGGTGTCATCATCGACAAGACTGCCCGCAAACTGCGTCCGCTGCCCGTCGACATTGACCTCCAGTGCTTCACCGGACTGCCAGGTGTACATCACGACATGCGGCGCGCTGTCCACCACGTTCGTCATGCTGTCCCACACCGAGCTCCATCCGGTAAAGTCCGCATTGTTCGTATTTGTGCAGGAACCCGCCCCCACTGCGCCGGACTCGCTGAGTGCGAGCGTCCACATGGTGCCTGGGTTCCAACTTACGGTCCCTCCTATCAGTCCGGCGCCGCTATTCACATGCACACCGTCACCCTTACCGGGGCCGCGCGGACGCGCCACCATAACGACCGTCAGGCTGGATCCGCCTAAACCCGGTGTCGAGTCATAAGAGTTCGCGGACATCGCCAGAGCGTCCATATCGCCGTCAAAGCGTACCGCCTTGTGGCCGTTCATGAAGTCGGTCGCGACTTCCGGAGCGGTAAAACCGGAATAGATAGCCTGCGCCACACTGTATTTGAAGGCCCAGTCGCTGATGTCGCCGCTTGAACACACCCAGTCGGAAACCGCCGTACCGGGCGATTCGGACAAATCATCCGCGCGCCAGATCGCGGCGGGCAAAGGCAAGGTTCTTCTCCTGACTCCCGACCGATCTGACTGGCTGAAGGACAATGCATCTTCCCTCCGGACATTTCTCTCTGAAGGCGGCGCAATCCTTGCTGCCGGACTCAGTGAGAAGGATGGCAAAGCACTGGCCCTCGCATCCGGCGCCGAGTTTACTGTTGCCCGCAAGACACTCTGGATCAACCCGCTCTCCGGTCCACTGCCAACCGCTTTCCGCGGCGTATCGCCCGCTGCTATCCACTGGCGCAGAAAGCTGGAAGTCACGACCATTGCAACAGTACACGATAAAGGCTGGCGCTCTGATACCGGTATCCTGGCAACTGTTCCGGTTGGTTCAGGCGAAATCATCTGGATTGCAACAACACCTGATGATTTCAATCCCGAAGAACGGCCCGATCTGATCTTCACATCGGTCAACACAAAACGCCTCTACACAATTGTGTTGAACAATCTCGGCGTTCACACAGGAGCTCAATGGTCTTCATTCCTCGGATCACGCACCACTCCAGATGACACGAAGTTTTACAACGACAAACGTATTCCCCGCGACGACCCTTACGCGTACATGCGGTGGTAGTATGCCAGCTGTGTGATAACGGAACCAAAGTTGCTTACCGCCGCCTGTCTGCGTGCGTACTCAAACAGACGGAAACAGCTTTGGAATAAAAAACGGATATTAAAACTATGATGAAAAATTTTATTCTGTTGAGAGCATTTCTATGCGCAATCGAACTTTCCGCAGCTGATAATCTGATCCGCAACGGGGATTTCAGTGAAGGCGGAACGGGGTGACGCCTTGGTATGTCGGAGAGCATCAAAGCGACCGGAGGCCGGATGGGAGTAGAGAACGGCCGTTTGGTGATCGAAATCCCCGACTTGGAGAAGATGGAATCTGCAGGCATTCTGATTATCCGTAAGGTAAACCTGCGGGAAAACACGGGATGGGGTCAATCGGGAAACGCACTTTCGCCACTGCATACTCACCCGGTTTTCCTGTGCCGTGAGTAATCAGGTAGCGGGGTGAATAATACGTATAATACGGAAACCGAGACAGGAATCTTTAAAATCCGGCAAACTCCGGTCTCTGCCAGCTGAGCGGCACTTGCAAGCGGGTGAGTTCCAGGCTCCGCCCCTTATAACTCTGTAATGACCCGACGCGGGTCCCTGAGGATGACTGATATAGGATAATGCCGAGTAGTCATCATACCAATCAGCACACCACTCCCATACGTTCCCTATCATGTCATAGAGGCCAAAGGCATTGGGCATTTTTTCTCCGGCGGGATGTGTTGCGGCCCTGATATGGCGAAACTGTTTTTCGGGCCATTCTGACGAATCATAAAAATCCTCTTCATTTTGAACCCCTGAATTTCCGGCATACCAGGCAATCTTATCCAGTTCAGGTGCATTGTTGTGCCCATGAATACTGATACCGCCCGTATATAGAGGGGAATGTGTGCCAGCGCGGCATGCATACTCCCACTGGGCCTCAGTGAGGAGACGGTAGGTCATATTCGAGACTCCGGATTTCCGGCAGAGATTGTCGATGAAACTGTGAATATCCCGCCAGGAAATATTCTCAACCGGTGCGTTTCTGCCAGACTCTATGAAAGAAGACTTGTGCGTTCCCATGACTTTACGCCACTGACGCTGCGTAATTTCAAACTTGCTGCAGTAAAAAGGTTCATCAATGAAGACTTCATGACGGTTCTCGTCACTGTCACGACCCGGCTCATTACGAGATGACCCCATAATAAAACTGCCAGCCGGAACAAGCCGGAAACGGATTCCCGCAAAAGTATTTTCCACCTCCAGAGGGACATTGAAGTCCTGCAGGGCTTTCATCTGCCTGCGATACGCTCGTGATGAGCCCCTGGCCAAACCGGCAACGCTGATTTTTTCAGGGTCATCGACCTGCATCAGATCGTGGAAAAGCTGATGACTGATAGCGGACAGATTTCTGACGGCACGCTCTTCAGCAGCTCTGACGCTGCGCTGATTATATTGCCAAATGCCAAAAACAAGGGCGATAATCACAACAGCCCCGAAGGCAAAGTGCCGAATCAGACGGCCAGTAAACTTTTCTTTTTCAGGTGGTTCTCCACTTGTCTTTTTGAGAGCGACGTAATCATCTTCATACATTGGCAAATACCATATTAAATTTTCACCACAGAGTTTTTCACAATCTTGCGGGGTGCTGAGGAAGATGCAGCCACATTCAGCAGAAAGCCTATGGCGATCATAATGGAAAAAACAGATGTTCCTCCATAGCTGAAAAACGGCAGGGCTATACCTTTAGTCGGAGCTAGTCCGGTGACAACAGCAAGGTTGAACATTGCGGGAAAAACAACCATTACAGTGAACCCCACAGCGAGATAAGCACCGAACCAATCCTGGTTATCAGCGGCTCTGTGACTGATAATCACTCCGCATATCAGAATGACGCAAAAAAGAAACACAACTGCCAGCGAAAAAAACAGGCCAAATTCCTCCGCACCGATGGGAAAGATAAAATCCGTATGAGATTCGGGCAGATAACGTAATTTTTCAAGAGAATTAGTGTAACCGACACCTTCAAGGCCACCGCTTTGTATTGCATGCAGCGAAGCTCTCAGGTGATCCCCCTGCTGCAGGGTACCCGCACCAATATCGATATGGGTAAGATACTGAAACCACGCTTTTATACGTTCAAGACGGTTTCCGCTTTTAACCCAGATTAATGCGGCGAGGCCGGCAATGCCAAGCATGCCGAGAGGCACCAGATATGCCAGTCTTACGCCGGCAACAAGCATCAGAGTAAGTGCCAGAAATGCAACAACCATAGTGGCACCGAGATCCACCTGGCAAAGAATCAGAACTGTGAAGGGTGCGAGCAGCAGCAGGGAAAAAACCAAACCGTATTTGAATGTACGGCTTTTAACACCTATCCTGTCCAGCCACACGGACATCGCGATAATAACAGCGATTTTGGCAAACTCACTGGGTTGGAACCTAAATACAACAAAATCAAGCCAACGTCGGCTGCCGTTGATTTTAAGTCCGATTCCCGGCACATAAACCAGCACCAGAGCCAACAGGACAAAACAGAAAAACAACAGAGTAAGCAGCGGCACCTGATATAGGGTGAGTCTGCCTAAACGCAGATTGAGACAGTTCGTTTTAAACAGGGAATAATCAAAGTTCCAGGTTATGGAACCCAGGATCAGACCCAGGACAACCCAAACTATCTGCTTGATGATGATTTCGTGAGGGTTGTCATACAGCCGGACAGACTGTGCCGTGCTGGCGGAGGAAAGAGTTATCAGCCCGGCTGTCAAAAGCAAGCCGGAAGTCATCAGCAAGACAGATTCAACTGATCTACTGTTACGCTTCATTGCTCACCTAAAACGCCGGGCTGAGCCAATTTATTTGACGCTTGGAATTTTAAGAACTGTGCCTGGTTCCAGTTCAATGGAATTCAGGTTATTAAGAGCTGATATCTCTTTGGGGGAAACACCCCAGCGTATTGCCACGGCATACACATCCTCTCCTTCTTTAACCGTATAAGTCTGGAGATTGGCTTTTTCGGCAGTTGCTTCCTCTTCATCAGCTTCCTCCCCGACTTTCTCAGTCTCTTCTTTTTCCGGAGCAGGGGCAGCCTGCACAGGTTTTGTTTCAACGGGCTTCTTTTTTTCGACGGCAGGCGGCGGAGAGGGTTTTTTGCTTTTTTCTGCAGTCTTTTTCCCGGCAGAACTTTTTGCCGCCACAGGCAGTTTGAGTTTCTGACCGATCAGAATACGATCAGATTTCAGATTGTTCACCGCTCTTAGTGCCGAGGTCTTGATGCCGTGCTTATAGGCTATAACAGAAAGCGAATCGCCCTTTTTCACAATATAGGTTTTTGTCGGACCGTCGTAAGAGGACTCCGAGACTTCAGGGGCAGTGATTTTTGCCGGTGTTGAACGTTTCACAGATTTTTTTGTTTTTTTGCTGACAGGACGACTCTTACTCAGATTAACCTGTCCCGGAAGTTGAATAACCTGACCTATACGAAGGCGTTTAGGATTGACACCCGGATTCACAGCAAGAATATCCTGCCAACGCAGATAATAGCGATACGCTATGGCGGAAATGGTATCACCCTTCTTAATGGTATAGGGAGTTGTTAACGGTTCAGCTGGCACCACAGTCTCCGGGGGGGGCGGAGTAACGGTCTGCACCGGCTCGGGCGTAACTGAAGTTGCATCATCGTCTATAACTTCAACAGGTCCCAGATCACTGCCGGGAATAACCGCGGTTTCATCGGAATCGGAACTGCCTCGCATCAGACCGCAACCCTGAAACAGAAGGCAGCCCGCCAGCAGATTAACGCTCAAAAACATGCGTATTGTGTGATACTTCATCATTTCTCTTTCTCCTCTGTTAACTCCGGGGGGGAACTATTTTTAATCCGCAACCTCGCGAACCAGATCCTTAAAATGTTCTCCCCTTTCGCAATAATTTGAAAATTGGTCAAAACTTGCTGTCCCCGGTGACAGCAGAACAGTTTCCCCCGTTCCGGCATCACCGACAGCAATTCTTACGGCCCTCTCAAGGGTACCGCACTGCATGCACAAAACTTTATCAGACCAGGCCCGATACATCTGCTCGCAACAGTCACCTATAAGATATACTTTTTTCACACCTTGTGTCAGTAATTCTTTTGGGTTTTCGCTTACTTTTTCTTTAAGAATCCCTCCTGCAATCAAACGGATCGGTGTTTTGATCATTTTTACAGCGGCAAAAAGGGCTGTCAGGGTTGTGGCCTTGGAATCATTGACAAAGATCACTCCTTTGCGGCTGGTGAAAAACTCTTCCATTCTGTGTTCGAGGGGCACAAATTCGCGCAGCCCCTTTTCAATCTGCGGAACTGTCAATCCGGCTTCGGTCAACGCCCCGCATGCCGCGGCTGCGGAGGGCCCAAACACAGGGTTATCGAACCAGCTGCTTTCAAGGGATATACTGATTCCGACTCCATTCACACGTCCCCGGACACAGCCTTCCGACCAGTACCAGGGGCAGGCGGGTGCCGAACCGAAGCGGACAAGTTCGACCTGATGCGGAAAATCATCGTTCACAATAACGTTTTCATGGACAAGTGCGAGGGATGCCGGAGACATCTCGGCGAAAATTTTCATTTTCAGAGCCTGGTAAGTTTGCATATTACCGTGTCGATTCAGGTGATCCGGCTGCACATTGAGCAGAACCGCGATATCCGGGCGGAAATTCCCTGTATTTTCCATCTGGAACGAACTGACCTCAGTAACAGCCCACTGCAGATTCTGCTGCCGCAGTGCGAATCGGGAAAGAGGGATGCCGTAGTTACCGGCCGGAGACGCAGTTCCGCCAGCGAGGGAAATCGTATCTGCGCAGAATTTAACAATGGAGCTTTTTCCTTTGCTGCCTGTCACTGCCAGAATTTTTCCTTTCCAGAAACGGGCACCGAGTTCAAGCTCGGAGATAATCCCGACGCCCCTGCGCTGACACTCTAATATCCACGGATGGTCAGGAGCGAAGGCAGGGCTGGCGACACAGAGATCAAAATTTTCTTCGGGCAGAAATTCCGTTCCTGCGGCAATTCGGCCGCCTGCAGAAAGGATATGCCTGAATTTATCAGCCAGTTCCTGCATATTTCCTTCATCCGCAATCGTCACCCGGCAGCCGTGTTCTGACAGAAGCAGAGCAGCAGCCTCACCACTGACTCCTCCACCCAGAACAAGAGCTTTAATATCTTCATGTATTTCCATTATTCCCTTCTATCTCTTTTCTGCCGGGCATACGGGGCGCGCCTCTTGTTGTCTGACACATCTTTTTCACAATTCACCTTTCAGTTCCTCTATGATTTTCTCCAGTTTCATCCCTCTTGATGCTTTGAGCAGAAGCGTATCATTTGGCAGAACTGATTTTTTCAAGGCCTTCCCGGCTGCGGATGCATCTTTAAAATGCATTATTCTGTCTTGCGGAAAACCTTTGGCAACAGCACCGTCTGATATGTATTCTGATGAGAGCGGGCCGACAGCGCAAAGCAGATGGGGGGCGGACGCAGCGACGACGGCACCCACATTGCGATGCAGTTCGGGAGCGGAATCCCCGAGTTCCAGCATATCCCCGAGTACAACGATCTTACGTCCTTCAGTTGTCATATTCATAAAGAGTTTTAATACAGCATCAACGCTTTCCGGGTTGGCATTATAGGCGTCATTGATAAGCTCAACACCTTTTTCGCACTCGATCCGCTGCCAGCGCATGGCGGGCAAGGTGACTTTTTCAAGAGCGGACGCCGCATCAAGGCAGGACACACCGGCAATTCCGGCCAGGGCGAATGCAAGCAACAGGTTATCCGCATTGTATATGCCGGGAAGCCCACTACGCAACTCTGTACACTCCCGGGTGCAAAGTCTTGTCACACGGATATGTCCGTTCATTTCATTCAGAACAAAACCATAAAAATCGGCATCCTTATTACGCGTTGAAACCGTGAAAACGGGTACAGACGACATTTGTTTCAGAGTGGAAAAGCCGTTTGTCTCCATACTGATAAAAGCGCATCCTTCCGGCGGAATCGAAGCAAGCATAGCGCCCTTTTCGCGAACAATGGCATCTCTGGAACCGAAGTTCTCAATATGGGCTGAGCCCACACTGGTAATTATTCCGAAATCGGGTTGCAGAACATCAGCCAGCACAGAAATCTCCCCCGGATGGTTTGTGCCCAGCTCAAAAACACCGAAGTCGCAGTCACGGGGCATGGAAAGCAAACTGAGCGGAAGGCCGACGTCATTGTTCATATTGCCTTCTGTGCGGCAGACCTTCCTTCCCCGCGACGCCAGCAAAGCGGCAGTGATCTCCTTTGTGGTTGTTTTACCCGAGCTGCCTGTAACGCCGATTATTTTTGCGGAATTTAATTTACGCCAGGCACGGGCCGCTTCAAGCAGGGCGGAGCGGGTGTTTTTCACCTGAATCAGGGGAGAAGCATTCAGTTGATCGGGAATATGCCAGCTGTCATTGACAAGCGCACCGGACGCCCCGGCAGCCAGGGCATCCGGAACAAAATCGTGTCCGTCAAAATTTTCACCGCGCAGAGCCACGTAAAGCATACCGGGCTTCAACTTACGCGTATCCTGGGTGACACCGCGGAAAGTTCCGGGCATATTACGCATAACACCGTCAATCCATCCGCTGAAATCGGCTGAATCAAAAGCAACGGGTTTTTTATCAGTATCTTTCTGCATTTCTTTCTGTTGGCTGAGCAGGCTTCCGGCTTTCGGACACCTGTAGCAGTGCTGCTTCCTCCTTGAGCACCGCGCGATCATCAAACGGAACGGAACGACCGGCGGATTCCTGAAAACATTCATGCCCTTTTCCCGCAACTAGAAGAACATCACCGTCAGCTGCCATTTTAAGTGCTTTTCTGATGGCCTCGCGACGGTCCTCGCACACCGAGACATTCGGCTGTCCGCTGACACCGCTCATGATTTCGCTGATGATTTTCATCGGTTCTTCGCTGCGCGGATTATCAGATGTCACCACTGAGATGTCGGCGAGTTCCGCACAGGTTTTACCCATCAAAGGCCGCTTTGAGATGTCGCGGTCGCCGCCACACCCGAACACAACGATCAGTTTTCCTTCAGTAATCTCGCGCAGGGTGGAAAGCACATTATTCAAGGCATCATCGGTATGGGCATAATCAACAAACGCGGAAATCCTTTTCCCGGGAAGCGACACACGCTCAAGGCGGCCCCATCTGGGACATACGGACTCCACTGTTTGTGCGATCTTCCGCCAGCTGACCCCGGCAGCGGCGGCGAGGGCGGAGGCACACATAATATTGAGCACATTGTAGCGTCCGGCCAGAGATGTGCTTATCTTAAGATTGTCCGCACCGCAACCGTTCAGAACAAAGTCGCTATTAAGCGCGGAAGCTGTCAGGGAGGAAGCACGCAGATGCGCATTATCATTAAAACCGGCGGTAATACATGTCAAAGGCAGTTTTTCAATTTCACGGGCCATTTTTCTACCGTAATCGCCATCTATACAACATACCGCCGGTGCGCCGGGATTTAACGCCGCCATCTGCTTGAACATAAGCAGCTTGGCCTCAAAATATTCATCCATGGTGCGGTGGTAGTCAAGGTGATCTCTTGAAAGATTAGTAAAAGCGCCGCCGGCAAAAGGAATACCGGCGCCCCTGCTCTGGCACAAGGCATGTGAAGAGCTTTCCATAACAACTGAATCACAACCGGCTCCAAGCATATCGGCAAGGAGTTCCTGCAACATGCAGGCATCCGGGGTTGTACGGACAGCCGGAATTTCTCTCCCGGGGTATTCAATGCTGACAGTGGAAAAAAGGCCTGTGTTACGGCCTGAACCTGTCAGAATTTCGCGCAGTAGCCAGGCAGTGGTTGTTTTCCCGTTTGTACCGGTTACAGAATATACATCCATTTTACGCGAAGGATAACCGTTAACCGCAGAGGCAATCAGGGCAAGTGCCCAGCGCACATCCGTCACCTGCACAGCCGGCCCCCTGACAAAGCGGGGAGAATTTTCCGTTATCACTCCCGCCGCACCGCGTTCCAGGGCGGAATCAACATATTTTGCTCCGTCCTCTTTCCAGCCGGGAACTGCGGCAAAAAGATATCCCGGACGAATCCGTCGGGAATCACAGCTTATTCCCGAAAATCTGATTGCGGTATTACCTGTAACAATCAGCGGGGCTAACATATCTATCTCTTCAAACTTCATATTATCAGATCCATCATACAGGGGCAGACATACTGGAAAAAGCATCAAAAAACATTTTCATCCTCGACAATCTCGTCATCCGGAGGGATCAGCAGATATCTTGTTGTTTCCCTGCCGATTTTCGAAAATGCGGGTGCGGCCACATAACCGCCTGTATGCTGCGGTTTAGGCGTATCGATAGTAACAAGAATCACGATTTCCGGTTTTACGGCAGGAATCATCCCAACAAAAGTCGCGTAGAAGTCGGTTTGAGAATACGCACCATCGACAATTTTCTGCGCAGTTCCTGTTTTCCCCGCCACTGTGTACCCTTTTACAGCCCCCCGGCGCCCGGTACCGCCTTTTCTGGTAACACCTGTCATAAGATACCGGACTTTTCTTGCGACATCTTTGCTGACAGGGCTGCCGATCACACGCGGCTCGGTTTTACGGATTATATTTCCTTTATGGTCCACAATTCTGTCAAGAACAGCGGGCTTCATCAGTCGGCCGTCATTGGCAATACAGGCAAAGGCATTCGCCAGTTGCAGTGCTGAAACAGCGATCCCCTGTCCTATAGGTACTCGTGTTGTCCTGATTTCACTCCATTTGTCGTAATCAGAATCCAGCTGGCCGGGATTTTCATAAGGAAGTTTTATTCCTAAGCGATTATCAAAATTGAATCCTTTCAGGTATTGATACATACGCTTGTTTCCCAACATAAGCCCGAGTTTACCGAAAAAGATATTACTGGACTTCACGAGGGCTTTTTCGAGATTAACATAGCCTGTGACATGATCACGAAGCGGTCTGTTCGCAAAAAACCAGACTCTGTTATTACCGACATCAATACGGGTATTTTCATTTATGACACCTGTCTGCAGGGCGATACAGGCCATAACAGGTTTCATAACCGATCCGGGCTCATAGTGAGTCTGTATTGTTCTGTTACGGAAACATTCGAGAGGCACATTTCCGGGATGTTCCGGGGAGAAATCCGGAAAAGAAGCCATTGCCAGTATCTTTCCGGTTTTCACCTGCTCAACCAGCACACATCCTCCTTCTGCCTGAAATTTGACGACACACTCTTTCAGGTATTTTTCCGCGATATGCTGAATGTGGGAATCCAGGGTCAAATAAACATCATGTCCCGGAACAGCCGGGGCAAGAAAACTTTCTCTTCCCGGCACCCTATGTCTTGTTGCATCGGCTTTTCCCTCTATAACTCCATCGGATCCGGTCAGCAATTCATTGAACTGCAACTCCACCCCTGCGCAACCGGTTTTTTTGTGTCTCTCTTTATCCGTATAACCGATATAGCCTATGACATGTGACATACCGCGTCCTTCGGGATAATCCCGATCCACAGTATCCCGAAAAGCAATTCCTGAAACCACAGACTTATTTGTAACAGCCGAGAAAATTTCGGTGGAATTGGATTTGCGCAGAAAGTTGTATCTGTTATGTGCCCTGTACTGCCGCCAGCATGAATCGGGATCTCTATTCAGAAGCAGGGTTTCATACTCTGATCTTGAAAGAGACATGTATTTGTTCCAGACATCTTTCTCATCCAGTTCGAAAAGCTCCGCGACATTTGAAACCAGGGCGCAGATATTGGTTCGATGCTCCAATCTTACCACATCCTCGTGTGGATCGATAAAATACTCGCGGTCGAAGTGAGACATAGCCATATATCGGTTGTTACAATCAAAAATACTTCCGCGGAGCGAAGGAATAACCACATGGTAATTACGCTGTTCCCCGACTGAGGAATCCGGTATTTTCAGGTGTTCGAAGCACAGTTTGTAACCAATGGCGAAAAAACCGCAGAAAAAACCGATCGCGATAAGAACAACACTGACTTTAAAGTTATGGTTATCCATTGCTACACCAGATCGGGAACTGTTTCTGTTAAAGCACAAGCGATAACACCCGCTTTAATTCCACAGAAATAAAACCGGGGCGCAACGAGCAGTAAAAAGAGGATAACAGAAATCGATTTATAGCACCCGGAATATAACTTGAGACTGCGCAGCCCGATAACAAAGCGGCAATCAATAACTTGACCGGGCCACACCGATTTTCTGATTGCGATTGATGCGGGCAATTGATGAAATACTCTTCAGCTTTTTTATTCCGCCTTCAGCCGCCATATAAATGACATTGGGGTGCTGATCCTCTTTAATCATGTCAAAACCATGATTATTCTGCGCCAACAACTCGGTCAAAGCATTTTCAGAGGCCAGGGAATTCCAGTTAGCCAACTCCCGGCGGTAGTCTTTGCGCAGTTCTGCAACCTGACGGGTCAGTATATTGTTTTTTCTTTCCAGAGACTGATTCTTCTGGTCAAAACCGATATACACGCCCGACAGAAGCAACACTGCCATAATTGTCAAAACAAAAGGACTATTCACTAAAACAACCTTCTGATATTTGTTCTTCTGGTATTTATTATTCAGTCTCGATCTTTTCTGCGTACTCATCAGACACCTCACATATTAAATACATCTGCGAAAAAGTTCAATAACGCTTCTTCTTTTTTTCCGGAACACCTTCCAGACGTTCCACAACCCGTAACTTGGCAGAGCGTGAACGAGGATTACTCCGAATCTCCTCATCACCAGCCACAACCGGTTTGCGGGTTATTCTTTTTACCGGAGGAGCAAGCCCCTCCCAGCGTTCGCCACCCTTCTGCAGCGATACCCATCTGCCGGAATGATCCGCAAAATGCCGTTTAACAATTCTGTCGCTCAGGCTTTCGAAGGATATTACGGCCATGCGTCCACCCGGTTTAAGCAATCGCAAACCATCTTCCAGAGCCTGTTCCAGCTCTTCAATTTCAGAGTTCACTTTCATGCGCAATGCCTGAAAAACCCTGGTAGCGGGGTTTCTGGCTCCCGTTCTGCCGACAGACCTTTCAACGATATCCGCCAACTGCAAGGTGGTTTCTATCGGTTCTCCGGTCCGGGCCTTGACAATGGCCCTTGCAATCCTCCGTGCCCGCGGCTCTTCCCCGTACTGCCGGAAAAGAGCCGCCAGCTGCTTCTCATCATACTCAGCCACTATCATGGCTGCATCAACGCCATCTGCGCCGACATCCATTTTCATGGAAAGGGCTCCGTTCCTCATAAAGCTGAACCCGCGCTCGGCGGTATCCAGCTGCAGGGACGAAACACCCAGATCCAGGAGGATAGCATCAACCTCCGTAAATCCGTTCTCGCCGGCAATGCGGCCCATATCGCCGTGCGAACCGTGAACAAGAATACTTTCCCCTTTCTTGTTCCCGAGTTTTTCCCGCGCAAGTTCCAGCACCTGGACATCCTTGTCAATTCCCAGAAGCCGCCCTGTACGGCCGGTAGCAGCCAACATTTCCGAGGCATGTCCAGCCATGCCCAAAGTGCCGTCTATCAGAACCCCTCCCGGCTTGACTGCCAGCAATTCAAGCACCTCTTTGAGCAATACGGCTATATGCATCCGGTCTCCGGGAAAAGGTTCAAACATCGCATGGGCTGTAACACCCCGGAAACGACCGCGTCCGACTGTTCACCGTGATGACAGCCATGCGATTGAAATATGCCATCCTTGTGTAAATCCTTCTGTAAAAAAACCAACACCCTCGGGGTGTCCTCCGTTTCATCCTTCTTTCCGGTTTCCCGCTGCGCGGGAATTCACGACTCTTCTTGTCGCCTTGAATTCATCCAGATCGATATCCTCCTCGACACTGCTCTCTCCTGCGGCCCATACCTTGATCCTGTCGAAAGATCCGTTCAGAACAACATCATTTTCTATTCCGGCAAACTTCAGGTACTTTTTAGGAATAGTCAGCCGTCCGTCACCATCGAACTCCACATATGAAATATATCTAAGGTAGCGCTCCAGCTCCAGACGGCGCGGATCATCCTCTGTCATACCCTGAAACCCACTCTTTTTCTCATTGAAAACCGCTGGGGGAATAATCTCAATGCAGCGTATCATCTTCCCTCCAGCCGGATCCTCGACCTCTCCCGGCGCCATATATACGGAAGAGGGGCTTCCCATTGCCGAGCGCCACACAGAACGCATAGTAAGCCTGCGTTTTGAATCCACCTTTTTCCGGTCAGAATCAGTTAGCACACCCACGAATGCGCTTTGTTCAGGACTGATATGGTCACTCTCGTTCATTGCTTCACATATTGGGATTTAAACGGAATCACTGGGATTTTCCGGGTCAGTGTTATTAAACACCCTTGAAGCGTTATAAGTCAACCCTAAAAATGATAAAAATCACGGGCAGAAAAAGAGAGTTCAGATGCCTCTTCTGCGCACCGGGAACAGCGTGGCCCTCTGGCCGCATACAATTTTTTGCACGGCATTCTCTGCCGCATGGCAAACCAAATCCGTACGTGGCTGCCTGTGCCCGGAACCGCTTTCTTCTGAACTAGCCGGAAGACACGGCTTCACTCCCGGAAATACGGCAGGTTTGGACGCATCTGCGAATCGGTACACGGCAGGGTTCCTCCTCCGTACCGCAAGCGGCACTACGGCGTGACATGCACGGACCCCGCTCTACAGTAAAAATGCATTAGTCGCTATAAAATCAACTCCTGTCGCAAAAAACAAGAAACTCAGGAGACAATTTGCATAAGTTGTTGATTGAAAGCAACTAAAGCAGCATTCAAAACAGTAGTTGCCTTCGCATTTTTAACCACAAAAAACACGAAAAATCAGATGGATTTCTTTTTCTCTTTATTCCTATGCAACGCGTAGCGTTGTTGACTAAACCAGCGGTGCATATCACGCGGCTGAGAAATTGCCTTTTTGATACGAAAAATTGGCATAAGAATTCATCAATAAACGTTCCTGCGGAGAAACCGCATCTATGGTTGTATCGGAA
>JAWOEI010000024.1:0-51178 GCA_046482825.1 Kiritimatiellia bacterium
TCATTTTCATTCTCTATTGCCATTGACATCATACTGGGACGTGCACGTATCTGAAGTTCCGCATCAAGTTTAAAGGCGCCGCGAGTGACCACCTGCTCGCCCTCTTCAAGCCCGTCGCCTACAATAAAATAATCGCCGACACGTTTACCGAGCTGCACTTCACGTCCTTCATAAACGGGTTTATCACGCCCGGGGATTTTCACATAAACAACCGCCCTTTTACCTGTTCGCAGGGCAGCAGAAGCGGGTATAACAAGCGGTGCTTCTGCAACGCTTTTGTCAACATAACCGAGCGATTCCGCAGTCACAAGAGGCATTCCGCACACATCGCATATTCCCGGTTCATCCTTTATCACCTCCGGATGCATCGGACTTATCCACTTTCCGGCCAGATCTGGATTCATCACACGGCCTCCCGCCGCGATTTTCGGCCGTGCGACAGCACTCACAAACATCCCCGGCTTTAATTTTCCGCTGGAATTATCCACCACAACTCTGATTTTAACAGTCCGGGTCGCCGGGGTTATTACCGGATCAATAAAAGAAATATCGCCACTGAACACCTCTCCCGGATAAGCCTCGGTCGTGAACTCAACCTTGCCTCCGTATTTTATCCAGCTGATATCGCTTTCATAGGCATCCAGCTTAATCCATACCTGAGAAAGGTCAGCTATAGTATATATCCGTGTGCCCGTCTTTACATACATACCTTCAGTGGCGCGTTTATCAATCACAATGCCGTTGGCAGGAGCATAAATTGTTATATGATCACCCTTACTGGCACCATTTTCCAGATCCTAAATCTGTTTTTCACTCAAACCGAGAAGGCGCAGTTTCTCCCGGGCTGATTCAACGGTTGACGCCGCGGTTCTGCGAACAACATCGGACTCGCTTTTCCTGAGCGTTTCCAGCATCTTTTTCGCCTGAATAAGTTCCTCCCCGGCCACCAGCAGGTCAGGACTGTATATCTCGACCATATGGTCCCCTTTCTTTACGGGAATACCGGTATAGTTGACATAAAGTCTGTCAAGCCGCCCCGGAACCCAAGCCGAAATGTGCGACACCCGGGTCTCATCAAAATCAACTTTGCCTGACATACGCACCTCGGCTGAGACGAAACGTCGCACAACAAGAGAGGTTTCAATATCCATCAGACGGGCAGCGTAATCACCTACCTCAATAACCCGTCCCGAATCATTATCAGTACTGTTGTTCTCAAGAGGAATCAGGTCCATAAAGCAAATCGGACACTTACCCGGTTTAGGAAGCTTTATATCGGGATGCATCGAACAGGTCCAAAGTTTCGACGGGGAATCACTCTGCTTTGCATCACCACTCTTAACTCTGGATACATCATCACAACCCGGAAGAGAGTACAGTAGAGCCGTCGTTGCAACGCCCAACAGAAAAACCAGGAGCATTACAACATTATTGCGCAATATGTCTTTAAAAATTTTCATCGCTCTCTCCTGATGCTATCAGCGTGTTCCACCTGATTGGACTCAGCAGTCTTTTCAAGCGGCCTGTTAACTGAAGCGCCCTTCAACAGCACAACCCCTGCCGCGCTGTTTCAAAACACAGCTTCACCTGCAACTGTCGCTAAAATAAAAAACAGTCATCTGATTTTCCCGTTTTGTTTGACAGATGTTGAGAAACCGGTGACTAATGACTGTATCTCCGCCTTTCGCTGATAGGCATTGGCGATATAGCGTGCTGCTTCAAGCTGAAATTCCAGCAGGGTTCTTTCCGCTATAAGTAGCTCTGCAATAGCGACACTGCCTGTCTCAAATTCCTTCATAAGCAGATCTATGGCCTGTTGAGCCTTGGGCACCAGCGTATTTTCATAAAGAGTCTTTTTACGCAAAGAATTACGATAGTGATAAAGTTGCCGATCCAGTTCAGACAAAAGTTTCAGCCGCATATCATCAATCCGCTTATCCACACTTTCAAGCTCCTTCGCAGCCTCCAGTCGATTGGCATTCAGGCTTTTTCTCCATATAGGAAGATTTATGGAAACCAGAGCAAGTGCGGGGTCATCTCCCTCATCGGTGTCGATATACGACATACCAAAAGTAAAATCAGGATAATACTGCTTATCAGCCAGTTTCAGCGAAAACTCAGCACGCTGTTTCATACGGCGTAATTTTTCAATCGCGGGATTTGTACTGACAAGTCTCTGCTTCATAACCGAGGCATCCGGTAATTTCTCTGCTGCGGCAGTCACTACGGGTTCAGGCATAATTTTCGTGGTTTCCTTTCCCAAAGCGGAACAAATCGCAGAGGACAGAGGAAACTTCAGTTCCTCCAACTCCCTGATACGGTCTTCGATTCTGCTCTGCTCCATCTGTATCTGCACAAGAGCACTCTGTGACAGTTTACCGTTACGGAATCTCACCTTGGCCACCGACTCCATCAGACGGAGCAAAGCACTGTGCTCTTTATTGATTCTCAACGCATCATATACCCAGCAATACTCATAGTAAGTCTTTTCCAGATCCTTTATTACCCGTTGTCCGGCATTTTCATACTCGCTGAAAGCCGCCTCAGCTTCCTTAACCGCCATTTTTTCTTTTAATGAAAGCTTTCCGAACCACGGAATTGTCTGAGATATTCCTATTTTCTGATCCTGCGGGCCGGTTTTGGTCCGCACCGGCTCTAAAAAATATCCGTAATTCAATTTGGGATCAGGCAGAGCAGCAGCCTGAGGCGCCTTATTTTCAGCCGCATTCCATTTTGCATACAGACTCTGAAGTTCCCTATTATTCGCTACAGCTAAATGTTTCAATTTATCCAGAGTTAATCCGGAAAGAAATATATTTGATAAATCCCTGTTTTTTTGCTCATTTTGCTGGAGACATGCATTATGAGCATCATTTTGCCGTGCCGTTTCGTTGCCATCACTGTACACACATCCGGACAAAACCGCCATCAGGCACACCGATATTAATAAACAATATGTTGTTGCAGTATGTCTGCCTAAAAGAACCATTTTGCTATCCTCAAATCCAATACATATCAGCATAAAAGTACCACCTTGTGGTACATATTACACTTACAATATCTGCATGTAAAGAGAAGACCTGACAGGAAATAAATGGTCAATTGACGAAATAACCGCACAAACCGATTTTCGGAGGAATGCTCGGGGCGAAGAACAGCGATATACCCCGAGTCTGAAGGATCAAACCCCGCTCCCGTAAACCTGTACTACAGTATGCCGAAAATGCTCAGATAGATTCCGGCACAAGGCGGGCGGTCCAGCCACCGCCGGGCGCCATTTTAATTTTAAGTTTTGTCCCGCCGCTGATTGTTTGGAATGAGTGGGTGTAATCAGTTGCGTCACGGTCGGCATTGATACCGTCAGCGAATATTTCAGCGCGATATTTTCCTTCAATAAAGCTCAGATCAAGAGTCAGCTCCCGCGCTTCCCAATTACTGATGGCGGAGACATACCAGACATTGCCTTTACGGCGAGCGATGGCGGCATAAGCATCCACATCACCGGCCAAACCGATAGTCTCATCCCAGACAGTCGGCACCTTTACCATAAAATCCGTACACTCCTGATTGCGCATATATAGAGTAGGGCTATCACAGAGCATTTGCAGGGGTGCCTCAAAAAGCGACATGAGTGCAAGCTGATGCACACGTGTACCCTGAGATGAAGGCTGAGAAAAATTCGGAGTAAAACCTTTTTTTGTCTGATTCCTCATAGAACCGGGAGTATAATCAAGTGGACCGGCCACCATGCGGGTGAAAATGATTTTGCAGTCATTTGCAGGAAAATCGGATCCTTTCTCCCATTTGAGCTGTTCCAACCCGTGAACCCCCTCAAAGTTAAGGACATTAGGCCAGGTACGCTGCAGACCGGTAGGCTTAAACATTCCGTGATAATCGACAATCAACTTGTACTCAGCTGCAATGGCAGCCGTTTTTTCCAGAAAATTCACAACAAACTGATCGTCTCTGTCCATAAAATCTATCTTGAACCCGACAGCCCCCATATCAGCATAGCGTTTAAAGACCTCATGCTGACGGCCAACCAGCTGTGGCCATGAACACCAGAGAATAATCCCGACACCGCGTTCGGCGGCATATCTGATGAGATGAGGCACATCCACATCAGGGTGTATCTCCATTATCTTCAGTTTAACAGACCAGCCTTCGTCAAAGATTACGTATTCAATATTGTTTTTCTCTGCGAAATCAATATAGTACTCGTAAGTTGCGGTGTTGCAGCCGGCGCGGAAGTCAACCCCGGAAACATTCCATTTATTCCACCAGTCCCAGGCAACCTTGCCGGGCTTGACCCATGAAAACCCGTCAGGTTTGTCATGGGGAGTCGCGAGGGCATAAACAATATCCGATTCAACCAGTTCTGCAGGCTGATCGGCCATTATAAAAACGCGCCAGGGATACTCACGGGTTCCCTTTGTCTGAGCCAGCCAGGGTTCTCTCTCTTTGATTCTGATCTGACGCTGATTGTTCACCTCAGATTCATGAACGGGATATTTCGCCATCCATGGAGACAGCTTTGTTTTATCACCGCCTTTTCGATAGAGGTTCCATCCGGGATAATCCAGCAGATCGGATTCCGTTACACACATGCACACACCGTCTTTATACTCAAGAAGAAGCGGCAGATATATCAGCCTTGTTTTATCTGCAGCGATATCGGAAACCGTCGTCTTTTCATATATCGACTCCCAGCTGTTCTGAAGTTTATCCTGTTTCGGGTCGTCCCTGTTTCCCCAGTTATAACCGACGTAGGCAGTCAGATCAGGGTAAGGAAAAGCAATCGAAGCGTTTTCATCCATAACCTTTACGGGGCCGCCAAATGCAGTGGCGAAACGATAGGCCACACCATCATTAAAGGCACGAAAAACAACCTTATAATTACCGGCAAAAGAAACTGTCAGTTCATTACCGTTTCCGTTTATTTCAGACTTTTTATAAATGGGGGTTTTAATCACACTTTTAACAGCACGTTTACGGCTGTCGATAACCTCGGGGTTGACACCCAGTGTACCCTTGCCTTCAATCGTCATACCTATAGCCGCAGGAACAACCCGTGTTATTCCATTTCTGAGAACAGAGTACTGCAGTTCATCTCCGACAAACAGTTGAATTTCGTTTTTTCCATCCGGCGATTTAACCGAAAATGTCTCAGCATTCAGCATTAACACAGGAATCAATGCCAGCAGGCAAAGGGCAATATATTTCATAGTTTTCTCCAAGTTCCTCTTTGATTATAACATCATGAAAAGTGATTAAAGAAAATCCAACTGTCAACCTAAAGCCGGTATTTTCCAAATGTTGTTACCGATGATTCTATCAAGCCGATTTTTAAACCGGTTGAACTTGCGTTGAATCTTCAACCGTCCGACAGCAGGTATAAAGTTTGATACAGGAATGAATTCAGAGTTGCCCAAGCCATCGACAATTACCAGATTAATTTTATCATCAACGTAGCGAACCATTATATTAAAGCAACGCATGTCACGGGTAATAATGATATTTTCATACAGGAATCCGAACAAATCATCCAGAGCCTTCATTATTTCAGGTGTAAATCCATTCGCGTGCAAATATTTTTCCAGCGACAGGGCCTCCCCTTCTTTCCACCCGGAGCAGACGTACTCCAGACAGAGAGCCTGTCCCAGATCGGTATCCACCATGCCGTAACACTTCGGAAAATGACGGGAAGCATTTTTTTTCTTTTCAAGCAACCGCAGAGCCTTCAGCTCCTGCTGGTTATCGTCAAAACAGCGTACAGAACGAAATCTCTTGTAGAACGGTGCAATACGTCTTTTCAGCTCCGCTCTTTTCCACGGCTTGATGATCTTCAGAACCTTGCCCGGATCATCCGGGTGTATATAACAAACCCTGTTAGCACCCTGATCCAACCACTTTATATGTTTCAATTCTATCATTTAAACAAAACCGGAATAAAGACTCGTTTAACAAATAATATATAAAAGATAAGGATGCGGGTCAATCATGATATAAAAAACTTTCAGATCTGTAATGCTACATTCGCAGCATTACAAATTTCAGCGGCTCAGAACACGTATTCAGGATTAACGGCGTCACTATATGGCGAACTTACTCTTAACAATACTTTTTTTCATCAGAAAGATGCGCAGAAACCAACTGAAAACCAGGTTTCATCACCCCCGCCATCCTTACGCACATCATGATTGGCAATAGAGTGATTGGCGGTGCCGACCAGTTCCAGATTCTCTGACAGAGACAGGTGAGCGCAACTTCCGAACTGGAAGTTGTTGAACCCGTCGTAATGATCAGATGCATATCCCAGATCAAAGGCCTGCATGACATATGGCCCAACGTAAAGGCGATTATCAAAGAATTTCAGCGGAGTTGTCAGCGATGCCTCAATGAAACTGCCGCCGTCACCTCCCTGTGCCTCGGTAGAGTAAACGTAGTCAACAGCAGGAACAAACCAGTCCGCGACATTCCAAGCCGCACCGGCACAAAGTTCATTGTCATATTCATCATCCTTCATGAACTCAAGACGGTTGTAACCGCCGTAAAAATCCAACTGACCAAGTTCAAAACAGTATTCCGCAAAGAGATTCAATTCATCATAAGAAACTGTATCAGCGATACCGTACCAGGTTCCGACTGAAAAATCTTTATAAGCAACTGATGCTTCGACTGTGCCCATGCCTCCGTCATCAAGGTTGTCCCGTCCCTCGGATACATATCTGCTATGCCACATCACAGCAGCAAAAGACTCGCATGAGCTCTTTTTTTTAAAAGTCTCTGCCTGAGAAAAAAGCGAAAAAAAGGCAGTTAGTAAAATATATCCTGACAAATTCGTTCTGCACATCGTCATCTTTCAAACCTCCGATTAAAATTTGTGTTTCAGAAAAGAAGACAAATGTTAGCCAAACCTAACTTTTTTGTCAATGCCAAATACATAAAACTTAATTTCTTGTAAATATTCCGCTTTTACAGTATCTTTTTTTGATAAGTAAGAGGGTATTGTGCGGTTTTCACCCGCAACCGTATGCTTATATGCAGCATTGCAAGTGCCTGCCGAAGGACACAGGTGAAAGCCACGTATGTGAATCTGATTTTCAAGCCGGAGGATATAATAATATGAACAGATCAATCGCCATAACAGGCATGGGGGCTGTCACACCATACGGCAGCGGAGTGGATACTCTCTGGAAATCACTGCTTAAGAAGAAAAGCGCCATATCGGAGATGGACCTTTTTGATCTCGGCGGCATATCCTGCACCAAAGCGGGGATTATCAGGGATTTCACAGCTCCCCCCGGTTTTGAAGAGGCGCCCCGCGCCACCGCATTCGCAGCCACAGCCTGTATAGAGGCCCTTAAGCAGGCCGGTATTTATAATAAAAAAGAAGAGCTGAAGCAGACCACCCTGATCACCGCATCGAATTTCGGCAACATCGACCAGGGTGAATCTGCCCTGATTCCCCCTGATCATCCGGATTACAAGCCGGAAAAATCGATCAACTGCGCACATTTCAATACAGCCGATATACTGGCTGAAAAACTTGATATAAGGGGATTGCGTTTATCTCTTTCGCTCTCATGTTCTTCAGGTGCCTCGGCTGCGGTAACTGCGGCGAATCTTATAGCTAACGGACATGCGGAAAGGATTTTGCTTGTAGGCTATGATGCGCTCTCACGCTTTTCCTGGAGCGGGTTATGCGCCTTACGCACCATGACCAAAGAGATTGTGAGTCCTTTCGACAAAAACAGATCCGGCACAATCTTCACAGAGGGTGCTGCCGCACTTGTTCTGGAGTCAGACACTGATGAGGAAAAAGCCCTCGCTTATCTCACGGGCTGGGCAAGCGGTAACAACGGGCACCACATGACGGCCCCCCCGTCACGCGCTGCAGGATCTGCCTATGTCATTAGACAGGCTCTTGTTTCAGCAGATCTTTCACCGGAAAAAATCGATCATATCAACATGCACGGAACGGGAACAAAACCCAACGACAACACAGAGGCACAGGCTGTTCACGACAGCTTCGGCGATTCGGCCGCCTCCATACCCGTCACATCCGTTAAAGGCTCACTCGGGCACATGCTGGGTGCCGCCGGATCGGCTGAGCTGATCGTATCGGTTCTTTCACTGAACAACAACCTGATTCCTCCTACAGCAAACCTGAAGGAACAGGATCCCGAATGCAATCTGACGGTTGTGCGGGAAATATCTGAAAAAAAGATGCATCATATTCTTTCTAACTCCGCGGGATTCGGCGGCTGCAATGCCGCACTGATACTGAGCAGAACGCCTGTCACATCAAAAAAAGCTCAGAAAAAGAATCGCGTTTATATCAGCGGAATCTCATTAATAAGCGCCCTGGGATGCGATACAGAAGAAACCCGGATCGCCCTGCAGGAAAACGAAAGCGCATGTTTCCCGCTGGAACGTTTTGATATGCCGGGGTTCGAAGAAGCGCCGGATACGGGCGAAGTACACGATCTGGAGATTGAAGACTTCGGCGTTTCGAGAAAAGCCTATCTTGACGACGCCTCACGCCTGTTCCTATGTGCATGCGGCGCAGCCATAGAGGATGCCGGATACAATGCGGAATCGCTTGCAAAAATCAATGCGGGCATCATGGCGGGAACAGCATGGGGATGTGGCAACACACAGCAGATGTTCTTTGCGGACTTCATCAACAAAGGCCCACGCCTGGTCAAACCCTTTATCTTTCCCCACTCCTATGCAAACACGGCTGTCAGTCTGGCATCTATGGAATGGACTTTAAAGGGAGCTCACGAGAATATCACAACATCGCACACAGCATCAGGTATAGCGTTAACGGAAGCATTTGAAAGCATAAGGAACGGTCTTTCCGAGTGCATTCTTGCTGTCGGCTGCGATGCGCTTTCGGTTACACGTCTGCAAGCGGCGCCACCATCTCCTCCCCAGGGGGAAGCCGCCGCCGCTCTGGTACTGGAAAACAACGCGGATGTCGCCAGAGCTGAAATCTCAGGCTGCGGAATTTCGACAGACCCTGAGTCTGCCGTAGCGGCCGCGCTGGCCGATGCGGATTTAAACGGAGCTGACGTTGAAAAAGCGCATTCAGTCGAAAATCTCACCGGTGAGCTTGCCGGAGCAGCTACCATAGCTGAGATCAGCACGGCGGTTATTCGCGGTCTAAAACGACCTACCCTTATAATAACGTCCGAGGAATCCACGTCAGTCGCTATTGTCATCAGCCCGGTTTAATCAATCGCTGCCTCCCGGAATTACAAACGTAACAAACTTATTTTACCACCAATACTGTTCCCAATGGAGTAGCAGTCAAATAACCATTGGCATCCAGCCGTACCGACCGACCACCGTCATAAGAAATAGCAGCGAGCTGTGAGGAAGTCAATGCGGTGCCACCGCTACCGAAGCGCACACTGTTTTCGACCAGCGTACCAGTCAGTGATAGCGTTCCCGACCAGCTCTCCGAGCTGCTGTCAGCAAAAACCAAAGTTCCGGAACCAAGTTTTATTGTGCTGCCGGTGTCGTCAACACTCAAAGTGCCGAGAGCATTATCAAAAGCACCCATATCCAGCATACCGCCATTGAGAACAATATCATTGTCAGGGTTAAGAGCATTATCACAATCAAGAGACAGCCCCCCCTGTGTAAGTGTAATCGTCCCTTTATAAGTGTTTACAGCCGTCAGGCTGACTGAACCATCACCGGTCTTGATCATCGGCATCTTATCATAGTCGGTAATCGGATAATCGCGAATAACGCCGGAGATTATCAAATCAGCCGTTTCATCCCCGGTGGCATCCGCAACATTTAAAGTCAGAGGCTCCCACCAGGTTTCCTCCGGCTTCCTGACCATAGTAATACCGGCAGGTAAGAAACAGGTATTAGTGCCGCGCACGGCAATTAAAGCATCGGACATATAACCAACTCTGATTTTAGCTCCGGTGATAAAAGCGCCATTCATAAGAGTAAGGTTGTTCATATAATTTGAACTGTCGTCATTTGACAGCACGTAAGTGATAATGCTTCCTCCGTCAATGGTGATCGGACGACTGGCTCCGGCATTGAAAGTAGCAGAAATTTTCAGCAACCCGCCCTGAACATAAATCGGGTTATCGGCACCTACACTTCCCGCCTGCGTAATTCCGGAAACATTCAATGACAACTCCCCTTCCTTTTTAACAAAGATGCCTCCTGAGGGAGGCAGAGATGAGCTCGATCCCACTGCTTCCAGTTTACCTCTTTCAACCACCGTGCCTCCGGTATAACTGTTATCGCCCGACAGAGTCAAAGACGAATACTTTTCAATAAACAGAGTGGTTTCTTCCGCTCCGTAACTATGCATTGACGGGTGTGCTGAAATAATCATGGATGTCGCTGGCTGAGTATCAAAATCATAGCCGGTAACACCGTCAGTATCGGCATATTTTGCGTAAATCACGTTGCCGACAATATCATCTCCTACCTGGGTGATTTTGATTTTGACGCATTTTGTCCAAACGCCATCAATTGCCTGCAGCTGCCAGGTTGCATTTGTTCCGTCATTAGTGAAAAAGAAGGCTTCGCCGGGCAGACCACCGTCTCCACCTGCCACACCTGCTCCGCCCATGACGCCATCGGCCGCCATACAATCATCAAGATCGGTATCCTGCAGGACAGTCACCTTCGAGGGAGCAGCCGGCAGAAAAGAGGAATAGACTTCAGGGAACAGCTGTGTGGAATAGGCATCTTTTGAAACAAGTCCTGATCCGGAAATTTCGCCGCTGATAATCTGGTTGGATTTGCTGTTACAAAAAAGTTTACCGTTATTAATGATGTTGTTGGTATAAGTTCCCTGCCCTGGAAGACCATTCTGCGAAAATTCCAGAGAACCACCGTCGATCACAGTTTGCCCTGACCAAGTATTGGCAGCTGTCAAACGCAGAGTGCCTCTGTCGATTATTCGCAATTGACAGACACCATAATCACGTTCTGTAAAAGTACCGGATATCAATTTATTAATAACATCAGGACAATTATCAAAGTTATTTCCGATCAGATTTTTACCGGCTGCGTTGATATACCCGGCATAGACAGCCTGCCCTACTATATCATCACCGGACTGTGTCAGGCGTATTTTTACACATTTCGTAAATTTCGTACCAGCTCCATTATAGATCTGAAATTGTACAGTCGCGTTTGTTCCATCGATATTGAAAAATCGGGAACTAGCCAAAACTGGCGAATCGACAACAATTTCACCACCCATATAAGCGGAGATGTCAGCGCAATCCGTCAATGATGTATTTTTAAAAACAGTGACAGGAGTTTCGGTAAGAAAGGGCTCGTAATGTTTTGCAGTCAGCATTAGAGAGACACGTTCCAGCCCATACATATAATTAGTTTCTGATGAGGCAATACCTACCGAAGTGCCACCGGTATCAAAATCAAAACCAAGATTAGATCCGCTGACATACTTGGCGTAAATGGCCTTTCCGGTAATATCAGATCCGTCCTGAGTAAAACTAACCTTAATGCATTTTGTATGATTACCATCTTTAACCTGGAGCTGACAGGTCGCATTTGTTCCATCATTGACAAAATAATAGGGTTGGGCTGGTCGCCGATCCAAAGCCGCACTGTTCATTATGCCGCCCACGCTCCGATAGGCTGCGAGAACCGCGTTGGTGAACATAGTCCTCGAAGTTTCCGTCAGATAATCTTCTTTATAGATCAGGGTGCGGACTTGCGTTATATGCAGATCGTTGCTACCGGAAATAACCGAAGCAATTGTATTGGTTGCAGAGTTGAGTCGGATTGATGAACCGGATTCAGCTAAACTCAACTCGCCTTCCGAGAAAGTAATAGGACCGGAAGCGTCTCCGAAATTGATTGTTTTAAATGTCTGATCGGAACCCTCAACTGAGATTGTTCCGGTTCCCAGTCCATTGTCCCGAGTGCCGAAATAAAGATCATCACTGGCAGTGGTATTCGTTACCGTAGGTAGTAATACGCCGGAACTGCTGCTACTCCAATTGGCATCGGCACCCCACACGCCACCAGCAGTTCCGAAACCCGCGTCGCTGCCATTGGTGTCCCAATACTTTGTCGCGGCCTCGGAATTCAATGTAGCGATTACAGCTACAATACTTATTAACAAACTATGTATGGCTATCTTTAATTTCATTTGAAAACTCCTGTTCTTAATGGCGGCAGGGAGCATCACCCACCGCAACAAACCTTCTTTCACTACGTCATCAAACAAGCGAATTAGTGTTTATAACGCAAGCATAAAAAAATTAAATGATTTACTCATAATCTTCATTTGCGTAATATGGATCTTAACCATGGATTATTTACTCGGCATAGACAACGGTGGCACCGCCACGAAGGCAGCAATTTTTGATCTACGCGGAAATATGCTGGCATCGGAATCGCGTAATATCAAGATAATCGACTCCGGTTCCGGTTGGTCGGAGCGTAACATGGAATCCATGTGGCGCGACACCTGCTTGGTAATTCGAGAGGCACTAAGTGCCGCGCAAATATCACCGGATGCCATAATCTGCATCGCCTGTACGGGACATGGAAACGGACTCTATCTGATCGACAGCAAAGGCCATCCGGTCCGTCACGCTATCAACTCCATGGATCAACGTGCTGGATCAATTGTTGAATCCTGGCGGGCCGATGGACTAGAGGAGCGTGTTCTGCCATTAACAGCTCAGTCACTTTGGGCAGCACAGCCAAATGCTCTACTGGCCTGGCTGAAGGAAAATGAACCGCAAACCATTGAGCTTGCCGCATTTCTGCTTATGGCCAAAGATTACATCCGCTACAAACTGACCGGTGAAGTGGCGATGGAAGAGACCGATATGAGCGCGACAAGCCTTATGAATGTGCCGGAAGGAAAATACGACGATCGACTGCTCACCCGGTACGGCATCACAGAGCTAAAGCGTCTGCTGCCTCCCTTGATTAAAAGTACCAGTCTCAGCGGAAGCGTCACACCGGAAGCCGCTGCCGCCACAGGATTGCGCACCGGAACCCCGGTGGCAGGGGGAATGTTTGATATCGATGCCTGCGGATTAGCCTCCGGTTGCATTGATGAGCGTCAACTCGTGGTAGTTTCCGGAACATGGGGCAACAACCAGTATATTGCACGCCAACCGGTCATCCATCACAATCTATTCATGACCTCTCGGTACTGTATTCCGGGGTGGTTTCTGATGCTGGATGGCAGCCCCACAGGCGCCGGAAACCTGAATTGGTTCCTTCGTGAATTCCTGCGTGAGAAACAAACCCTGCTGAAACAATCAGAGGGCGAAGCGATCTTCCCTTGGATCGATCAAACAGTTGCCGGCAAAACACCGCATCCCGACGACCCGCTATTCCTTCCTTTCCTGTACGGCTCCAATCTTGGACACCCCGCACAAGCCTGTTTATTGGGTATGAAAGGATATCATACACGTGCGGATATTTTGCACGCCATCTACGAAGGGTGCATTTTTACACACAAGCACCATCTACAACGGCTTTACGCTTTTCGTAAACCCCCCGAAAGCATTCGTCTTACGGGAGGCGCGGCACGCAGCAACGTATGGTCACAGATGTTTGCCGACATACTGCACGTGCCGATCGAAATTCCCGCGGGGCGGGAGCTAGGCGCTTTGGGAGCAGCCATTGCGGCGGCAGTTGCCTGTGGAGCCTACGCAAACTACGAAGAAGCAGTAAAACAAATGACGCGCATCGAGAGAACTCACCAACCAGACTCCGCTCTAAACGATCTGTACGAAGAACGCTACGTTCGCTACACCAACGCATGCAGCTGTCTCAAACCTTTCTTTACCGCATAAGCATTCCACCTGTGAGATCGAGCGTTGAGCCGGTTATGTAATTCGCGGCGCCGGAAGCCAGAAAAACCACAGCGTCAGCAATTTCCTCCGGTTCCGCGATGCGGTTAACCGGAATACGGCTCAGATAATGATCGAGATTAGATGCGAGTTTATCCGCCACCATTTCGGTGCACACCATGCCCGGTGCCACAGCATTAACCTGGATGTTTTTTACAGCCACTTCACGTGCGAGAGCCCGCGTCATGGAAACCAGAGCCCCCTTGCTGGCATCATACGGTAAATGCCCGGAAGTCGATCCTAAAAAGGCCGCCTGTGATACCAGGTTGATGATTTTCCCGGGATTGTCGAGTAAGAGCAAACGTCGCACATGCTCTTTACATGCCACAAAAGCTCCCGTCACATTAATGCGGAAAGTTTTTTCCCATTCCTCCACACTATACGAAGTAATCGGTCCGCCGGGGCAGTATGCCGCATTATTGACCAGAATATCCACCGAACCGAAATGCTCATACAAAAGGTCGAACGATCCGGTAATTTCATCGGGATTTTCCAGATTGGCCTGCAGAACCATTGCCCGCGCCCCGAAATCATTTTGTAAGTCACTTACAACCTGTTCCGCCAGATCCGGACTGCCGGAACAACCCACACCCACACAAACGCCTTCCGCCGCCAATCCGCGACATATCGCCGTTCCGATTCCGCGCGAACCTCCAGTTACGAGCGCGACTTTCCCCGTCAGATCCAGTTTCATGATTGTCTCCTCTCAACCTAAAAGGCAGTTTTCGTTTTGCCGTAACAGACTCAAAAAAACGTGGGGTCAACCGGCAAACGCTTCTTATCGCTATCATGGTTTGAGAACAACACGCAAAGCCTGACCGCTCTCCATCAGATCAAAGGCATCCGCAATATCATTCAGCCCCAATGTGTGCGTAATTAAACGCCCGAAGGACTGATCGGCACACGCAATCATCCTTACAGCTTCAGCCACATGTGCCGATGTGGAGTCACTCGTGCCAACCACACGCAACTCTCCGTAATGTATCTTACGGCTGTCTAATCGCAGCAAACTCTCGCCGATAGGTAAAGATGCGAAAAGACAGACCGTTCCACGTTTGCGAACCAATGACACAGCCTGTTCCTGCGCCAAAGCGGAGGGCGCCGCAACAATCACGACATCCACCCCGACTCCGCCAGTCTCGTGTTTAACAACCCGCGAAAGATCTTCATTCACGGGATTCGTCAAGCAGTCAAATTTGAAGGGCCCACACTGCTTTAATCGCGTAGGGTTGACCTCGGAAACCATCACCTTAGCGGCACCGGCTTCGCGTGCAGTCAAGGCATTTAAGATTCCCATCGGCCCCGCCCCCAACACCAGCACCATATCACCCGGCTGTATCCGACTGTTGCGACAGGCATTCACGGCGCAACTTAAAGGTTCAGCCAGAGCCGCTTGTAAAGATTCAACCTTCCACGGAACTTTAATGACATGACCACCGCGCACAGCCAATGATGGAATCGCAACGTATTCCGCCATTCCCCCGTCGAAACTGAATCCCATTGGGCGTAGATTCTCACAAAGATTACGCCATCCACGAATACAATACACACACTCTCCACATGCCACGGAGGTAGCCATCACCACGCGCTCATCCTCCGCAAAAGCCGCACCAGCTCGATTCTCAACGATTGAACCGACAAATTCGTGACCCATCACGACCGGCGGCAGCATACGAGGATTACCACGACGAAATGTTTTTAAATCCGAACCGCAAACCGCACAGGCCTCAACCTTTACAAGTAATCCGCCCTCTTCACACTCCGGCAAGGACACGCTTTCAACACGCACATCGTTAGGACCATGGTATATTACTGCCCTCATCATCACACTCATTTCGTCATTGCAATCAAGCAATTTTTGTCATATAAAAAATTGGAGGTTTTGAGAGTTGCCACTTTGACGTTACAGTCAAAAGGGACTGCCGTAATCAGGCGGGAGCGTCATCCAGAATTTTGTCAGCCGAACCGACTCCCAGGCGACTCGCTCCCATTTCGACAAACATCTTCGCCCGATTCCAATCGCGAATGCCTCCCGACGGTTTAACCCCCGCACGCCCGGCACAAACCCTAAGCATAACCTCGACTGCCTCAGGTGCAGCCCCCTCGCCGTTGAACCCAGTAGATGTTTTGACAAAATTAGCACCCGCCTTAACAGCTATTTCAGATGCTTCCGCCACCTGTTTCAGCGTCAGCAACCCGGTTTCTAGAATTACTTTGACCGGAATATCTGCGGATCGGGCTGCCGAAACCACCGCTGCAATATCGCTCTGAACAAACGCGTAATCGCCGGACAGAAATTTCCCGATATTCATGACCATATCCAGTTCATCGGCACCATCTTTAATTGCCAGACGCGCCTCCAAGACTTTAACTTCCGTGCGGCTTGCTCCATGCGGAAAACCCACAACCACCGCAACTGTCGTGTCTGAATCTTTTAACAAGTCTGCCGCCAGCGCCACGTCTGTCGGACGCACACACAGATCTCCGACTCCTCTGGCTATACACATTTTCGCAGCCTGCCTGATATCATCATCCTTCATAGCCGGTTTCAACACCGCGTGATCCATCATCTTTGCTACAGACTCTTTCGTAATCTTATCTTCATTCATTATCTGACATCCTCCTCAAAATTAAAAAGCATCTCCCGATCATCCCGGCTGTCATGCAGGCATATTGCGTGCTCAGCGCAAATATCTGTGTAAAACTTCACGGCCTCAATGCATCTCCCGTCCACCGGTAATATTGATTGCCTGACCGGTCATGTAATCCGCACCCGGCGAACAGAGAAACAACGTAACATTCACCACATCATCGACACGTGCCAGACGTCCCAGCGGGACCTTGGCCGTAAACTGTCTGACAACCTGTTCACGTTCCTGCTTCAGGTTTTCAATATAGTTCGCCGACATAAAATTCCAGACTCCGGTATTCTCTGTGATACCCGGGCAGACACAATTAACGTTGATCCCGTCTTTGGCAAATTCGAATGCTAGCGACTGGGTCAAAGTGATAATTGCGCCCTTAGCCGCCGAGTAGTGACAACAGAGAGCCGAACCGGTTTTACCGGACTTCGACGAGAAGTTAACAATCCTGCCATAATGACGGACTTTCATCAATGGTACAACGTGTTTGATCAAAAAGAAACTGCCTTTACAGTTCACGGCAAAAACACGATCCCACTCCCTTTCCGTAATTTGCTCGACAGGATTCTGCCCGGCAACACCGGCAACATTCACCAGAACATCAATCCTGTTATCAAAGTGTGCCGCCGCCGTACTTACCACCGCTTCGACTTGTGCCTCATCCGTCACATCCGCAGCCAGACCTGCCGCGTCATATCCGGCCGCGACCAGTTCCCCGACACTCTGAACAACCGACTCCGGCGCGAGATCCGTCAGGAACACCCTCGCGCCGAAGTTTGCCAGATTCCGCGCAATACTTTTCCCGATTGCTCCGCTCGCGCCGGTAATAAGAGCCGTTCTATCCTTAAAATCCATAATGCTCATCCCGCCTCTAAACAGGTTAACTGCTGAATAATTTTACTTATGTGAAATTTGAAGACCCATGCCTGTAACTTTTATCGAAACAGATTCAAAAAAGGTAACCAGCTTTTTTCCAATTGAATCACACTGATAGTATGCACATCATCGTTCTCGGTGTTAAGCAATCCCGGAAAACTCATGTCAAAGTTGACCACGAGCAACTTGTTCTTCCAAACCATAGGTTCACAAGGTTGATCCAGGAGACCATCCCCACCGTCGGTATCTCCATTCATCCACAGTGTTCCGAGTTCCTCTTTCCTGATATCCCAATAAAGTACGGCATTACGTTCCGAATCAGTAATAATAATCCACTCACGCTCGGGGTAGTAACAAATTCCATCCGCACAGGGCAGACGTTGTGGATCATTTATCAGCGTTTCAGGTTTTTCATATGTCCCGTCATGTCGCAAACGCATGGTATAAAGATGGCCATCCCCAAAATTGCCGGTGTAGATATTGCCATCCTTATCAAAACAAAGACCGTCAGCGGCAGCGGCGTCATTGCGATGTGATAACGGTTCGGTTTCCGTGACACCAATGCAATAGGGATCCTGTTTCCACTGCTCTTTTGGTAGCAACTGCACCGGTTGGTGCTTGAAAGCACTGATCGGTATACGATAAACCCCGCCAAAGTTTCTTCCCTTAATATCGAAAAAGGTTTCAGTGAAATAGATTGCATTGCCGCGCGTGCGCATAGCATTGGCAAGCTTGATATTCTCAACAACCGGTTCAATTCTTGACGGTTCACCATTGGCACCAATGATGACCCGCATAATACGTGACTTATAGTTCTTGTCGAAAAAATATTGATTGTCACAATAATACAAATGACCATCCTCACCAAACTCCATACCCATAGGTGCGCCGCGTCCGGTATCCGGATGTATTAAACCCGGCACAAAAACCGACCATTCGCCCGTTGCTCCGTTCATTTTCATGATTGTCCCGGGATACGACTTGTTTACAAAGTTCGGAGCCGCACAATAAATATTGCCTTGCTCATCCTGCGCCAACCCGTCCGGCACATTGACGTGTTCTCCAAAACGCTTGAACAGTGCGGGACGATATAGCTGATCAAGAACTACCGCTTCATTTGTCGCTGCTCCACTTGTCGCGATCAACACCATGCCGACACAAGATAATACAATTGCTTTTCTCATAAAAAAACCCTTCTCTTTTTGTCCATGACCACACGACATATCTGCCTGCCATGAATATTAAACATGTGAAGAATTATATCAGAATCACCATAAAAGCACAAGAAAGCTTATATTTATTTTAAAATAATTTTCGTATTGCTTTTATAAAAGTTTTTTAGTATTTTATAAATTAAATGTGTAAACGATATAAAAAGGAGTTAATCATGAACAAGAGTGATAGAGGTTACCTGTGTTTCCACCGAACGATCATCAACCCGCTCATACTATTTTTGACATGTGTGATTATGCTGACACGCACGTCAGAAGCCTTAATGATCGTGGAGGATTTCGATTTTTATCCGGAGGGCCCCCTGGGAAATAATGCCGGAGGTTCCGGCTTCTGTGGCGCCTGGTCTTTTCTAGATAAACCAGAGGACGGTCATATCGATAACAACTCGAATCTGATGTACAACGCCACCGGTTACAGTGTATCAAGCCTCGGAAAAGGAAAATTAGTAGCGTTCTATGACATTTCAACCGATTCCATATTAAGCAACCGTAGATTCGCCGAACCGTTCACCGGCGAGAGTGAAGGACGCATAGTGTGGTTGTCCATGCTGGTATACTTTTCCTCCAACAGTGGAAGAGTGGGCTTATACCTGAACTCAGCGACAGGCCATCGCAGCCAATCGGATGCGGGTTTTCTGTGTGTCGGAACGGACTTTCGAAAACTGGTCAATGGAACATTGACCTCCAGCGGACTTACGCTATCCGCGGACACGACACATCTGATTTTAGGACGTGTGGATCTCAAAGATACCAACAGTTCGACTGTCAAATTCTGGCTGGATCCATCTGACTGCACATCAGCTGACACACTGGGCAACGCGCAATTAACATACGACGCCGTTTTCGGAGGCAGCATCACTAACATAGGTCTCGATGTCTACGCCCCCGCATCTACAGCCGCTTCACTGGACGCACTGCGCGTCAGCGATGGCAATGGCGATGCTCTCCAAGCTTTTCAGGATGTCACAAAGGAAACCCCTGCGACACTGTTCGGCCCCATCCAGTTCAAAAGCTTGTCTGATCTGACAAATCACTTCACTCTGCTGAACTCTGAAACCAATGATTGGGTCTCAAGCAACGACGAAAATTACGGAGATGGTGGATTTTTACGCCCGATACAAAATGATGAATTTGTACATCACGTTTATGGGATTGACACTGACGGCAAAATTGCAGGGGGCAATGATTTATTCGGCGACTGCACAATTGACTATGATATGCGGACACACAATTCTTTGGATCGTTTGGTTGGCGTTTTTCTTCTGGGCAACAATACAACCAACAGGTCAGACAAACTTTGGGTGCTGAACGACGATCGCGATACTGAATCCCAACAAAATATTATTAAAGCCTATTACTCCCGCACCATGGGTGGTATAGGCGGCGGAGGTATATACGAAGCAGTCACCAATGATCTGGATTGTTCGGATTGGGTTCATGTGCGGCTGGACGTGCGTCGGATAAACAACTTTACGCAAGTGGAAGTCAGAAACCGTATATGGAACAGTGCGAGTGACTTTCGCGCTCCCCCGACTGTCGATTCCACAATAACATACGACAAAAACACATCTCGTGTGACTGACGGTGAAATCGGCTTCTCTATCTATGCCTCGCCTGACGCGACAGCGGATATAGACAACATCGCAATTTATCGTTACGGAGGTGCCCCCGAACGCTATGTGCCTAAAGGAACGTTAATTATTATTAATTGAAAGGCGAAATATCATGTTAAAAAAAGATCGGCTACTTGCTCTGACTGCCATCTGTATGCTCAGTGTTGGATTTAAAGCGCATACGCAGGGAATTGGATCCGGTTTGATCACGCGGGACATATCAAATATCCCGGGTATTCGTTCTGTTCCGGCAGAATCACAAGCAACAAAATCGACTCGACTCAAATGTGACGTCTGTGTTGTCGGCGGCGGCAGCGGAGGAATTGGCGCGGCGGTAGCCTCTGCTCGCGCGGGAGCCGATGTGATTATGGTTGAACGTGAACCCGCTTTGGGCGGAACCAGCACACGTGGCGGAGTAAGCGTCTGGGCCAGAGGGCCGGGTTGCGCGATTTCCCGACAAATATATGAACGCATCTCTGAGCTGGGCGGAGTTTCCGTGCCGGACTACAACCAAACTCTCACTCGCAGATTCGGTCGCACTATCCCATTCAATCCGAAGGTTTTCCGCAAGATAGTCAGAAACATGCTAAGTGAGACAGGACATTGCCGGGTATTATTCAATACTTGTTTCGTAGCCGCCAGCGTTAATCCCGAAACTAAACGCGTAGTATTTATCCGGACGGTTGATGAAAAAAACGGCAGTGTTTCGAAAATCAACGCCAGGATTTTCATTGACTGCACAGGTGACGGAGTGCTCTGTCAGGCAGCCGGTTGCGAAACAATGCTGGGGGCGGATCCGAAAAGCCGTTTCAACGAACCGTCCGCGCCCGCCGAACCCAAACAGATCCTGAATGCCCTCGAGATGATTTACAAAATTCGGGAATGCCCAAATCCAACACCGCAACCTCTACCGGACGGGATGCAGCCAAGATGGCAGCCCGGAAAAGTAAGTTGTTGCGCAGATAGATTGCCGGACACTTCTAAACGCATAATCAATCCATGCGGCCTGGTACCCGGCTGGACTCTGATAGAAAAAGGATACGAAGCCACCTTGTATGAGGCCAAACGTCAGGCACTTGCCCATTGGCACATCTACCAAAATCAACAACCCGAGTACACGTTCGATTCCTTTTCTCCGATGCTGGCTATTCGCGAAAGCTATCGTATAGCAGGTGAGTATGTGCTCACGGAGAGGGACATAAAAACACCCTTTGCCTTGTCACAACATTCGGATCTGATCGCCTATGCCGATCATCCGATGGACACACACGGTAGTGGCGGGGGATTACGACATGCCGCCGTGCCATACGGTATTCCCTATAGATGTCTGATCCCGTCAGGTGGATGGAAAAATCTTCTGATAGCATGTCGCGGAGCCAGTTTCAGCCACATCGCGGCATCAAGCTGTCGTCTTCAACGCACTATCATCCAACTTGGTCACGCAGCAGGACTCGCCGCAGCGCAATGTGTTTCCCGCCAATGCGGCGTCAGAAATGTCGATGTTTCAGTGATACAGAAAAAACTCGGATTGCCTCCACCACTCCTTCCATGGCAACTCCGCCTCGTCAAGGTTGTTGAAGGCTTTTCGAAGCCGACAAGCGTTTGTGTGAACTCAAAAAATGGAGCCGTGTTTGTAGCTAATACTCAGAAGGACAGGGGATTCATCTCACGTCTGTCCTCCGAGGGTGAAATTCAGAATTTGCGCTGGGTGGAATCGACACCCGAACAACCGCTTGGATCTCTAATCGACATTTGTATTCAAAAAGGAGTTCTTCACGGGACCGATCTCTCACGTATTACCCGCTACAATATCAGAACGAAACAAGTGTTACAGCCTTTCGATCTGCCCCAGGGAACATCGCCCAGCACAATAGCTCCATTCAGGCGACATCTTTTTGTCTCCGACACACGCCAGGGAAAAATCTATCGTGTCAACGGCAGAGAGTCGCTTGAAATTGCAACACTCGCAGGAGCGAGCGGCCTTACAGTTGTCGAGGGTTGCCTATATGCCGTCAGCAAAACAGAAAAAGACCTGTACGTAATTGATCCATACAATGGCTGGGAACCAAAACCTTTCGGAATTGATGAGTATTTCACTGCGCCGAATAAAATCGAAATGCTTGCTGATGGCAGTTTTCTCGTCTCCGACGGGGAGGGGCAACAACTTGTTTGTGTCAGCCCTGACCGCCAGACCGTACGGCGTTTGGCCGCTATCCCCTGTCCCGCCGATATGGCGTTGGATTGGAAAAGAAAGCGGTTGTTTGTGCCAATCTCCACAGCAAACCGACTCAACATTTATTCTTTGTATTTGCCCAATTCGAAATAATCCGGTAAAATAAAATATAGATAACTAAGATGATCAAAAAACGCAACAGAAAACAGAAAATACTCGATGCTTTAATGGAAAAACCGGAGCTGAGTGTGACGGAGTTGAGCAAATTCTTCGAAGTATCGGAAGTAACTATCCGCAGCGACCTGAAAGAACTCGAAGCACAGGGGGTTTTGCTACGCCAAAACGGTGGTGCCTTACCGACTTTGCACCCCAGTGTAGCTGAACGTCAACGCTCACACACTGCCGAAAAAACCCGTATCGCACGTGCCGCTGCGGCACTGATTGAAGATCTCGAAGATATCATGATTACAGCGGGCACAACCACCTCTCTAATTCCACGTTTTCTGATGGGACGTCAGGACATCAAAGTTGTAACCAACTCAACACTTCTACTTCCTTTCGCCCGCAACAACCCGGGGCTCTCCATCACACTCACCGGAGGAGAATTTCGTCCGGCAATCGAAGGTTTAACCGGACCATCCACCATCCGGGAGCTTAAACAATTTCATGTTGCAAAAGCGTTTTTGGGATCAGACGGTATTACAACAACCAAGGGCACCACCGCCGACAGTGCCGAAATAGCCGAAGTCTGCCGTCAAATGTCGGCACAAGCCCATCAGACCATTATACTTGCCGACTCTTCAAAACTTGGACGTGAGGGATTCGCCCACATCATGTCCGCGTCTAAAATCGACATGCTGATTACTGATACCGCCGCGTCAATGACCGAGGTTAATAACCTTCGTGATAAGGGAATAAAAGTGCGCCTCGTGTAAGATAAATGCCTCTCAACAAAGCTCAATGGCGACCTTTCGTTGAAACAACCGCGACCTTTCTTAGCCGAATCGAGAAGTGGTGACTCTTTGCCTTTTTCTCGCAACTCCGAAAATGGCACTTACACTGTATCCAGTGTAACTCCGGTATTCTCTGTGATACCCGGGCAGACACAATTAACGTTGATCCCGTCTCCGGAGTATTCTTATACCAGAAGAAAAAAACCGTGAAAAATGCGTATCACGAACGGTCTTCTTCATCTGCAGGCATTTCACACTCATCTTCATGAAAGTCCAGTTGCGGTTCATCTGTAAAATTCCAGCTGTCGTCCCTGTAAAGCGCCTTACCGAGAGCATAAGCCGTGGAAATTGTGCAGCAGAAAGTCAAAGGAAGAAGAGATCTCCAAAAGCTGAAGTCTGATTCAATTATAAAATTCAGTGTGAAAATCCACAGGCCGCCGCATATAAAAGCAACTGTAAACAGAGAGTACCAGCTTTTACCGTGAACAATCAGCACCCGGATTACAAGTGATACAAAAAAAAGAAAAGTGCATGAAACCCATGACACTTTCAGCGAAAAATCACTGAGATTCCTGAGCAGCTGCAGACGATTGCCGCCGTCAAAGAAAAGATGCATATAGTGAGTCATTACAAAAGTGAAAGGCAGCACCAAAAGGATCAGCATAATATCCATCAAACCAAGGAAAAGCTTTCTGATTATATTGATGTTGATTTTTATCATTATTCTGTTTCACGCTGAGGTACATACGGAGTCATAACCGAATACATCAGCAAAGTTTTCAACAATGTTTTGTTTTACCTCAGCCATTTCAACTGAAAAACCGGTTAGCTGCTTTATTGACGTAACACCTGCATCAATTAGTCCGCAGGCGATAATACCGCTGTAATGTGACAGGCATGTATTGACATTCAATGCGAATCCATGCATGGTGACCTGCCTTGATACACGGATGCCCATAGCGGCCAGCTTGCTATTATCCACCCACACCCCCCTGTTACGTTCATCACGCCCGGCTTTGATTCCGAAAAGAGCAGCTGTCTTTATGATAACTTCCTCGATGCCTGTAATAAAATCGAGCACTTTGATGCCCATTTCTCCCAGATGAACAATAGGATAAGCGACCAGCTGACCGGGACCATGATATGTCACATCGCCTCCGCGAGATGTTTTTACCAGATCTATTCCTCTTTCCGCTAATTCGCCAGCATTGTAAAGAACATGATCGTCTGAAGCGGAGCTGCCCATTGTATAGACAGGGCGATGTTCAAGCAGAAGCAGGGTATCGGGAACTTCTCCCTTTTTCCGTTGAGCATGAATAGATGTCTGTAAATCAAAAACGTCTGCGTAACACCGGTCGGCTCCAAGGTCTTTTACCGAAATAATCATGCAGTGATTATAACATGAAACGCATCCTATGTCTCAAGAATGAATTACATACGGCAGAAAAGAAATTGAAGAAAATGATTTTTACAAATTGCTTCACTCCACCGCGTAAACCCGGAAAGTGAGCATCACCTTATCCCGCACACGGGATAAGGAAAAAACCTGAAGGCCTGCATCCTGCCGTATGCCACAGACTGCGGGGGCGAACATATATTCACCGTAAGTCCCGTTAACAGCACGCACGCAATACGCTGGAGACGGCAGCTGTCGTCTCCAGCGTTTCATAATATTACGTAAACCGTAACCGACGGTGAAGCAGGGCCGGTTTCCAGTCAAGCCATTTTAGCAATACTGGCGGCAATGCGTGATTTTTTACGGTTGACTGTATTCTTGGGAATTACGCCCCTTTTACAGGCCTTGTCAAGCCTGGAAGTATAAGCTGAAAACTCTTTTACAGCCGATTCTTTGTCACCGCTCTCTATAGCCGAAGTCACCTTCTTGCATGCAGTTAAAACTGCACTTTTGCAAGCCCGGTTACGTGCGTTTCTCACTATCGACTGCTTGTTACGTTTTAATGCACTCTTGATATTCGCCATGAAATTATGCTCCTCATTCCTCTTTTTTGGAATACAATAAGAGCGGATTATACACTTTTTGCCCTCATAAGGTCAACAGCATGAGGTAAAAATGTCAAGAAATCCGGTTTTTTCTGTTGCAGTCAGCACATCACTGTACTTCGTCAATGACTGCGATCAAAGCTTCAGCGCGCTGCAGCCCGACCATCTGTTTGACAACTTCGCCGTCTTTGAAAATAAATATAGCCGGAATGCTCCTTACGGAGTATTTTGCCGCAAGGCTGTTGTTATCATCCACATTCACCTTGGCTATAAGCGCTTTGCCTTCAACCTGCGAAACAACCTGATTTTCAAGAATCGGTGTCTGCATTTTGCATGGGCCGCACCAGGGTGCCCAGAAATCCACCAGAACAACACCTTTTGCAACAGTTTCCTCGAAGTTTGTTTCATTGAGTTCCAAAATACCATTTGCCATTTTCTCTGTCCTTTCCTTTATTATACATACTGATTGAAAAAAAATCCGGAAAGTGTCTTTTTCCGACACACCAGCCGGATTCCATCAATCTCAATTCTGTTTTGAGACATCTCTAGATATCCGGTCAAACTCCTCACGTTCAAAAGGCATCAGTTCCTGCTGACGGCTCTTGATTTCCCGAATCACCTGACGCGCCAGTTCGATATCACCTTTCTTTTTCAGAATACGGGCCTTTGTAATCTGAACCCGCAGATCCTCACCTTTGTTCAAACTTACCGCCTTGTTAATTGCCGACGTAGCTTCATCCAGTTTAATATCGGCATCAACGAGAACAGCCGCAAGCGTCTCCCATCCTATATAGTTTTCCGGATTCAGTTTGATCGCATCGCGTGCATATTTCTCCGCATCTGAAAATCTGCGTATTCTTCTCAATACCTCTGCAAGGTCATTCAGAGCGGGGTATATGGGTTTAGCGTTTACGGAGCGTCGCAAAAAGTCCTCCGCCTCACCGTAAGCACCCTCTCTAAGCCTGAGCGAACCCATGACATAATTCGCCAGGGAATGCTTGCGGTTTTTACGCAGAACCTGACGGGCATGCAACAATGCGGCCTCCTGATCGTTAAGACGGATGTCCAGATCAAGGATGACATCGTTAAGATAAATAGCGGACTTATTAAGCTTCCCGGCCCGGATAAATCCTTCGCGCGCTACCCGCAGATAACGCTCGGGACGTTTGTCATTCTCCGCTTTTTTCATATTCATCATTGCCTTGGTCAGCTGTACGAAATAGTTGTCAGGTGTTCCGGCAATTTTTTCCATTTTGGGAATGACAATGCTTTCCACGTCTTCAACTTCATTATTCTGCAACTGTAAATGCGCCAGCAGAGCCCAGGCATTCAGATTACGGGGCTGAAGATCAGTAGCCCGCTGAAGAGCCAGACGCGCCTTGTCCATATCATTATTCATCATGTGCACCAGGGCCCATTCAAGTCCGCCGCTCTGTGTATCATCACCGGATTCAGCCGCCTTTGTAAACCATTTGCTGGCCTTTTCAAAAGCTCCCTCTTTTACAGCCAGGCGCCCCAATCCCATCAATGCCCTGCGGTTATTCGGATCATTGCTGATAATTTCCTGATACACATCTTCAGATTCCTCGGACTGTTCGGTCAAAGCGTATATGCTTGCAAGTGAATTGAGATTGGCTATGCGGTCGTTTTCCGGGAGAAGATTAATTGCGCGGTTAACTCCGGCAAGAGCCGCTCTGGACTGACCGGACAAAGCCCATCCATATCCCAGTCTTGCGAATATCTGCGGTGAGCGCACATATCCGTAAAAACGCGACAGAGACCAGAGAGGATAACGGCGTTTCAATCCGGAAATAAAATCCTTCAGTTCACGTTCAATGGAATCTCTGAACGGATCGGCGCATTTCACTCCGCGTCGTGCCATTTCGAAACGGTTTATCATTGCCGAGACATTATCGGGGTCAATTTCTTCGTGTATCTTTGTGTATGTGGCAAAAGCCTCCTCATCCCGCCCGAGATCTTCCAGCATTACTCCCAGGTTGTTGGCAACAAAACCGAGGTGCCGGCGGAGATTGCGCGCCATTACAGAAACATTATTCTGGAAGTCTTTTTCTGTCTCAGGCAAAACAGCCAGCATTTCATCCCAGAAAACACTGTATTCATCAAACAGCTCAGTATCCTTGTACTTTTCAATATCATTGCAACCTGTGAAAAACAGATATTCGGGCACAGGAATCAATCCAGCCGAATACCAGAAATCCGGCACCCCGAAAACCGCGGCTTTGTCTGCAATATCCTCCTCCTCTATGGAAAACCAGTCCTGCACAAAGGGGAGAATCCCGAGTTTAAGCGTGCTTTTCATGCTGATAAGTTCTGCGCCGCTGAAAAGATTCTTTTCTTCGATCAGCTGAGCCATAGAACGGAGATAGTATGGATCGAGATCTTTCTGCAAAGATATGATGTTTAATTCCTGCCCTCTTTCGTGAGCTAGAATTTTCAGGTGATCATCCAGCAGGCCGTCAGTTATAAACCAAGTGCGATCCTCGAGACGGTCAAGTATCCGTGACGCGAATTCATCGGCAAAACGTCCTCTGTTCGGTTTGCATTCAAAATAATTGACAACAGCGCACAACAGCACAATCACAGCCGCAGGATAGGTAAGGATCATGCCGAACCATTCACCGGCCTTTTTTGTAAACGGACGTATCTCGTTGCTGCGTTTGTTCTGCTTTACCTTCAGCAACATATACCAGTAAACGAAGATATACCCCGCAACCATAGCTATCATCGCGTAGAAAAATACCGGAAGTCTTCCCGTCGGCCGTAAAATACCCCAGGGCGAGACAGGCACATTGAACAATCCTATTATTACAAAACCAAACAGTATCAGATGAAGAAGATACTGGCTCCAGGAGCGTTCGTTGTTCAGTGCTCTGCCGGCGGCAAAAACTGCAACAAGCCAAGGTACAACACTGAAAAGGAGAATAATAATCCATCCGCTCTGTGGCAGACCGCTACGCAATTCATGCAGCTGGAAGCGCCATACTTTGATCATAAGATTCATGAGCGAGCTGTGCCCCATCAGTTGAGCATCATGGCTGTTGTAAAAAGACCGGGCGAAAAAGTAATAAAGGCTCAGACCTGCAAGAGCAATAAGACTCATCCATGTGATGCGTTTCAGACTCAGAGAACGATCCTTGAGAAGGATATAGATAAGAAACAACAGAAAAACAGGAATCAGCGGTATGAAACATGCTGACTGAACAACACAGGCTCCTGCCAGAAAAGAGAACAGAACCAGAAATATACGCCATTTGTGCAATGCAAACTGAACAAGCAGAAAAGCCAGCAGAAAAGCCAGCATCATGTTGAAACTTTCCACCCGCAACTGTGTGGAAGCCTGCCATAACGGAACAGAGAACATCAGGGCAACCGATGAAAATACCCCACCCCAGACAGATACCTTATCCGCATGTTCGACAGAATATTCCTCGCGTATTGTTTCATACAGCAGAAAAGACATGATACGGTAAATCAGCACAACCGATATAGTGGAGCAGACTACACTTATCAGGTTGAGTCTGACTGTCAGCGAAAATACGGGTATGGAACTGACAGCCGAAACCAGAGTACCCCAGAGAGGATAAACAGGCTGCGTCAGCGGATCAATCCCGCTGAATGCCGCCATATACTTTGCGGACAAACCCGGAAAAATATAACGGGACATGGTCAGAAGATAGACAAGAAACGCGACTGCACCAAGGCCGAGTGAAACAAATAAGTCAGTTCTTTTTCTCTCAACTGAATTATTTTTAAAACTGTTGCAGACCATAATCAATCACCTTTCAGGACTTAAAAATCTGTAAACAAAACGTGTTTCAATAAGTTATAAAAAAAAAGTATGTCAAAGCAAGGTTCAAATTGCCGGGACAGAGTTTATATGAGAGTCTGCTGTACGCCTGCGGCAAGTGATGGCGACACATCAAGCTCAAAGGCTTTTTCCCCGCAAACTCCCCCTCCGGTTCCCGCCAGACCGGCAATCATGGCAGCATTGTCTCCACAGTATTGCGGCTGCGCCAGATAAACAGGCAGGCCGAAATCATCCGCTGTCTGTACCAGTCTTTCACGCAGCCGGCTGTTCAGCGAAACACCGCCGCCTACAGCTAAAGCTCTATAACGGCCTTTGCTCAATGCCGCCGTACAGCGTAAAACAAGAGCATCAACAACAGCCTCCTGATATGCGGCGGCTATATCAACAACATCAGCGTCATTTTCAGGCTTATTTTTCCTCAGATAATACATCAAAGCTGTCTTCAGCCCACTGAAACTGACGCAGAGTTCCGCGTCCATGCCGCACAGGACAGGATTTCCTCTGCGGAGTTTCCCTTTCGGAAAGTCAATGCTGTCACGCCGGGTCGCAGTCGCGGCTATGCGGTCTATAACCGGTCCGCCGGGATATCCCAGATGAAGAAGCTTGGCAGCTTTGTCAAAAGCCTCTCCGGCCGCATCATCGAGGGTCTGGCCTATAACTATATAGGAATGCGACTGATCAACTGCAATAAGGCAGCTATGCCCTCCTGATACAACAAGCGCAAGATAAGGATAAATATCTTTCGCTGCGTTTTTTTCTCTGTCCAGAAATACAGAATGAATATGCGCCTCGATATGATTGATTCCTATCAAAGGTCTGGATATACTCAATGCCAGTCCCTTGGCGGCGGACAGTCCGACTATCAGAGAACTTGCAAGTCCGGGACCGTAAGTTACGGCCACAGCATCAATACGGCGCCACCAGGACGGATCAGGAGTCTCACTGCCGCCTCCGCCGAATGCCTGCGACACCGCTGATACTATCACTTCCGGTATTTTCTCGACATGACTTCTTGATGCGATTTCCGGCACAACCCCTCCATAGGGCTGATGCAGTTTCACCTGGGAATAAACGCTTGAAGATAGAACATCGGTTCCGTCCTGCACCACAGCGGCGGCGGTTTCGTCACATGAACTTTCTATACCGAGAACAATCAAGGATTTTCCTTTTTCATTTCGCTGTCATGCAGCATCTCTATGGCTCTGGCCAGCTGCAGATCATCATCAGGAATACCGCTTTTATCTTCGCGATAGGTCCGACGCATATAGTAATTCCTGAGTTTGCTGTGCTGAACACGAGAAAGACTGACTTCCTCATCAGGCAAAATACCGCAGCCGTGAATCAGTTTTCCTGCTGGCGTGTAATAACAACCGGTTGTCAGTCTGAGCGCATACTCAGGACGCAGAGACATTTTTATTACACTTTGAATGGAAGCCTTTCCATAGGTGCGATTACCGACAATCACCGCCCGCTGATTGTCTCTCAAGGCGCCAGCTACAATCTCCGAGGCACTCGCGCTGTCATGATTAACCAGGACTGCCAACGGCATGTCAGGAAATTTATAACCCCCTCCTGATTTATAATCACGCGTCTTTTTATCCGCCGCGCGGTTTTTCAATGTGACAACAGTTCTGCCTTTTTCAAGAAAAAATTCCGATACTCCTATTGCTGAACTCAGGACGCCTCCGGGATTATCACGCAGATCAAGAATCAATCTTGCGATATCGCGGTTAGCCAGCAACCGCAAAGCTTTTTCCACTTCTTTAGCCGCAGAGGATGTAAACTGTCTTATGCGCAAAAAACCTGTGCTGTCATCAAACACACGACAGCTCTCTACGCAGGAGAGATGCACCTCGCTGCGAATCAATTCAATGTCTTCACTGTTGCCATCGTCATGTCTTACAGTAACTTTTATCTTGCTCCCTTTTTTACCGCGCATTTCAGTTATGGCATCTCCGAGCGAAATTCCACCCACGGAATGTCCGTCAACAGCGGTGATTATATCACCTGCGGTTATACCGGCTTCCAGTGCAGGCGAATTATCCAGCGGAGCTATCACCTTAATGCCATTATCATCCGACTCGACATTAACACCTATACCAACAAAAGAGCCGTCTGTGGATTCAGTGAGGGCTTCCAGAGATTCGGGTTCGAGAAAAGAGCTGTAAGGATCCAAATCGGCAACCATTCCGTTTATCGCGGAATAAACCAGACCTGTAAAATCGTTCGCGTCAGCATGATATCGGTTTATCAGCAGAAGCGCTTCAGCAAACAGAGCCAGATTATCATATTCAGAAAACGTATTGTAAGAAGCTATCTGATCGCACTCAGCCTGTTTTTCAGCAGGTGCCGAGAAACAGCCGCTGAGGCATATTGCCGCGAACAGCAGAACAATAACCGCTTTGAATAAAAAGAAGCTGTGTCTGTCTTTTACCAGAATTTCCACCATTTTTTTCCGGATTCAAAATCGGCAGGACCTTCTTCAACCGCATCCCCGTAAAGAGAACGTATCCTCTGTGTCGCAGTTACCTCAGGGTCAAAAAGCGAATTCCTTTCAGCAATTTCAAGTGAATCAGGCAATGACCATAAAACAGTGCGGTGAAAGGTGTCTTGATTCGCCTTGTGAACAACTGTAATCTCTCCGTTGGCTGCGATATCCAGTTTAGGATCGCTCGATTTCAGATGCGGCCCGAGATCTATGGTATCCCAAACTTCCCCGCCCGGCTGATCCTCAACCCTGAGAAACAGACGCTCTGCCTGTCTGCGATTCCAGTGTACGATTTTAAACATCCGTCTCGTTTTTTCCCTTGAGACAAACATCTGAATACCCTCTTTAACCGGAATACCCGGAACTATATCAAAGGATTTCTTTGTGGATTCATAACGACTTTTTCCGCATATAAGCACAAGCTTTGCGAAATACTTTCCTTCTTTGAGCAAGGAATACCATTTATCAAGTTCAATTCGTGATGTATGTTTTCTGCCCGGATCCAATTTAAAAGCTTTGGCAAAAGGAGCCTTGGTCACCGGAGTAAGTTCATTGTAACGATCCTGATATGTCACCTCAACAAACAATCTGTCCGTACCGGAACGAGTATCCAGCAGCGTCCGGCCAACATTTACCACATTCATCCGCACTACAACAGGCTCACCCACAATGAATGAACTGCAGGCCGGCTTGAAAGATAACTGAAACTCCTGAGCCTGAGACAGAAGCGCGGTCAGAGCGAAAAACAAAAAACATAAGGTTCTGATCATTATAAAATCCCGATTATTGTAAAGTGCACTTATTATACACCGTTTGCCGGCTAAATCGCAACCAAAAGGCAATTCGGATGCAAAGGCTTTTTTTTACTGAATTGACAAAGTCGTTTTTTTGAACGTCAACCAACTTCTGCTATAAAAAACAAGAAATCTATACACATATTTTCATAAGTTGTTGATTGAAAGCAACTATATAGCTTTTTTCAAAAGCTCCAACTTCAATAAATTTTATATGCGGAAGCTCCCCTTTGTCGCTATTTTTATACAGTTATGACAAATTAACAACCCAAAACGCGAAGCGTTTTCTACCAAAGATGCAACGGTTAAAACATATACTGACGAGGAATATTCGAACTGCTCATATCACATAATCTCACTTCGGTTGCGGTCCCGCTCAGCGGGGCAGCTTTGGAACTGTAGCCGAGGTCCTTGACCTCGGAAGATGTATGATGCAAATTGCCGTAAATTTGACGATTTGCACCAATTCGCAGTTATGTTGCGCACAACATAATCGCAGATGCGCCCGGAAAGTTCCGCGCCTGCTTAACTTTCTTGTGTTCTGTGGCAGTAGTTGAAATAATAGCAACTTTGATAAATTTCTAATTCCTTATCCGCTTCCCCATGCGGAGGGACAAACCTTTTCAAATCAAACATTATGGCATTGAAAATACTGTTTACAGGCACAGGCACATCAGTCGGCATTCCCATGATAGGATGTCACTGCCCTGTCTGCTCTTCCTCTGACCCCCGAAACACCCGCTCCAGGAGCAGTGTTTATCTGAAAACATCTGATACCGCATTGATTATCGATACGCCTCCTGACTTCCGTCAGCAGATGCTTACATACAGAATTGAACATCTGGATGCGGTTGTTTTTACGCATGCTCATGCCGATCATTTTCTGGGATTTGATGACATCCGCAGGTTTAATACACTGAAAGGCGGTGCGATTCCCGCTTATGCGGATCCTGAAACCATGACTGAAATCCAGCGTGTATTTAACTACATCGACAGTAAACCGTCAAGTGAAGGTCTTTATCGACCTGTGGTTGAATTTCATGATGTCTCGAGCGTTTTTTCTGTCGGAGATATAAAACTCACTCCTGTGGAGGTACAGCACGGACACCGGATGACAGGATACCGCATTGACTGCAAAGATGTTTCGGCAGGATATGTGCCCGACTGCTGCGGTATTTCACAGGAAAGCATAAATACATTCAAAGGGGTTGATGTGATGATACTCGACGGCCTCCGATACAGGCCGCATCCTTCGCATTTTAGCATAGAACAGAGTTGCGAAGTACTCGAAAAAATCGGCGCCGAGCGGTCGCTTCTGACTCATATCTGCCATGATGTGGATCATGCGGAACTCTCGCGGTCTCTGCCGAGCCACATTCAGCCAGCCTATGACGGGCTGGAAATAACGCTGTGACAATACAGTTTTTAACCCTTTTAACCCCGCCGCTCTCTTTGATAGAATGACAACATGAAAAAGTGGACTACAGCAAAAATCAGGTCATGCAAGGGAAAAAACAGAATTGCCTGCCTGACTGCATACGACTTTGCTTTCGCCAGAATGGCTGATGATATCGGGATACCGCTCATTCTGGTGGGAGATTCTCTAGGCATGACAACCCTCGGATATTCCACCACCCTGCCGGTAACCATGAGTGATATGCTTCATCACACTGCGGCGGTTGTCAGAGGAACCTCATCAGCTCTAGTTGTGGCAGACATGCCTTTTCTTTCCTATCAGGTCTCTACAAAAGATGCGGTACGCAATGCTGGCCGGCTGCTTCAAGAGGCCGGTGCCGACGCGGTAAAGATAGAAGGCGGAGCAATCCGCGCGGGATGTGTCAGGACTTTAACGGAAAACGGCATACCGGTTCTCGGACATTTAGGACTCCTGCCTCAGTCAATACAGCAGATCGGCGGCTTCAAGGTTCAGGGGAAAAACCGCGAGGCCGCGGATGAACTTATCCGGGATGCTGAAATACTAGGGAAAGCTGGTGTATTTGCTATTGTGCTTGAATGCGTTCCTCCAGACATCGCCGCGCTGGTTACAGCCGCAACATCCGTTCCTGTAATCGGCATAGGCTCCGGTCCGGCCTGTGACGGACAGGTTCTGGTAATGAATGATCTACTCGGTTTGTCGGAAAACACCCCCCCGCGATTCGTGAAGAAATATGCCGATCTTGCCTCCCGAGCCAGGAAAGCCTTTGCGGATTATATCCAAGAAGTCAACTCTGGAATATTTCCCGCGGAGGAACACTGCTATCCCGAAAGCGGCTCCGCAGGAAATAACAGTTAAAAAATCCGCCAGTGAAGAATCAGGTAGCAATGAAATCGCTGCTCTTCAAGGATGAAACAATGTCTCAATGGAGAATACCAAAAGAGGATATTGCCATTACCGGGCTGTCGTGCCGTTTTGCGAAAAGCCCCAATCCCTCGATGCTGTGGAAAAATATCATGCAGCGCAAAGCGCTGTTCACCCCCTTCGAGAAAGATAAGCTCAGGCGTGAATCTTTACGTCAGAACGTATTCGACCGCCCCTACCCTGTAAACGGAGCCAGGCTGGAGGAGCTCTACGCCTGCAATCCTTCAGATCAGTATTTTCCGCGAAAAATCAATCCGGGCGAGAATAAAGATGTTTTCTTTGCAGTACAGCTGGCAATAGATGCGCTGCGTGACACCGGCACATCAATCAGTAGCCTGCCGACAGACCGTGTATCGCTAAGACTCGGCTATGCGCCCCCTTTCAACACCGCGACAGTCAACTGGATGCAGCACACGGCATTTATCGGTCAGACTATGGACATCATCCGCAATTTCTTCCCGACAGCGGACAACTCGCAGATTGAAAGCATACGCAAACAACTGCTGCAATCTCTGCCTGAAGCAGCCCCCTATTCCTTTATTTCAGCTCTGGGATGTTCTCTTACAGCCTGGACTGCTCATCTGCTTGGATTTGCCGGGCCTGCCTTTGTGCTGGATGCGGGTTTTGTTTCCGGTTTACAGGCGCTTCAGGGCGCAATTGACGATCTGCTGCTTCACCGTTCGGATATCGCACTTGCCGGAGCCGTACAGCCTCCCCTGAACCGTTCAGTACTGCAGGGCATTTCCGGAGCACTGACATTCTCCAGAAAAGAAGACCTGCAACCATTCAGCCGTGAGGCAGACGGCTCACTTCCGGGAGAAGGCGGTGCTGTCTTTGTGCTTAAAAGAATGAAAGACGCGCTACGTCAGAACGACCGCATTTATGCAGTGATCCGCAGTACAGGCATTGCCGCCGCATCCATAGATCAGCATCAGCGTATCCCCACTCCGGAACGGCTCACCCGATCCATAACAAGAGCTTTGCATGCCGCCGACCTCACACAGGATGCGGTTCAGCTTATAGAAGCCCACGGATCGGGCGTGCCGCATTCCGATCAGACAGAGATAAGTGTACTGCAGGATATTTTCAGTGAGAGAAGTCCTCTTACACAGCGTATAGGCATAGGATCAGTCAAAGGAAACATAGGACATACCCTGTGGGCCTCCAGCGCAGCCGGAATTATGAAGGCGGCCCTTTGTCTGTATCACCGGGTGCTGGCTCCCAATGTCCAGATAGACAAACCCCATCTCACATTCCAGTCCGCCAACTCCCCGCTCTATCTTATTCAGGATGCGCGTCCGTGGATAAGAGAGTCTGTTGATCTGCCGCGTCGCGCATGTGTTACCGCCATCGATTACACCGGCACATGCGCCGCCGCTATACTGGAAGAATACGTCGAACAGTGAATCATGAAATGCTGAACAGCGGTTATTATGGAAAAGAAACATCTATACGATCCTTTTGACAGTGAACTCTGTCTGATAGGCGCTAAAAACGTTGGTGAGCTTGCTGAAAAAATGACGCGTATTATCAACTTTGTCGATCAGACCCCGGATGTACTGCTTGAAGATATTGCCTATACATGCGCACAGTCTGCGGGCAGTATGCCTGTAATTCTCAGCGTTGTGGCCTATTCCCCCCCTGATCTGCGTGACCGCCTGCTCCTGGCACGGGAAAAAATCAGAAAGGATGTCAAACGTATTAAGGACCGGGCAGGAACTTATTATTTCAAGGACCGCCTCTGCCCGCGCGGTCGCATCGCATTCCTGTTTCCGGGAACACTCTCTTATTACCCGGATATGCTGAAAGATCTCAGCATAGTTTTCGATTGCGTGCGCGAAAGTTTCGATGAGCTTGAAGAGGCTCTTTTCGGGCAGGACTTCAAGAAAATATCTCTCGCAGATTATATTTTTCCCCCTGCCGCCGCATACAGAAAAGCCAATAAAAACAACAAACAACTAGGATTTGCAGAGTCATTTATATCGGTATTCACCGCAAATTCGGGTCTGTTCAGGATTTTCAATTCGCTTGGAATCAGACCTGACGGAGTTCTCGGGTACAGCGCCGGCGACCTTGTTGCTCTTGATGTCGCCGGAGCGTTCGGGGAATTAACCCCGGCAAAGCGGATACGTTTTATACGTGAGTGCTATAAAATGCTTACGCGTCTGGCGGATCGTGAAGATCTGCCGGTCTGTTCCATGCACTCGATTGTAGATGCCCCCCGTAAATTGATAACGGAACTGGAGGAGATGTTTCCCGGCCGCCTGGCCGTTTCCTTTTACAACAGTCCACATCAGCATACTCTCACAACAACACCCGAAGCTGAAAGCGAAGTACTCAGAAAACTGCATGACGCAGGCATTAAAACCACGCCTATACCAATGGACAAACCTTTCAACACGCCCTGGTGCTCCAGGGCGCTGCCTTCTATACGTCAATTTCTGTCGCGCTGGATAAAACACAACCTGTCCATACCGATATACTCCTGCGCCACAGCACAGCGGATCACATCACATACACGTGAACTGCCGGAACCTATCACGGACCAGTGGACAGCGCCGATATATTTTGAGTCCACTGTCAAAAAAATGTATGACGACGGCTATCGCATTTTTGTTGAACTCGGTGCCCGGGGCAATATGAGCAATGCCGTAAATGAATCCCTGCGGGGAAAAAACCATATAGCTGTTGCAGCAAACAGGATACATCGTTCCGGTCTCGTCCAGCTTCATCATGCACTCGGCATACTCGCTGCCCAGGGGGTCCAATTCGATCTCACCATGCTGCATGAGAAACGCCGGCGCAACACCCTGAATTTCCGTCACCCTCACTCTTTCATATCTTCAAGTCCGAACACGCTACGTCTTTCTTCTGAAACGCCGGAAATCAATACTTTCCGTATATCGGAAACTTTTCTGGCTTCCCCCGACAAAAAAGCCAATGAACAGCTTAAAAGAACTCTGCCGCGTCTTAACAACCGCAACCGCCTGGATTTCGGAGCCGATTTCCCTATGCTCGTCAATGCCGATATCCGCCAGGAACGTCCCGGTGAGCTTCTTGAAATCACAAAAATGGTGACTCTGTCAGACTATCCCTTCCTGAAAGATTTTGCATTCGGAACAACGCATATATCCTTTTCCAAACCTCAACTTAAAGGACTGACTGTTCTTTCCCTGGCATCCGGACTGGAAATGATCTCGGAAGCGGCACGTAAACTGGTGCCGCGGCGCCGCGTGGCCCGTATTGTTAATATTCATTCACAACGATGGCTCGGATTTGAACACGGCGCGATCAGTATTGAAATACGTGCTGAAATCATAAGCTGGAAAGATCCTTCATTCTCCGCTGTAAAGGTCGAATTGCGTGACAGTTCACCCGATAACGAATTTACCGCACCTATTATTGATGCCCTCGTTCTGCTGAGCGCCACAGGTACAGTTTCGAAAACCGCACAGGCCACACCCTTGACGAATCCGCATCCTGTCAACTGGTTCGGTCATGAGATATACCCGCACCGCCTATTTCACGGATCAGGGCTGAGAGTTATCCGCCATGTTGATTTATGGAGTGAAGACGGGATAAATTTTGAAATACAGGTACCCGGAAGATCCAAGGCTGTCAAACATACACGCATGCCTCTTTTTTCCATCTGGCCTGCGCTTCTGGACGGTATCATTTCCAGTATTCCCCTCTGGAGATCACATGAGTCATTCTCCGACTCCATATCCATACCGTTTCGATGCCGGTCGATTCAATTCTACGCAGCCAGTTTTTCTGAAGGAAGCCGTCTTAACGGATATCTGCGAATAACATCCACCACTCCGCGCTCCCAGCTGGCTGACATTATGATCTCAGACGGCAAAGGCAATCTCCTGATTCACATAAAGGGATGGGAAGAACTCAGTGAGGCTGTTCCGAGCAGGTATCATCGTTTTGTACTTAACCCGTCTGAAAACTTTATAACCGAAACCCTGCCTATGGAACTGCTTGGCAGCCCCACCACGCCGGTAGCCACGGCTGTAACCAAAGACATACCGTTCAAAATATTCGAAAGCAATCAGGAACTCTGGCTGAAAACACTCGCTTTTTCAATTCTGTCTCAAAAAGAACGTGAGGAATGGCTGGAAATGCAGGGCGCTACCAACCGCAAAGTTGAATGGCTTTTCGGAAGAATAGCGGCCAAGGAATCGCTTCGCCGCTACCTCGCCAATTTCCAGCAGGCGCGCTGGACATCGGCCGATATAGATATCTGGCCTGATGATTCCGGCAAACCCCATCCACTTGGAAACTGGAGTCAGCATTCAGCTACGCATCTGGATCTTTCCATTGCACACACTTCAACTCTGATCGTCGCCGCGGTTGCCGCCAATGCGCGGCTGGGCATTGATATCGAAAAAGTCAACCGATCTCTGAGTGATGAATTCACCAGAGGGGTCTTTAACGATTCCGAACTGGAAATCGCCGCACACACAGGCGAGGGACCGGCAGCCATCCTGAAACTGTGGTGCGCTAAAGAATCAATATCCAAAGCTTTCGGTGTCGGAATCCGCTATTCTCCCAAAGACCTTCAGATTATCAGCATGGATCCCGTCAGCGGAAATATACAGCTCGAAGCGACAGGACAATGGATCAAGCAGTTCAAATCGATGAAAGGCCGGAAAACAACCATTTACACATCAATTTACTGTGATCATGTCTTCGCCGCCTGCATGATACCGAACTCTATACTTGAGCAGGAATAAAAACCTGAGCTGCTTTCAGCCGTTGACAGGTTCAGTAATTCTTCAGTATGAGCAGAAGAATTCCCTGAGAGATGCCTGCCAGAAGACCTATAAGCCCCCCCAGCAATGTAACCCAGCGCAGTTCCCTGTTCGCAACAGAACGAACAATAGATTCCATTTTCTTGTCGTCGTAATCAATAATGGAGCTGGATATTATATCCCAGATACGCGTCAGCTCAACCAGTTCATCTACATTGCAGTTCAGATAGGTTGTTACCTGTTCCGCTATCAGTTTCGCCAGACGTGGCTTGGCATTCTCAGGCAGGAAACGTTCCGGTGATCCAACAGGACGCGAGCAGATACGGTGAACCACCTGCTGAATCTGCTGTTCAAGCTGCGGATGCAGTTCACTTGAGCAGAACACGTCCTGAAAGGTTTCCGCCAGCCAATCCAGATACGCGGGAATATCTTCTTCACTTGCCACAAGAGAAACCGCATCTTCCAGCCTCCCCTTTTGAAGATCTTCCAAGACAGAAGCCACAACAGTGGCAAATCCGTGACGTGTCATATCCCGTACAGCATCGGAAGCAAGCAGTGAAGAAATCTGCTTGCTGATGACTTCAGGTCTTTCCAGATCCAGTAATTCACTCCAACTCCTGGCGGCAAGTTTACGTACAGCGCTCTCTATCAAACCGCGCATCCTCACAGATTCGGCTTTCTGTGAAAACTGCTTTCGAACCACATCCGGAACACCTTCGCAGAATTTTGAAAGCTGGGTTTCCACAACGGATGTCTCTGCCAACCCGTTAATCAGACTGCCCACAACCCCCTCGCTGCCGACACGTGTCATTACTGCAGAGCGTATAGCCTCGCAGAGAGCATTCTGCGCCGGGGGCGTGGCCAGCAGAGAAGCAAGCTCTTCCCCCAGCAGTGCCGTCCGTGATCCGGCAAGCGCAGCCAGCTCATCTATATTCGCCTGTCCGAGAAAAGATGCGGGTGTGGGATAGTCAACTATCCAGGAGCGCAGACCGCTGTCAATAACCTCACACAAACGTTGACGGTGTTCCGGAGCAAGAATCGTTTCAGCTAAACGTGCGGGAAGACCTGAAAGTAATTCCCGGGTCTGCGACGGCAGAAGATCGGCAGAAGAACAAAGTGCCTTTTTATTCCACTGCTCTTCGAGAAACGGACGCAGAACACCGGTTCTGAACTCCGCTTCAGAAAGTCTGTCGGCAACTGCCCCGGCAGCCAGTGACGCGAGTTGTTCCTGCAGAATATCAAGCCGAAGCGCCCCGTACTGACGGGAAAGATCATCCATGGACGGCAGCGGACAACGGGAAAATCTGTCCAGAGCCGATAGAATGGACGATTCCAGGCTTTCCGCGACATCAGGAGCGGAAAGCCTGGAAGCAATCTTATCCGGACTCATCAGCTCTTCACTAACAACTTTCTGAACCGCATCCGCAATAGGTTGCTTTTTTTTGGACAGTAACGCCCAGAACACCCAGCGGATCGCCAGATCATTAGTGCCAGCGCCGATACCGAAACCAACAGCGCCCTGAATAATAAACTGAAGCGTCAGATTCATGAATTATTTCCGGAAGTACTCCTCTTTTCCGGCGCATTTCCGGAATCATCCGGTTTCTGTTCCGCTTTTTCAGGTTCGGAAACCGCCCTGAGTGCATCATTGAATCCCATGCTTTCGGCAGCGCAGAGCATATCTTTGTCAACTGTAGCCAGCATGCAACTTATTCCATGTGTGGACTGCAGCTCCTGCAACGTTGCAAGATGTATGGCCTGATCAGTGCCTACGGATGTGGGAAAAGCACCCGCAGCACGATTCAGCACCCTGTCCGTGACAGGAACAAGAGTTATGCTTTCACAGACACGTTCTATCCACGATCCGAGACGCGAACGCTGTGCGTCGTCAATTTTATCCGTCAATCGCAAAAGATCCGCCATCCTGTAACACTCAGTACGCAGGAGTGTGCTCGCGTATGCTTCCGTCCAGTTGCCCCATTCCTTCCAGGGCGATTTCGTGCCGATCAGCTGTCGCAGAACAATAGATGAATCAAGATATACCCTCATCGTTTTCTCCTTTCCTGAAGAAGTTGTTTCACAGGATCGGTATCAAGACCGAAACCCCCTATGTCTTTCAATTCCGATGCGGGATGCGACGGATTACGGAGAGGCAGATGTCCTGCATCACCGTCTTCGGCCATAAGCCGGGCAATAACCTGCTTGTGCCGAGTAATCAGAACCTCCTTGCCCTGACGGGCAAGCCCGAGGTAATGACTGAGTTTCTGTTTAAGTGTAGCTGTATTTACGGTAGTCATGGACGTATTATAGACACATGATGTCTATAATTGCAACAACAGTTTACATTTTTGTCCTAAATAATCTAATCAAAGAAAGGTCTTGATACTCTTCTACCGTTCAGAATTGCCTACAAGACCGATCCCGGAGCTTCTGCTGAATTACAGAAGACGGTGTTCAGTAGCTGCCGGTCAGAGAATGCATGGATGCAACATATATCCTGCCACCGACTTTCTCCCACTTGTCATCGGGTGCCTCTGAATTCTGTATGTTCATGGATTTCTTAATAGCGAAGGCATCATCCTCCATGCCAGCCGCGGAAAAAGCCCGCACTTTCATGCAGTCCCTGTATAAATCCACAGTGCGGTCATCTGCCGCTGCGGAGGCAGTCATTGCTTTTACTACACGATGGCCGACATCACTAAGACCGAGTATCTCAGCTCCTGCTGTGAGCAGGGTGTAACCGGCCAGTGCACTGAGCGTATCCGACTTGTTTTCAGAATTTTTTCTATAAGCGATGCAGCCTTTTCTATCGGTCATGTCGCGCAACCAGCGCAATCCGCGACGCATACTTTCCGATGCGCCTTCAACCCCAGCCATTTCAGCCGCAGCCAGCGCCTGTACATGCCAGGAGGTAATCGCTGTGCTTCCTTCCGAACCTTCGGCATAATCCCATCCGCCTGTCGCAGTCTGTCTTTTTCTGATGACTTTGACAGCCTTCGTCAATACATCAGAATCACAGCGCCCGCTGTCCGCCAAAAAATATGTGACAATTGAGTGATTATAAAAACGTTCACGTCCGCTGCCTCCAAAGGAACCATCTGCCTGCTGTATGCGGATCAGGTAGTTTCGTGCGGCCGCAACTTCAGCCGTAAAATCATCACCTGAACGCTGCAGGGCCATGGCCGAGAGTGCCGTCAATGCGGGTCTGTAGGCTGCATTACCCCCATGCCGGGCGGGATTCCATGAACCGTCCTTTTCCTGGAAATCAGCAAGCCAGCGTTCGCGTATAAAGTCTGATCTGTTTTCATCCGCAGGCACTGACACAAAACGCAGCACAAATAAGAGTATAAGCAACGCAGCAACGGCCGCAGCACCGAACCAGGGCTTCATAAAGCGGGAACCACTGGAATATAAAGGCTGCTGCGGAGTTTTTTTATCCTGCTCAACTGCATTCATAATGCGGCCAATAAGATCATCAGAAGGTTCCTCCTCCGTAAAGTCACGCATCTGTGAAACCAGTTCGCGCAGCACTTGAGCTTCCCGCGAAGCCCCCAGTGAATTTATATGTGTTGTAATATTCATAATTGAACTCCACTAATACCCGGAGTGAATCTTAGCCAGCTGCGATCTGCCGGTTGCGCCAGCTACTGGCAAACCGCCAGAATCTTTCTAAGCTTTTTCAGCGCATTGAACATACGTGATTTCACTGTTCCGGCCGGGATATCAAGAATTTCAGCAATCTCCGCATAAGGCAGACCCTGATATACACCAAGTTCCACAACCATGCGCATTTCCGGCGAGATCCGTTTCAGCGCTTCAGCTATATCCATACGGGCATCACTTAAATGGCTCGTCGGCCTGCAATGATTTTCAGTGTTTTCGGCCAGTTCTTTTTTCAGGCGGTCAAATCGGCTGCGGCTGCGCAACTCGTCAATCCATACCTGACGTGCCATCATAAAAAGGAAGGTTGTAAGTCTGGCACGTCTTTGGTACCGGATACGGCTTCGATACAAACGCAGAAAAGTTTTCTGAACCAAATCTTCTCCATCGTTTCTAACGCCGGAACGAAGAAAAAAGTTCAGTATTTTTTTCTGGTGACGCTTGACGATTTCCTCAAAAGCCATGCGGTCATCATAATCCCGTACACGCTCCATTAAAAATTCATCTTCAAGATTCTGTAAATCCGCCATCCGAAAGTCTCTTTATTCCGCCCGGATCATCAGCTCTCCGGAATGCTTTTCACCCATTCTTCGTAGGCGGCTTTGTCGGCATCAGCCGGATCCAGCATAGATATATAGTGCTCACCGTATTTCCGCGCTTCAACATATTTTTCCTGCCCGAAAAGAATACGGGCCATAAGATCATACCAGGAAGGATAATCGGGAGTACGGGCTATTGCCTTGTCAAGCAGAGCCAGACCTTCGGAATAGCGTTTCAGCTGCAGTGCAATAGTTACTGCCCTTGCATAGCTGTCGCGGTGGTCGGGATTGATTTCAACTGCTTTTTTAAAAGCCTTGAGTGCTTCACGACTATTATTGAGTTTCTGCCAGGCCATGGCCCGTCCGTATGCAGCACTGAACGCAAAAGGATCTGCACGTAGTGCGGCATCATAAGATTTTATCGCATCACGGTAATTCTTTTCGGTCTGATGTACAACACCTTCCCTTAGCAGTTTAAAGGCTTTTTCTGCATCGCGTTTGATTTTTACCTTGGCATCTTTTCGTGCAAGATTGTCGCGCAGACGTTTAATATGTTTTTCAGCCTTATCGAAATGAGCATCATCTTCATCGGCAAATTCAATAAACTTTTCGAAATAATGAAGCGCTTCCTCCAAAAAACCGAACTTGTCTCTGTACAAAGTGGCCAGATTGTAATAAGCAGGGGCGTAACTGCGATCACAATCAAGTGCACGGATAAGATATAAACGCGCGGTCCTCTTATTCTTGAGTCCGCTTTCCGCCAAAGCCATTGATGTAAACAGAACCGCTCTCTTGTTCGCATCATCCGCCATTTCAAGAACAAGTCCATAGTATTTACGAGCTGAATCCAGCTCGTTTTTGTGATAAGCGATCTGCCCGCAGCAAATAAGAGATTCATAATGTGTCGGATTAAGATCAAGCGTTTTATTTAAAGCATCAAGCGCTTTATCCATATCACCCAGGTGAAGATAAGAAAGTCCGAGAGTGTAATAAAGCTCTTCGGAATTTTTGATCTCCTTTGATGCTTTAGTAAGCAGATGTATGGCTTTTGAATAATCTTCCCGCTCAAATCCGGCCAATCCCTTTTTCAAAAGGCTCTCCGGTGCCCCCGAACCGCATCCACACAGAAGGGACAAACTTAACAGCGCAATGCTGGTTAATGACAATTTTACCATGATAATTATTCCTCAGTTTCATCATTCACAATAACTCGATTTCATGCCTGAATTTTCAATGCCGTGAACAGGTTGAAATTTTTGAAAGCACAAACTCATATTTCCATTCCTTATCCGAGGCGAACTGATATTCCGGCCAGGGTTGCGCGCCCCAGCTGTTCTCACCCCCTACTCCCATCTGTCCGTAGTCTATATGAACGACATAATTGCCGCAACGGTTCAGTTCATAGGGATGGCTGCGAATTGACAGCTCTCTGATCGTATAAGGCAGAATACTGAAATTAATCAGAGGATAACCGCTGACACGAATACCCTTTCCGTCAGCATATGCAAACTCGACATAATATGTATCTGTCCGGTTGCCGCTTTCCTGCGGTTCAACGTAAGGAAAAAAGAAATCATCAGCGTTAAGAGAATATCTGCCGACAAACGAAGCTCTTTTGCGGTCGCTGTAATTTTCTCCTGGTCCGCGCCCCAGCCATGTAACCCTGTTAAAAGCCGGCGGAATCTGCATTTTCATTCCCACACGCGGAATGGACGGTAGTTTTCGGCCCTTAGGACTTACAGTAAGGGAAACACGAACATCACCCCCCTGTCTGAATGTATAACTGATTTCTCCGCTACTTTCATCCGCATCCGGCAACGCAAAGGAAATTTCGATTCTCCTATTACCATCAGTATCATTTTTAATTGAGATATCGCGGATAACACGCTCAGCCGCGGCGTTCTTCCAGCAGGCATGACGCTCAGCCATGCCATTCCCTCGGTCATTATCAGTAGGTGCACGCCAGAATTCCGGTTCCAGAGGACTTCTGAGCAATTCCACACCATCTACATTCCAGGAAATCAGCGCTCCGTCAATTCTGCTTACAACAGCACTGAAACCCTCACCTTTAATTTCTATTTTATCTTCGTGTTCCATCATAGCAGGGATACTCGTATCCCGTCCAGAACTCCATACCTCAGCGGTTGTTGCATCCGGTAGCAAAATCTGGTCTTTTGCAACGCAAAAACCTTTTTCAGCCCACGAGGTGTCGTTTTCAAGAACAAAACTGAAATTCCAGCTCGCTACAAGCGGTTTACGTACAGGATTATGCAGTATATCACCCGGCAGTTTAACTTCTGTTGATTCCCGCGGAGGCACATCCAGATTACCAAGCGAACCTTCAGACAAAATGATGCCATCCTCTTCATAGCGCCATAGACACTCGTATTCTTTCAGATTCGTAAAAAAGTTATCGTTCTCAATTATGAACACTCCTTTGCCAGCATCAATCTCTTTTACAAATGCAGGTTGATAGCACCAGCGCACCTCGGCAATCTGGGGTGTGGGTCTTCTGTCAGCTTGAAAAAGACCGTTGCAACAGAAATTATCGTCATTGGGATAATCCCCGTAATCTCCGCCATAGGCCCAGAACCATCGCGGCTGTCCCAACTTCACCTGCTCCGAAGGAATGCTTCCGCGTAAACCCTGATCAACGAAATCCCATACAAAAGCCCCCTGCAGATTATCGTATTCTCGTATCACACGCCAATAATCACTGACATTACCTGATGAATTACCCATTGCGTGGGAATATTCACACAGGACAACCGGCACACGTTTTGAGCTGTCTTTACCGTATTTCTCAAGAGACGCCACAGACATATACATCTGATCCTCTGTATCAGCAGGCCCATTGCGCTGATTCTGTATAGGACGGCCGGGATCACGGGAACGGATCATATTATACGCCTCTGCAAAAAAATCAGACTCCACATTATTTTCATTGCCGATAGACCAGATAACCACGCTGGGATGGTTTTTATCGCGTTCCACCATACCCTTTTCACGGTCAAGGGCGGCATTGCGGAAAGCCGGATCTATAACCGGGTTACGCGAACGATTCATCAAACCATGTGTTTCAAGATTTGCCTCATCCATAACGTAAAGTCCATACTCATCACAGAGATCATACCAACGAGGATCATCAGGATAATGTGATGTCCGCACAGCATTTATATTATTACGTTTCATCAGAAGGATGTCTTCACGCATGCGTTCAGGAGAAACAGCATAACCCCTGTCAGGATCCATCTCGTGCCGGTTCACACCTTTGAACAGAACCGGCTTGCCATTCACAACTATCCGTCTGTCCTTCAAGGCAACCGTACGAAACCCAACTTTCCAGGGAATCGACTCCAACACATTGCCTTTATCATCTTTCAGTGTCAGTATAAGCGTGTAAAGATCCGGTTTTTCCGCAGACCACAGACGCGGCGATTCCACATCCATATTGAGTTCAAATCTTTTGTTTATAACCATACATCTGTTATCAGCCGCCTTTTTACCCTTGAAGCTGTGTGGAAAAAGTTCAGCCGCAACCTGAAAGCCATTTGTACTGCTTTGTATTTCACCGGTGACTTTGAGGTTCCATATACCGTCATAAACATCGGGCACTGCCGGAATTGTCTGTACAAAATAATCCTCAATATGCGATTTGGGAACAGCCCAGAGATAAACCGGTCTGTAAAGTCCGGAAAAACGCCAGAAATCCTGATCTTCCATGTAGGAGCCGTCACTTATACGGTAAACTGCAACAGCCAGCACATTCTCACCTCTGGTAAGATACGGAGTAAGGTCAAAAGAAGCACCCTGACGCCCATCCTCCGCGTACCCCAGACGAATACCGTTAAGCCATACATACATGGCTGACGAAAACCCGTCGAATCTAAGAAAAACCCTGCGACTGGCCCATGTTTGCGGCAGGATAAAAGAACGTCTGTAAGAACTTACAGCATTCCTTTCAGCAAAAGTCGTATATTTCGGATCAGGATCTCTCATAACAAAAGGAGGATCAACTTTGAAATAATACCCGATATTTTTGTACAGAGGCGTACCGAAGCCCTGCATTTCCACACATCCGGGAACTTCTATCTCCTGCCAGCGCTTTACCGAAAACCACGGCTGGCAGAAATCTTTCCTCCGTTTATCAGGGTGGCTCACCCACTGAAACTTCCATTTTCCATCCAGCGGCATAAACCAGGGCGAATCCTCTCGGGTTTCCGCACGACGAGCCGATTTCACGTCATCATAAACCATCATTGAAGTTGTCGAGCGTTCAGTCCCCACTCTGAAAACACGTGGATTTTCCCATTCCGGCAGGCTTTCGTAAATTTCAGGATTATAAACCGCCTCCGGCTTAAGATATTTTTCACTGTGTACAAAGGCTGTTTCCAGCCAGACACCCTCTGAGTCAGGTACACCTGATGCGGCAAGTCTAACAAGCTTTACATCGTCCAGCCGAACATCGAATTTCTGCAACACATCGCCGGGAGCCGATACTTTGCTACGCCAGAGAATACGCGAATCACCGTAAACCGTAAAAAGCATCTCGCCTTTGCCGGAAGCAAAAACTCCGACGCGCCCTTTCAGGCGTTCAGATTTTCCCGCCAGAAAACACATATCAGATCCGCCTGTCACCGCAACGCCTTTTGCATACTCATTTCCGTTCAGCTTTATCTTTTTGCCGTCCGCAGTTCTGTTTATTGAGATAACATGTCCTCTGCTTCTGACCCTGGCAACATCCAGACTGGAAATAAATATATCCTCTGCGCCGCAACTTAATGAAGACAACAGAAATATAACAAATAAATTTTTCATCAGAACCTCTGGCATTTTAAAGGATAACTCGTCTTTCGGCCATCATACCATGAACTACACAACGTTAAAAAAAATCGGAATCATGCGCAATCTTTCCTGCTTGTACGCCATAGTCCGGAGGACAACGACGGATGCATTCATTCGCAACACGAAACTATATAAGAGCCGTACTGAAATATCTCTCGGCACGATCCGGCAGAATCGTGACAATATTCTTGTCCTTTCCTATCCTGTGTGCAAACTGGATAGCCGCCCAGATATTCGCACCCGAAGACGTACCCGCCAGAGTACCTTCTTTCAGTGTCAGCTGACGGGCGGTCTGGACAGCCTCATCATCTGTAACCGTAATCACATCATCTATCATAGATACATCCAGAATATCCGGCACAAAACCATCACCTATCCCTTCAATTTTATGAAGGCCCGGCTCATGCCCCAAAAGTGCTGAAACATTGGCCGGTTCAACAGCCACCAGCTTGATATCAGGATTCTTTTCTTTAAGGAACCGGCCTACACCGGCCAGCGTTCCCCCACTGCCGACTCCCGCAACAAAGGCATCTACGTGTCCCTCCATCTGCTGCCATATTTCGGCCGCTGTGCTCAGATAATGAATCTCGGGATTGGCCGGATTGGTGAATTGCCCCGGAATATAAAGATTGGGAATCTGTTCTTTCAATTCCTCCAGTTTAGACAAACATCCATTCAGACTCTCTTCCGCCGGGGTACAGATAAGTTCTCCTCCGAACGCCTTGATGATTTTACGTCGTTCTTCACTCATGTTTTCCGGCATCACTATGATAACCCGGTAACCCTTATGTACCCCCACAAATGTAACTCCTATACCGGTATTCCCGGAAGTCGCTTCCGCTATGACCATACCAGGCTTCAATTCCCCGCTTTTCTCAGCCTTTTCAATCAAGTATTTGGCAACCCGGTCTTTCACGCTGCCTCCCGGATTGAGATATTCCGCTTTAGCATAGATGGGAAAGTCCGTTATTTTCTCAAGCCGCAGCAAAGGGGTGTTACCGATTGTATTCAGAATGTTTGTATAGTATTCCATAGGTGCTTATAATATCCTTACAGAATGGAAAACTCCACAAAAAACAGCCTGAAAACACAGTGCTGATCATACTGCAAATCCATTCCCCTCGAATCAATTCCGATAACTCAAGTACTTACCTACAAAAAAAACCTAAACTGCATTGACAACGGAGGGGTGATTCGATAAAGTTACGCAAGTTTTTAGCATCCAAGGGTGCAGAATTTCCGATGTGGCGGGGTAGCTCAGTTGGTAGAGCAGCGGACTGAAAATCCGCGTGTCACCGGTTCGATTCCGGTCCCTGCCACCATTTTTTTACCCTTAAACAGTCGTTTTTATTGGGGTTTATTAAGATTTATAATCATTTGCCTGTTCTGGGCATTTCCCGCACTAACACCCAATATCACCCCATTACCTGCACAACAAGTACCCATGATCCGATATATATACCCATTTTAATTGCTTCCAAAATCAATCTTAATCTAAGATATTTATCTACCAGCCTGATAGTTTGATAGTTATAACTATAATCGTAAAACCATTATCTATCACTTTATCAAGATACTCCCCCTGTGAACCCAATGGGACTCCTATGGGTTCCCATAGCTGGGGGCTATCTACGAGGGGGGGGGGTGATGTGAACACATGGACAAGGTTTATAAATGCAACAAGGGGGTGCGGACCTTTTCGAGCTTTCCCGGTTGAATATACCCAGTCTCAAATTTTGTTTTTCTGATTAGAGCTATACAAGGGTTTGTTTAGTTCCAGCCAGGTCATACAGTCACGATATTTGACGTTCAGGGAGCTTGCTTACGCTTTGGGGATAATGTGGGCGTATATAGATGCCGGCCAGCAGGCGCCCTGTGTAAAATCCTCAGAGCTGAACGTCCTGAACGACCCTGCTGGTACCGGCGTTGGTCGGTGCACAGACCGCCGAATAAAACAAGCCCTCGGCCAACGTCCGAAACGAATCTGCCCCTTCACCGACCATTTAAATGGTAGAAAACAGACATGGTCTTTGTCAATAAAATATAATAATGAAATCCTATTATGGGCGCATCTGCGATTATGTTGCGCAACATACGCGTTGCGTCAAATAAAAATGATAATTGACAAAAGGCACAAATGTACGCTATCCTGTACATATTATGAATGCAATAACATATACAGAAGCACGAGAAACACTTTCAGACACAATGAACAGAGTGTGTGAGGATCACAACCCTGTAGTAATTACCAAGCGGCGTAACACAGCTGTTGTTATGATGGCACTTGATGACTACGAAGCACTTGTTGAAACATCCTACCTTTTTAGAAGCCCACGTAATGCTCAAAGGTTGCTGGAGTCAATCCAGCAGCCTTTGAGCATTACGTGGACTTCTCAAAAGGTAGGATGTTTCAACAAGTGCTTCGTAGTCATCAAGTGCCATCATAACAACAGCTGTGTTACGCCGCTTGGTAATTACTACAGGGTTGTGATCCTCACACACTCTGTTCATTGTGT
>JAWOEI010000085.1:0-8475 GCA_046482825.1 Kiritimatiellia bacterium
AACTTCAATAAATTTTATATGCGGAAGCACCCCTTTGTCGCTATTTTTATACAGTTATGACAAATTAACAACCCAAAACGCAAAGCGTTTTCTACCAAAGATGCGACGGTTAAAACATATACTGACGAGGAATATTCGAACTGCGCATATCACATAATCTCACTTCGGTTGCGGTCCCGCTCAGCGGGGCAGCTTTGGAACTGTAGCCGAGGTCCTTGACCTCGGAAGATGTATGATGCAAATTGCCGTAAATTTGACGATTTACACCGATTCGCAAATGCGCCCTTGATAGAAGCCCGAAAGCACTTCAGCTTGACATGACATAACCTCTCATTTAACATATATATATTAATAACGTAAATGTCAGTTTTTTATGTTCACTCGCACTCTGTTATTACGGCTGAAGCGGCTGGACACACATTTCAGACAGAGAAAGTATATACAGACAATGATTCTAGTACTCGGAGAAATCCTGATCGACAAACTCCCGACCGGTCCCCGACCGGGAGGTGCTCCTTTTAATTTTGCTCAGCACCTGCAGCGGCTTGATCACGAAGTGAGATTTGTATCCGCCGTCGGAGCACACGACAAAGAAGGCAGGGATTTACTGGAGGTAGTGAAGCAGGCAGGCCTTGACCCCGATTCCGTGCAGCGTCATCCGGAAGCCGCCACAGGGCGGGTTGAGGTCACACTGGATGCAGCAGGTGTTCCCTGCTATGACATCGTTGATGACGTTGCTTATGATTTCATCAATTTCGATCTTATCCCCCCCATGTCGCCTGATATGGTGTATTTCGGTTCTCTTATCCAACGTACAGAGCACGGACGCACAGGACTACAAACATATCTGCAGTCTCTGCCTGAATCTGTTCTGCGGTTTTATGATGTCAACTTCCGCAACGGCTGTACTTCCGCTGAAATTCTTATTCCCTCCCTGATGCAGACAGACATTTTAAAGCTCAACGATGATGAACTTGTAATGATTGGAAAACTTACAGAATCGGATCTCTGCGGCGACATGCTGGTTGAACACCTTATGAATAAATATGGAATTTCACAAATCGCGCTGACACGCGGACCAAACGGATGCGCTCTTTACCGCAACGGAGAAAAAACGGAAGCGCCGCCGGGTCCTCTGCGCAGCGACGACATTGCTGACACGGTCGGTGCCGGCGACTCGTTTGCCGCCATGCTCACACATTGCATTCTGAATAACACAGATGCCGGAACAACACTGGCGCTCTGCACACGGATAGCTGAATACATATGCACTGTTCCCGGGGCCGTACCGGATAACGACTTAATTTATAAAAGCCTGACAGAAAAACATTATGAATAAAAACAAACTGACTATCCACATGTTCAGTCTGCACGGGCTGATCCGCGGACACAATCTGGAAATGGGTCGCGATGCGGATACCGGCGGGCAGATTAACTACGTAATTGAAGAAGGACTGGAACTTTCCCGCCACCCCGATATAAAAAGCATAGACCTTTTCACAAGGTTGATCGACGACCCCACGGTGTCTGATGACTACAGCGTGCCCATTGAAAAAATCAACGATAAATTCCGTATCATCCGCATCCCGTGCGGCGGGCGTAAGTACAAACGTAAAGAGTTACTCTGGAAGAATCTGGATGAATACATCGACAAAACGATTAAGTTCATCAAGACCCAGGAGCACCTGCCCGATATTGTGCACGGTCATTACGCCGACGCCGGATACATAGCCATGTGGCTCGGACGTCTGTTCGGCGTGCCGTTTATTTTTACCGGTCATTCACTGGGACGATCAAAAAAACGCAAACTTCTGAATGAGGGGCTTACCGAAGAAAAAATCAACCGCCTTTTCATGATAGAAAACCGGATTGATACTGAAGAAGAGATCCTGCAGTCCGCCGATGTGGTAATCACCAGCACAAGACAGGAAATTGAAGAGCAGTACGGAGAATACCTCAGTCATAACTTTCCGCCTTTCCGTATAATTCCGCCAGGAATAGACCTGAACAAATTTTACCCTTATTACCATGACCAGCTGTCCGAAAAAGATCCTGATGAAGAACAGCTCCATGCGCATGCATCCATTATACACGAGCTGCAACGCTTCTTTATGGATAAAAGCAAACCGATTATTCTGGCACTCTGCCGTCCCGATTCACGTAAAAACATCTCCGGTCTCATCAAAGCCTACGGTCAGAGCCGCGAACTGCAGGCCATGGCCAACCTCGCTATTTTCGCGGGCATCCGCAAAGACATAACAAAAATGGAAAACAATGAACAAGGGGTCCTCACCGATATGCTCCTACTGATGGACAAGTATGATCTGTACGGAAAAATGGCCATTCCCAAAAAACACGATTTCCAGATTGAAGTTCCTGAACTCTACCGGATTGCGGCATCAAGCCGAGGTGTTTTTGTTAATGCCGCTCTGACCGAACCCTTCGGCCTGACCCTGCTGGAAGCTTCCGCCACCGGCCTGCCGCTGGTCGCCACCGACGATGGCGGACCGCGTGACATTCTCGCCAATTGTCAGAATGGAGAACTGGTTGATCCCACAGACACAAAAGCGATTTCAGACGCTGTCAAAAAAATCGTATCGGATCCTGAACTCTGGGAGAACTACTCGAAAAACGGAATTCTCAATGTGCGCCATCACTACGCATGGGGAACCCATGCGCAAAACTATATAAAAGGAATACGCGCAGTACTCAGGGCCAACCCCCCTGACGAAACCGACAAATCCCGCACACCGGCAGCTATTGGACGTCGCTTCACAAAACTTGACCACTTTCTGATTACCGATATAGACAACACACTCATCGGAAATGACAACAACCGTCTGGAGGAACTTAAATCATTGCTGCTTCAGCACCGCACTCGTCTGGGTTTCGGTATTGCCACAGGACGCACCATTGAGTCCGCCAGAGAAATTCTGGCCGAGTACGACATTCCCGATCCCGATATAATGATCACCTCCGTTGGCGCGGAAATTTACTATGGCAAACAACTCCATCCCGACCGCGGATGGGCAGCGCACCTGGCCAGTCATTGGAAACGTGACAGAATCCGTGAATTGCTCGCTGAATTCGATTTCCTCGAATATCAGGAGGAGGACACACAGCGTCCCTTCAAGGTCAGTTATAATATGGAGGCCGGCAAAGACCGTCTCAGCCGGGTTCACCAAAAGCTGCAGGCACACCGCTGCCGCTACACTCTAATATATTCCCACGACAGATTTCTCGACATACTCCCGCACCGGGCTTCAAAAGGAAAAGCCATACGCTACATTTGCTACAAATGGAACCTGCCCCTCTATAATATAATGGTTGCCGGCGACTCCGGCAACGACATTGAAATGCTGCTGGGTGACCCCGCCGGAGTGGTCGTCGGAAATTACAGCCATGAACTTGAAAAATACCGCGGAAAAAGAAAAGTCTTCTTTGCGGATTCTGAATGCGCGGGAGGCATTCTGGAAGGAATTGAACACTACAACCTTATAGACCGCTTATATACCGGCGGGTAATAAAAAAACAGATTGAATGGAAACTATTATGCTGATTGACCGCCTTCGCCAGGAAACCGACGAACTTCGCGCCATACTTTATCCTCTGCTTGCACAACTGCTGGAACAAGACCGCGCAATGCTGCTGCGTACGCAGATAGCTTATTTCTTTAAGCAGTATGCATCCACGGATGAAGGTGCCCGCCTGAAGGGAAGTCAGATTGAACGTATATTCAAGCATACGGAAGAAGCATTGGCTTTCGATTCCCGTATCATGCTCTCCGTACGCCTCGATGTGGCAGACTGGCACTGGGTTGTTTTTCACACCGATCCGCTTTGCTGCGAAGCCATAAGCGTCGGTGATTTTCTTACAGCCAAGGAAGTTCAGGCTGGCAGCCAGTCTGATGAAACCTGGATGCCTGAACTGGATCTAAAGCCTTTTGAACAAGGTCTTCCCATCATGAAAGAAGCCGATTCCATCGGTCACGGTGTCGAATTTTTGAATAAACATCTCGCTCACGGACTCGGCACAGACGAAGGACGCCGGCAGCTGCTGAACTTCCTGCTGCTTCATAAATACCATAACATTCCGCTTTTGCTCAACCAGCAGATCAGTGATATTCCCCAACTCCAGCAGGCTCTGCGTGCAACTGTCAAACACCTGCGCACTCTGCCGCCTGAAACAGAATGGAAAGATTTTGTCCGGGATCTGCCATATTCATGCTTTGAACCGGGCTGGGGACGTACCGCTGAAAAAACATCAAAAATGATGCGTCTTCTCCTGGATATTCTGGAAGCCCCCGCGCCCCGGCAGCTGGAGGACTTTCTCGCGCGCATCCCCATGGTATCCAAACTTGCTATCCTCTCCCCTCACGGATATTTCGGACAGTCAAACGTTCTGGGGCTCCCGGACACGGGAGGTCAGGTCGTATATATCCTCGATCAAGTCCGTTCACTGGAAAATCAGATGCGCAAGGATCTTTACGACCAGGGACTGGACATTCAACCTGTCATTATTGTTGTGACCCGCCTCATTCCCGAAGCAGGCGACACCACATGCAACCAGCGCAAAGAACCTATAGCCGGAACGGAATCAGCCTATATCCTGCGTATCCCTTTCCGCAGTGAAACAGGCGAAATCATACAGCACTGGATATCCCGCTTTCGCATCTACCCCTATCTTGAGCGCTTTGCTCGTGATGTCGAGAGAGAGATACTCGCGGAAATGGGAGGGCGCCCCGATGTCGTTATAGGCAACTATACCGACGGCAATCTGGTGGCAACCCTGCTCACTCAGAGCCTCAATGTGACACAATGCAATATTGCCCATGCCCTTGAAAAAACCAAGTATCTCTACTCAGCATTGAACTGGAAAGAACACGAAGAGGAACATCATTTCTCCTGTCAGTTCACTGCCGATCTGATAGCCATGAATTCCGCCGATTTTATCATCACCAGCACTTACCAGGAAGTCGCAGGCACAGACCACAGTATAGGACAATACGAAAGTTATACATCCTTCACCATGCCGGATCTTTACCGTGTACTGCATGGGGTCGATATATTCGATCCGAAATTCAATATCATTTCGCCGGGTGCTGATGCCGAAGTCTATTTCCCGTATTCAAACAATGATGACCGCCTGACCGGGCTTCACAAAAAAATCAGTGATATTATTTACGGACCACCTTCAGAAACCGCCTGCGGTGAACTGACAGACCGCGACAAACCTCTTATATTCGCCATGTCGCGCCTTGACAACGTCAAAAATGTCACCGGTCTGGTCCAATGGTATGCAGACTCTCCCGAGCTGCAGAACGAAGCAAACCTTTTTTTAGTTGCCGGAAAAGTAAATCCCGCCGACTCTTCAGATGCGGAGGAAAGAGCGCAGGCATATCAGATGCACGAGATCATCGCGGAAAACAATCTGAACAACCGCGTTCGCTGGGTTAATGCACTTTCCGACAAAGTGTTCAACGGAGAGCTGTATCGTGTTATTGCCGATCACCACGGAATTTTTGTCCAGCCAGCTCACTTCGAAGCATTCGGACTGACAGTCGTAGAGGCTATGGCCTCCGGTCTGCCAGTCTTTGCAACATGCTACGGAGGCCCTCTGGAAATCATTGAAAACGGGCGTTCCGGCTTTCATATAGATCCTGAACGGGGTAATAAAGCCGCCGCCGAAATGCTTGATTTCTTTGTCACTGCCCGCAAGGATCCTCAGCACTGGGAACGCTTTTCAGACGGTGCCCTCAAAAGAGTCTCTGAAGCTTTCACATGGGACTTATACGCCAAACGCATGCTGTCCCTTTCCAGAATATACGGATTCTGGAAGCACATAAGCCACATTGAACGTCTTGAAATACGCCGTTATCTGGAAATGTTCTATGCATTCATCTACCGCAGTCGCGCAGCTCTTATTCCTGCTGAAAAATAAATTTCTGCGGCAGGGCCTACGCATGCAGTGCCGCATGTGCGGCGGCGAGTCTTGCGATAGGCACACGGTAAGGCGAACAGCTGACGTAGTTGAAGCCAGCGCCATGGCAGAAAGCCACGGTCTGGGGATCACCGCCATGTTCACCGCAGACACCTATCTTGAGGTCTTTTTTCACACTGCGCCCGTATTTGATGGCGTGCTTGATTAAGCGGCCGACACCGGCTTCGTCAAGAACCTGAAAAGGATCATACTCATAAAAACCTGCCTTGACGTAGTCACCGAGAAATTTACCCGCATCATCACGTGAGAAAGCGCAGGTCATCTGGGTAAGGTCGTTAGTGCCGAAGGAAAAGAACTCCGCCACCTCGGCAATTTCATCCGCGGTCATGGCCGCACGAGGAACTTCTATCATGGTACCGATGCTGACATTCAGCTTTTTCTTTTTCCGTGCCTCGACATCCCTGATAACTTCGCAGATTACAGCCTTCTGTGATTCAAGTTCTTTTACATTTCCAACCAGAGGAACCATGATCTCCGGTTTGGATCCTCTGACTGCAACGGCAGCTTCACAGATAGCACGCACCTGCATCTGGGTAACTTCGGGATAACTGATTCCCAGACGACAGCCGCGATGTCCCAGCATGGGGTTGCTCTCATGCAGAGAATCAACCACTTTTTTGATCTCAGCCTTGCTTACTCCCATGGCCTTGGCCATCTCAGCCTGCCCCCTGGCATCATGCGGCAGAAACTCATGCAGAGGCGGATCAAGCAGCCTAACAGTGCAGGGCCGCCCTTTCAGCGCCTTGAACATTCCTGTAAAATCATTGCGTTGCAGAGGAAGCAGATCTTTAAGCGCTTTTTTATACTGTTTCAAAGGTTCGGCCAGTTCAGCCTTCAAAGCCTTGCGTTCTTCAGCATCCTCCGTTTTTTCTAAATCCCGACGCAGATTCTTGACTCGTTCGGCCACAAGAATCAGGCGGCGGAAGCTTGTAACACGGTCACCTTCAAAAAACATATGTTCCGTACGGCACAAACCTATACCTTCAGCGCCGAAATTCACAGCCTTCACTGTATCCTGCGGTGTGTCGGCATTGGTGCGGACACCAAGCTTACGGTATTTGTCGGCCAGTTTCATGATTTTTGCGAACGGTCCTGTCAATTTAGGATCTTCAACATCAAGCGCCCCTTTATAAACCACTCCGGTTGAACCGTTGAGCGAAACCCAGTCGCCTTCTTTAAGAACTGTTTTACCACATCTGACTCTCTTTTTCAGGTAGTCAATCTGCAGTTCACCACAACCGGAAACACAGCACTTTCCCATTCCACGCGCCACAACCGCAGCATGAGATGTCATTCCGCCGCGGGCCGTCAGAATGCCGGATGCCACATTCATGCCGCCGATATCCTCAGGACTGGTTTCAATACGACATAATATCACCGCCATGCCTTTTGCACTCCAGGCTTCCGCGTCTTCGGCATTGAAAACCAGCTGACCTTTGGCCGCCCCCGGTGAAGCTGGCAGTCCCAGAGTCAACTGTACCGCTTCAGCCTCCAAACTTTTAACAAATACCGGATGCAGCAGCTGGTCAAGCTGCGCAGGATCAACACGCAGAACCGCCTGCTTCTCATCTATGAGGCCTTCCTTAATCAGATCAGTGGCTATCTTCACGGCAGCCGCAGCCGTACGTTTGCCATTACGGGTCTGCAGCATGTAGAGCTTTCCATCTTCAATTGTAAACTCAAGATCCTGCATATCCCTATAATGATTTTCCAGCTTTACACGGATATCATCCAGCTGGCTGAACACCTCCGGCATAACTTCCTGAAGCGCCGGATACTTCGCCTTGCGTTCCGCCTCGGATATATCCCGCGATTCGGCCCATGCACGGGATCCTTTAGCAGTAATCTGCTGCGGTGTACGAATGCCTGCAACAACATCCTCACCCTGGGCGTTGATCAGATATTCGCCATAGAAATATTTATGCGCACCCGTTGAAGGGTCGCGTGTAAAAGCCACACCGGTCGCGGAATTCTCACCGGAATTGCCGAAAACCATTGTCTGTACGTTTACAGCAGTTCCCAGCAATGAACGTATATCATACATCTCCCTGTACTTGATTGCCCGGGGATTGTTCCATGATCCGAAAACTGCGTTAATGCCCTGTTTCAGCTGCTCTTCGGCCGACTGGGGGAAAGCCTTGCCGGTTACACGCTTTATCATGGCGACATAGGCTTTGACAACATCCCGGAGACCTTCCGCCGTCAGCTCCGTATCAAGTTTACACTTGCGTATCTTCTTCACTTTCTCCAGCTCAAACTCGAAATTGTGATGTTCCACACCCATGACCACATTACCGAACATCTGGATGAAACGGCGGTAAGAATCCTGCAAGTTAATACGTAACCATCAAGTGCATTTTCGTTTGGCATTGCAAATCCTTTGCAAATCAAACCACCATTTACATCAAGGGTAGCCATGGGATTTATTGTTCCTATACCAACTTTGCCAAACTGGTCTCCATAAGCAGTAGGGCC
>JAWOEI010000089.1:0-10348 GCA_046482825.1 Kiritimatiellia bacterium
GTGGAAATTGTTAGTTTTCAAAATTCATATAATGGTCGTTGTGTTGATAATGCTAATGTTTATGTTCAGCAGTTTTGTGATAGTGATAATGATGATCTTCCGAGGTCAAAGACCTCGGAAGATGTATGATGCAAATTGCCGTAAATTTGACGATTTGCACCACTTCGCAGATGCGCCTTTTGTAGTCCGCATAGCAAAAGATGTATTGTCAGAATTATGCTGATGATGTTAAGGTGTATGCGCTGATATTGGAAGTTTGCAAATTCAAAAAGTGAGGTGGTTGAAAAATGAAATACGTTTACGGTAACAGGATATTTGTGCTTGCGGTTTTGTCAGCGGCACTTTGCGCGTCGGCTGCTGAAATCGAAGTTGAATGGACGTTCAGGGATGGCCGCATCGAGACAGAAAAACGGGAACTTGTCGAGAAGGATGGCGTAGCTGTCTTTTCGCTGCCTCGGGATGAAATTGTCAGCAAAGGTGCGAAGGAAGTGGCTGTTACTCCGGACTTTGCGCAGGCGAAGAAAGGAGACAAGGGCTTCTGGGTTTTCTCAAGCGGTGAGTACGGGACTTTCCGCTGCGATGAGGGGACGGCTGAATGCAGACGCTGGCAGATTATGAGTGTCTATGGTATGCAGACACCCGAACGAACCTTTGCCGCAATCGTGAAAAAACTCAAATACTATTTCACTACACGAATTACTGTTAAAAACGGCGTTTACAAGATGAGCTGTGTTCTTGAAAATGAGCTTGCCTCGTGCCCATATGAAGATTTCGAAATTGAATTCCGCCGGCTTGAAGGAAATGATGCCGCTCTTGGCGGTATCGCCCGTGCTTACCGTGACTATCAGCTGGAGCGCGGTGCCGTGAAGCCGCTGGCGGAACGCGTGAAGAAGAATCCCGTTCTTAAAGAGGCAATCGATGGGCTTGAAGTTCGGGTACGTCAGGCTTGGAAACCGGTTCCTTCGCCTGTGCCTGATCAGACACCGGAGAACGAACCGCCGGTTACGCCGTATGTCACTTTCGACCGCGTTGTGGATATCGCGCGCGAATTCAAAGCGCAGGGTGTAGGCAAGGCCGAGTTCTGCCTCGTTGGCTGGCAGATAGGCGGACACGACGGACGCTGGCCGCAGGTTTTTCCTGTGGAACCGACTCTGGGTGGACAGGCGAAATTACGCGATTGCATCAGGAATGTGAAAGATCTCGGTTACCTGATTGTGCCGCATGGCAACTATCTGGATGCTTACCGCATCGCTGATTCCTGGGATGAGGAATGGCTGCTCAAGGGGTTTGACGGAGAAAAGACGAAGAGTGCCGGTAACTGGGGAGGTGGACGCGGTTTCCGTATCTGTCCGCGTCGTGCGTACGAGCGGTTTATGTCGCGTGATATGCTCAGGATGAAGGCGCTCGGTTTCAAGGGGCTCGGATATTTCGATGTCGTGTCACTTGTGCCTGCGCCGTACTGCGGCGATCCGCGTCATCCGCTTAACCGCAAGGAGGCTGCGTATTGGTGGGGCAAGAGTGCCGATCTCGCAAAGAAATGCTTCGGCGGTTTCTCGTCTGAAGGTGTCTTCGACCATTTCGCAGGTTCGCTCGATTACGGTCTTTATGTCACTTTCAAGGATCCGCGCAAGGAGAATCAGGGCCTTGTCGATCGCATGGAGATGTTTTCTCAACTTGTTTACAACGGCATCTTTGCGATGAACCCGTTCACACGCACCGTGAATTTCACTGCACAGGAGCGTTACTGGCAGCTTAAGCTCATTGAGTTCGGCGGACGACCTACGTTTTACTTCTATTCAAAATTTAAACAGGATGGTACACACTGGATGGGAGACAGCGATCTCGGTTGTGCGACTGATGAAGAGTTGAAGGCTTCCGTCGCCAAAGTCAGAAAAGGATGGAAGGATTATTCAACGCTTTCCCATCTCCAGTACGTTTTTATGTCCGGACACGACCAGGTAATGCCCGGTGTCTGGTGCACGAGCTACGAAAATGGTGAGAAAGTTTACGTCAATTATAACGAAAGCACTGCAAAGACTGACGGTCTTGATATTCCGGCTTACGGATGGAAATTATCCAGGTGAGCAACCTCCGCCGGACTCTTCTGGATATACCGGGTTGATTATGGTTTTCACCGAAGTGAAAACCGAATATGTTGGTCCGTAGCGGATAAATGTTATGAATAGACAGGTTTGACTGATCCGCCGCAGGCTTTGGAGTGCGCAGACCCCGTCTGCGCTTACGAATGTGCGACCATGCCATGCCACGTCGTCAACGCATAGCGCGAAGACGGGTGGCTGATATGATTGCTTCAATTCTTTGCAGCCAGGCGGCTGGAAACAGCTTCAGTGTTAAGACGGATGAAAGCGCTATGGTGTGGCTATGGAACGCACGGCCCGGAGGCCAATGATATTTTTGGCCTCATCCGCAAGATTCCAACTGATCCTTCCGCACCGCAAGGCTTCCGCCAGTTGATTCCACGCACCTCCCCGGATATGGCGTGCTGTGGTATATTGCGGCTCCCAGCACCATGTCATCATATTACCATCCATGTCATAGAGTCCGTAGCCGTTTGGATCAAAGCTTGCAACCGGAGCAGTGTAAGGATATACCCCATCGTTATACGATGGATGATATCCGAGGGTGGGACTGATATCATAATCATAATTTGATGAGCTGCTGTAATTGGCGATGCTGTGTGTAATTGTATCGCCTCTGGGAAAGCGCCGACTGCCGAGCCCGCCCCGTGCGGCATATTCCCATTCCTCAGTGGCAGGCAGACGATACCCCGATTCCGTAAAATCGCAATCGGGATTGAATTGACCCGCCCTGTATACAGTACTGTCCACTGTGTAGCATGGAGAAAGACCTTCTTTCTCACTGCGTGCATTGCACCACTTTACACTGTCATACCAATTGATGGAATGTACCGGATGATTGTCGGCTTTGCTATCGCCGGTGTTGTCAAAAACATAGCCGTTTGCAATTGCCCAGTTGTACACATTGTCCCATTGAGACTTGGTGACAGCCGTTACATCCATGTAAAATGAGTCCACACTCAGCGCATAGGTTTCCGGATAATAGCTTTCATAGGACTCCCCGGATCCAAGTGGGTTGGTTCCCGAATTGACTCCTCCTGGAATCTGCGTCATGGCAATGCCCATTTCGGCCACAACCCGATAGCACATGGCTACCGAACACGTTACCGATCCACTTTCAGGAGCAGGGATATAACTGAGATTTTTCCACGTATTTGTCCACGGTCCATTTGGCGAAGGTGCCCATTCCACCCTGTAACCTGTTGCATTAGAGAGCTGGTTGAATGTCAGCTGTCCTGCATGATCGAATGATTCAATTACAAAAGATTGAGCAGATGCTACCTGGCAGTTCAACATAAATCCAGCCAGCAGTGTAACAATATACCCTATTTTCATGTTATTCTCCTTTTCATATCAAGCAAAATTTATTTTTACTCGTTTAACAAAACCAACAGAGGACGAAACGTTTTCACATGAATTACCCATATTCTGTCCGTGCAGGCTTTAGTTGTTTGTTTCTCTGAAAAGTATTAAATCTTCAAAACACATCACATATATAAAAATACTCATCAATAAGTCAAGCAAATTAAGCCAAGGGGTCTATATATAGATTTTTTATTCTGTAAAAAGCCGAAATATGATCTATTAGTTGCTATCCAATCAACTTCTGCTATAAATAACAAGAAATGCAGCTACATGTTTGCATAAGTTGTTGATTGAAAGCGACTATATAGCTTTTTTCAAAAGCTTCAACTTCTATTAATTTTATTTGCGGAAGCACCCCTTTATGCTGTATTCATGCAGTTAAGACAAATTAACAACCCAAAACGCGCAGCGTTTTTTACCAAAGATGCGATGGCTGATATTCACCTGACAAGGAAAGAATACACTTACGCATAATGTTTTGTTTCCGTTTGGTTGCGGTCCCGCTCAGCGGGGCAGCTTTGGATTGTTTAAATACGAATAAAACAACCTTAGGCTTGAGATTAACAGCTCAAGAGGGTATATTTGTCACTATTGATAACGGACAATATTCAGGATTTCAGAATGATAAATAATTGGTTTTCCGGTGAAATGCGTGAGAAGGCTTTTTTCCGTAGGATTGACTGGAGTGCCTTCTGGGCGGCAACAGTCATATCTTTTTTGGTGTATTTCGTTACTTTAGGACCTTCAGTCACCCTTGAAGATTCAGGTGAACTGGCGGTTGCCGGTGATCATCTCGGAGTTCCTCATCCTCCGGGATATCCTATATGGACCATCTGTGCATGGCTGTTTGTGCGTGTGTTCAGCTTTGTCACCTTTCGCGGTCAGCCGACACCATGCTGGAGCATATCGTTGATGTCTGCTGTTTTCGGGGCTCTTGCCGCCGGTCTGACAGCCATGCTGATTACCCGCTCTGTGTCCGATATGCTGCGTGACGCCCATGATGGTGATCCGGATTTCAGAAAGTCTGAAAATGACAGTCTCTGCTGGGTCGGCGGTGTGGCCGGGGCTCTGATATTCGCTTTCAGTCCTGTTATGTGGTCGCAGGCTACAATCGTTGAGGTCTATACACTCAACGCTTTCTTCCTGATGTGGATATTCCTGTTGTCCTATCGCTGGATGCGCAGACCCAGTGACCGTATTCTGTGGCTGACTGCCTTTGTTTTCGGTCTTGGGCTTACTAATTATCAGGTGCTTCTGCTGGCGGCTTTGCCGCTGGTTATCGTGATATTCCTGCGTAATGTCAGACTTTTCCGGGATTTTCTGCTGATAGGCATTCCTGTTCTGTTAACTGCTCATGTTCTGAAAATCGGTTCCATGCTACCGGCGGCACAGGGAACACATGCGACTGCCTATGCCAAATTTGAAGCAATCACCCGTACCGCGGTTCCATCAAAGACTATGCTTCTGACGGGACTGACTGCGTTGTTTATCTCTCTGTTGATATTCCTGCTTCAGCAGATTGCAGGCAGGTATGAAGGGGAAAAGACTTTTACGGCAGGAAAACTTCAGATTTTCGGGAAATACGGCATTCCTGCCGGTGTCGGAGTAGGACTGGCCGGTGCTGTTGCGGTCATGCTTTCGTGTTTTTCAAAAAAAACCGTTTCTGTTGATCTGCTGGATGCACCGCTGCTCATTCCGTCTGTTTACACTTCTGTTGCGGCTATTGTCATGGCGGTGGTAGTTTTTTCCATTGCAGGTGCATGTTCCTGGCGTGATGGATATAAAGACAAAAAAACCTTAGTCTGGCTTGCCGCTGCAGGGGTGACACTGGTAATTTTGTTCATCCGGCTCAGTATGATTGATTCAGCTGTGATGCCCAACGGTTATCTGGGTACCCCGTTTGAATGGACATTGCCGCGACTGGTTCTGATTGGCGGACTTGCTGTAGTGCTTGCACTGTGCTGCACTTTTGATCGTGGCCTCTTTTACGCTTTTCCTGTGATTGCTGTGCAAGTTGGGGCATTTGTTCTCCTGAACAAGGGAGCATTGAACGGGTTGCATCATCCCACTACCTGGTGGTTCTGGTGGCCTGTCCTGTGGAATTTTATTCTTATCCTGTTGGCGGGAATGCTCCTGCCTAACGGGCGGACGGTGTCGCTGACAATGCTTTTTGCCGAGTTGGGTGTTTCGTTCTATATCTATATGCCGATTGTATCGGATTTGCGTAATCCGCCAATGAACTGGGGTTATCCACGTACATGGGAAGGATTCAAACATGCGATTACACGTGGTCAGTATGAAAAAATTGCCCCTTCAAATGTGTTCAACAGGAGATTCCTTTCCCAGATAGGCACCTATTTCACCGATATGCGTGTTCAGTTCACAATGCTTATAGCGCCGCTGGGATTTCTTCCGTTCACTCTGTGGAGCTTTAATGCCGGCAAAAAGCGTTTGCGTGTCATTTATGTCGGCGCGGCGCTTTTCGTTTCTGTTTTTATTATGGTCGTATTGTCCAACATCTTCGGCGAAGAAGTCGTGTTCCGTCTGGACAAGGTTCTGGTCGGTTTGATCCTGATTCTCTTCGCTGCAGGACTTATTCTGGTGGTCAGCAGTCAGGTTGAATCTTTTGTCAGGAAAAGTTTTAAAAACAGGAGCCTTTCCGAAGGTCTGACCATTGGTATTTCTTTATCTGGCCTGTTTGTCGTGTTGAGTATGTTTATCACGAAGGGCTTTGTACAGCTTTTTGCGGGTGAAGCTGAAGCGTCTTTCGGTCAGAAACTGGCGGCATTGATGCTTGCTGTAATTTCTGTTGTGATTTTCGGAGCCGCAGTTCATATTGCACGCAGATATGCGGAAAAGAAATTTGATCTGAAGGTTGATATGGATGATATCACCCAGCAGTGGATGCTTGCGGTTGCCTCCGGCTTTTTTGTAATGAGTATTCTTCTTGTAGCTCTTGCCAATATCAAGGGAGACTTGCAGGATAATTTCATTCAGAAGGTGAAATTCATCAGTTCTCACGGCCTTTTCGTTATATGGATAGGTTACGGTCTCTCTTTCGGGCTTGTTGTTGCAAACCGCTTTTTTAAATTTATGGTCCGCAAGGGAATGCTTCAGGATAAACTGCTGCCTTCCGCCCGCATTTTTCTGTGCTGTCTGGGTTTGTTGGGAGTCGCCATACCGATTTACGAGAACTACAACAATGAAGATCTTGTATTTGCTATGAGCGCCGCCGAGCAGAATGGCCATGATTTCGGTTGGCAGTTCGGCAATTATCAGTTGCGCGGCGCCGATGCTGTCACGGAAGAGCTGGAAGCTGACGAAGAACCTCTGCCGAATCCGGTTTATCCTCCGGAGATGGAGGATAATGCCATATTCTTCGGCGGTACAGATCCGGGACGTTTTGTGCCGACATATATGATCTACTCCGCAGATGTGCGTCCAGATGTTTTCCTTATCACCCAGAATGCCTTGGCGGATAACACATATATGAACACTATGCGTGATCTGTACGGGAATGATATCTGGATACCGACTCCGGATGACAGCGCCAGAGCGTTTCAGATATATGTGGATGAAATCAAGAGCGGGAAACGAAAGGCCAATGCGGATCTGACAATAGATAACGGCCGTGTGCAGGTCAGCGGTGCTCTGGGAGTTATGGAGATAAACGGTATCTTATGCGAGATGATTTTTCGGAAGAACAAATTCCGGCATGATTTCTATATTGAAGAGAGTTACGTCATTCCCTGGATGTATCCCTATCTTTCACCGCATGGTCTCATAATGAAAATCAACGATGAAAAGGTTTCGCTTACAAATAAACTGATTCAGAATGATATGGATTTCTGGGACTGGTATACCAGACGTCTCACTTCTGATCCCGCCTTCCGCCGTGATCTTCCGGCGCAGAAATCTTTTTCCAAACTGCGTAGTGCCATCGCTGGACTGTACTGCAACGTCGGAAAACCGCAGTTCGGGGAGGAGGCTTACCGCGAAGCGCGTGTTCTTTATCCTCTCAGCCCTGAAGCAAGTTTCCGTATGCTCCAGGAGGTGCTTCTTCCCAGGGGACGTTACGCTGAAGCTGTGGATGTCTTGAACTACTTTGTGTCAAAAGATCCGAACAACGTGAAGGCGAAGCAGTTTCATGAATTTGTTTCAAAAATACTCAGTACGCAGAAAGTAATTAATAAGCTTATTGAAAAGGGCAAAGAGGAAAAGAAACTTTCGCCGGAGGATACCTATAAACTTGCTATGGCCTATCGTGAAATTGGACAGAATCAGTCGGCTGCCCACTATCTGAAACGTCTTGCTTCAACAGGTGCTGCCGGACTTGACGGCAGCCAGAGACTTGAAATAGCCTTCGCTCTGTCAGGATTCAACCAGAATGAAGATGCGGCCCGTATTCTGGATATGGTTAGCCGTCAGATGCCTGCTGACACTGATTTTAAACTTCTGATCAGGATGGCGGATGTTTATAAAAAGGCTCAAAGGATGGATAAATGTGCGTCTTTATTTATGAAGGCACTTAAAATCAATCCCCGGCATTGGCAGACCTGGCTCGAAATGGCCGATATCTACAGAGTGAAAGGGCAGCAGCAGCAGATGCAATATGCGTTGCAGAAAGCCTTTACTGCCGGACAGTCGGCCTGTCTGCAGGAACTTGAGAAAAACCCCGCTCTCAAAAAGGCGGCAATTCCTGTTCTGCAGCAGATGATGCAGCAGAACCCTGCCGGCATGCCCGGTATGGGACCGAGACGCTGATGGTGAAGAGTCGTGCTGGCGCACTCCGTAGGATGTGATATGTGGTAAGTTGGAAGTGTATGAGCTGTCGCAACGCGATAATGGACCAAGCTGGCGGCTTGAAAAATTCGCACAGTTTTACAAGGAGTTATTCTTTGAAAAATATATTATTTATCTTTTCTGTTATTCTGATATTTGCTGCTGCTATGGCTCTGCGCATTCCCGGTCTGGATAAAAAACCGTTGCATGGAGATGAGGCCAACCAGACGGTGCGCGCCGGTATGCTTATGGATTCAGGCGTGTACCACTACGACCCCCGTGATCATCACGGTCCGGTAATGTATTTTGTGGCTATGCCCTTTTGTTATGCAACCGCAGACTGTTTTGCCGATACGACTGAGTGGAACTTCCGCCTGGTTATTGTGACTTTCAGCCTTCTGACTCTCCTGCTGATGTGCGGGTTGGGCAGGCATGAGCGTAACGGCGGTCTTTTCAGTAACAGTTACGGAATGCTTTTCGCGCTGCTGTTCACAGCTGTGTCTCCGGCTCTGACTTATTACAGCCGGTTTTTTATTCAGGAGACAATGCTGGTGTGTTTTCTGACCGGAATGTTTGTCTCTGCTTACGGCTATTTCCGGGTGAGACGGGAAAACGGATCTGCGACTAAACGGTCTGTGATGGCCGCGCTGTTCGGCATTTTCGCTGGACTCTGTGTGGCCACCAAAGAAACAGCGGTTCTCTCTTTTGCCGCCATGGCTACCGCCGCTCTTGCTGTTTTCGGATTCCGCCGTTTCAGGGAACGATGGAGCACCTCTGATTTTCTGATTGCCGCCGGTGCGGCCGTTATCATCGCCGTGGTCTTTTTCTCATCTTTCTTCACTTATCCTAAAGGTGTTACCGATGCTCTCTTCGCAACTGTGAAAGCCTATCTTTTCCGGGCAACTGAAGTTCCGGAACATCAGCATCCATGGAATTTCTACTTCAAAATTATTTTCTGGTTCAAGTATGGCAGGGGACCGCTGTGGAGCGAGGCCAGCGTGCTTATCCCCGCTGCCATAGCTCTGCTGGTCAGCTGGGGGACTTATTTCAGACAGCGTTCCGATGCCTCCGCTCATAATGTTTTTGTGCGCTTTATGACGGTTTACACCCTGGTCCTCACTTTGCTGTACTGCGCTATTCCCTATAAAACTCCCTGGTGTGCTCTTTCCTTCCTTCACGGCTATATTCTGCTGGCCGGGGTCGGTATAGCTTATGTGGTTGATTTTGTCAGAGCGAGGAGCTCAAAGTCTGTCCGTTATACGGGTGTTGCGGCTGTGATTGTTTTCACGGCCTGGTTCGGCTATTGCCATACCAGACAAACTTTCAGGGCCTGTCACAAAATGCCAGCGGATCCAAGAAATCCTTATGTATATGCCCATACCGGACGTGACGCTATGGAGCTTGTTGATTCCATCAACAAAGCTGCTGCCGCGGCGCAGGGGTTCGATACCTTCATCGCCATAGCTGTTCCAACCCCGGATACATGGCCGCTGCCCTGGTATTTGAGAAAATACAGCAATGTCGGTTACTGGACTCATGTTGACCAGATTCCGGCTGATGCAGACCCCGAAATAATTGTGGCAGCCGCGGATCAGGGCGATATCGCCGATCAGCGTTTCGGTAAGAATAAGCAGTGCAACTTCTACGGAATACGTCCCGGTACTCTGCTGAATCTTTTTGTGCCGAAAGACGAACAATAACGTAAATCCGGTTTGTAACCGGATATCTCATAGTTCGTAGTACACACGGGCGCATCTGCGATTATGTTGCGCACAACATAACTGCGAATTGGTGCAAATCGTCAAATTTACGGCAATTTGCATCATACATCTTCCGAGGTCAAGGACCTCGGCTACAGTTCTAATGCATTTTTACTGTAGGGCGGTGTCCGTGACCCCGCCGTGCACCGATTCGCAGTTATGTTGCGAGGTATATTATGTTGCGACCTCTGGTAAACATTCGGAAACAGCCTTGTATTCGACACTTATAATTAATTCCTGAGTAATTTACGCAACATAATGCGCCTTGAGGGAACACTTGTTGAGGAACTTCATCAGGTCGGGCTGTTTCCATTTCGAAACCTCAGGAAGTGCTCCATTATC
>JAWOEI010000032.1:0-11302 GCA_046482825.1 Kiritimatiellia bacterium
CAACTTACCAAGTCCCAACCCCTTTATTCTCACAGGATTAAGATGAATATACATAGAACAGTAGAATGCCCACGATCCCGCTCACTCTCAAATATTGCACGACGGCCCAGCCCACGGGTTATTATGTGGTACCACCCGCCGGGAACATGATGTCTTAACTGTCTCGGGATATTGTCAATTTAACAGAAATATACCGGATTGATCAAGTCAAATGTTATATATTTAAATACGACCCCCATCCTCGAAGGCAATTAGTTGAGGATATTAATATCGGTTTCTCAGTATGTCCATGTTTTGATTATAGTGCATTCGGTCCATATTAGAGTTGAAAGATTTTTGCGGTGGCGGTGTGTATGGCTGATAGGAAGGACTAGAGCTGGATGAACTTTTCATGCGATATGAACTACTTGAAAAGTTGTTTGAATTTTGTGTGTTTTTCTCTTTGTTGATAAGTGCTTGCTTTTGCGCATTCTCTAACGCGATTTGTTTAGTGATCTTTTGAACCGCATCAGGATTGGAACATAAAGCCTTGAAAATAGCTTCGTCCTTTTCTTTTAACAATTTTCTTATTATATCTAGCGTGATTTTAGGGTTTTTAGCTACAGCAACACGTACAGCAATCGTATTATAGTGGGATGATAACTCATTAAGTCTCTCTATTGTGGTTGACAAATCTTGAGCATCTGCGAGTGATTTTTTTAACTCGACCTCTGCAATGCGTTTGCGTTTCAGTTCGATTTGTTCACAGATTTTGTGGTAATTCTTCTTGGCAATTTCGTAAGTTTTTGATGAACAGTTTGGATGGTTCATAATGCTCTTATAAGTAGAGCTATCGCTAGAGTATCCTTGTGCGATTTCTTCGAGCAAATCGTTTGGGGTACTTGGGTTACGAACGAGACAGCTATTCATACATAATCCGCTACGATTTTTGCACTTTCTTAAAACATCAACGGGTGTATTAGGGTTAGCGGCGATATTTTTTATAACTTTGTAATTCTTATCATCTGCCAATTTTCGTATTAATTCAACCGGAGCCTTTTCGTTTTCAGCCACGGATGCGCGAACATCAGAATTGTAATCCTCCGCAAGGCGTTTTAATAAATGGGGTGGCGTAGTGGGGTTTCGGCCAACATGGCAGCGTACGGTATACTGCTTGTCAATTGATAGGCGAACTAATACTGATTCAGGTGTTCCTGTGTTTGAAGCGACGGCCTTTCTGACATTTTCATTTGAGTCCTTAGAGAGCTTTGTCAGCACTTCCTGCGAAATACCTTTTTTACCGGCAACTTTTGCCCTGATATAATCATCAGAGTCTTTGGACAGCATCTCAAAAACTGATACTGGAGTAAACTTGTTGTCGATCACAGCACTCTTAACGCGGTTTGATGAGTCATGAGCAAGAATCTTGAGTCGGTCAATTTTTTCTGTTTTGTTCGCCAATTCTATGCGTTTTTTAATAAATGATTCAGTGCTCTCAGACGTAAGTATAGCATAACCCAACATATACAAAGGTCGCTTTGAATGCATTTGCGGGTGTTGTATATAAGCCATGCCATCGGATACGTATAATCCACCCTTTAGTGCCAACGTAGACAAGGCAAAAGCTGATGAATTAGGGTTATAGCAAATTTGAGAGCGTACTCTGGACTGTTCATCTTCGGCCAGATTTTCCAATACCTTTCGAGGGGTGCCGGGGTTTGCCGCCACGCATTTTCTGATCCTATAGTCGGAATCCTCAGACAATTTACTCAATTCTATTGCAGGTGTTTTCGGATCGTTTGCCAAACTAATTTTAGTTTCATAACTAATACACCCATTTACAAAAATCAATAAAGTCAATACACCAATAATTTTATATATCTTGCAGCTTATTAAGGATTCCAGATATAACATAACGAAGTCTTTTTTAATTTTGTAACCGTTGTTCAACTTTTAAACAAAACACAATATAGCACTATTTTAAAATTTGATTCAAGGGAAAATGATTGCCCTGCGACGTTCCGCGCTCCGAGGAGGGAGCCCCTCCCTGGATATGACAATATAGCCCATCAGCAGTCTTATGCAGCTGATTTACGCCTTTTCGTCATTCTGGATCAATTGAAGGCATACAGAGAAAATTATAGCAGAGAGCATCTGAAAAAGAATCGCTTTTGTTTGCCCCTGATGTTTAAAATAGTCCAGTCGATTATTTTGTAAGACGTAATTCGATGTCTGTGCTATAAATGTAACCCTGTTAATTGAGCAGAAGCTGCTTTTAGAGGGAATCAAGATTCAGCTTAAGTAATGTGCAAAGCTGTTGCCTTTAATTTTCCGGTTGTAATTTAAATACTGCAGCTTTAGTCAAAAACGCTGTGCGTTTTGAGAAAGAGAAGGAATTTTATGTTGGAAAAACCCCTACGGGGTATAGTGCCGCCAATGGTCACCCCCTTGAAAGATAATGAAACTCTGGATATTGAAGGTCTGCAACGCCTGGTAGAACACATTCTCGAAGGTCATGTGCATGGACTTTTCTTATTAGGAACCACAGGAGAGGCACCGGACCTGAATTATGATCTACGGCATGAACTGGTTAAAAGGGTCTGCAAGCAGGTGGATGGACGCGTACCGGTTCTGGTCGGTGTTACAGATACGATTTTTTCCGAGAGTCTCAATCTGGCCCGGATTTCGGCGGAAGCAGGTGCTGCGGGCGTTGTTGCAGCCCCTCCTTAGTCCCTTCAGACGGCCTGCCTCGCTTTCTAGACCTGCCGGCACGCTTATTAAGCTTCTTTATTGCATGTTTGCGATTCAGTCCTGTCATTTCACAGAAATCATCAAGAACACGACCTTTTGCAAGCTTTGTAATCATCGCAGCATATTTTCTGCGCATGATTGCGACATATTTGATTTTCTCTTCATGTGACATTTTCATGCCTCTATTTTCGGTGTCATCATTTTTGACGCAACCTGAAACTGCACATCAATGTAAGAATTCTATTTCGGTGTCATTAATTATGACGCAACGCGGTATCAAAAAATGCGCGATTATGGGGTTGACATTTTCACCCCCCCCCCATAATATAAATAACAATAATGGAATTAGAAATAATTTCCAACATCCCTAATGGGATGCTAGTGAAGGTGTTTAGTTTATATTGCAAGTATTGTGTCTGACAAAAGTTGTATCATTAATGGTTATGTCGGCAATATATGTGCTCTCTGTCAAAAACCGTTCTCAAAATACTGCGATAATGGTCAAAGTAGCGAAGGAGATCGGTGAAAGCATGTATCAGATCAGAATGGTACAAAGCACAATCTCTGTCAGCAGTAAACGCTGACACCGTAATCAACTTAAAGGAAAGAAATATGAGTTCAGAAATCAGGACAAACCGACGTAATTTCATGAGTGGGTCGTTGGCCGCAGCCAGTATCGCAGCAGCGCCTTCCATCAGCAGGGCACAGGGAGCAAATAATAAAATCCGCATGGGATTCATCGGAACAGGGAACCGGGGAACGCAGCTGATGCGCTTATTTATGCGTGAACCTGAAATTGAAGTGGCTGCGCTGTGTGATGTTTACAAGCCTTACATGCTGCGGGATTTCAGTCAGGTTGCACAGCGTATCAAAGATGAACTCGGCGGTCGCATTCCGAAGATGGGAGAAAAATTCACCAAACAGCCCAAACTCTATGATGATTACCGCAAGCTGCTTGAGGACAAAGATATTGATGCTGTCTGCATTGCAACCCCCGATCACTGGCATGCGCTGATGACCATTGATGCGGTTAATGCCGGCAAAGATGTTTATGTTGAAAAACCGCTGACTGCAACGATTGTCGAAGGTCGCAGAATGGTTGATGCACAGAAACGTACCGGGCGCGTTGTGGCGGTAGGTCTGAACCGCCGCGGAAACCCCGCCTACCGGCAACTGGCCGAAAAACTGCATGCGGGCAAGCTTGGTGAACTGACCATTGCCAGTGCGGCGCGTATAAGCAATATGTACCCCAACGGCATCGGCAGACAGAAGCCCGCTGATCCGCCTCCGGGGTTCAACTGGGATATGTGGCTCGGACCGCGGGCCTTCCGACCCTATCAATACAATATTGCACCCTATAAATTTCGCTGGTACAACGACTTCTCATCACAGATGGGCAACTGGGGCGTTCATTACATGGATGTCATCCGCTGGATGATGCAGGAGAGGGCGCCTGCAGCGATTACAGCACACGGCACAAAGTTTATCGATCATGACGCCGACATCACGGATACAATGTGTGTTACCTTTGAATTCGCATCCGGAAGGATGATTGACTTCAAAATACTGGAATCGTGTGGTGGTCCGAACCTCCCTTATGGTGAAATCGTGATACGCGGTTCCAAAGGGGTAGTCTATGCAGATGAAAAAGGTTACCAGATTATTCCGTCCCGACCCGGCCAGTTCCAGCATTGGAAAAAACAGGTTGAGAAAGAGGAGTACAACGTAAAAGAAAAGGCTCTGGCGGACGGCAGCAGTTCAGTCAGCACCGGAGGGCTTATACATGATTTTGTTGAATGCGTTAAGAGCCGCAACACCCCTCTCTGTCCTTTGGAAGAAGGACACCGCTCAACATCATTCGCCCATCTGGCTAATATAGCGGTAAAGGTGAAGCAGCGTCTGGAGTGGGATGTCGACAAAGAACGTTTCACAAACAGCAATGCTGCCAACGAGCTGCTGCATTACGAATATCGCAAACCATGGAAACTAGGTTAAGTATTCAGAATTCGGGATTACTACTTCGCGCATTGCGATTACCTCCGTCGCCTACGGTTGTGGCGGACAAGGCGGTGTGACTTGGCAAAATGTTAGGTTGCGCCGGTATGTTCCCGCCGGGTTTTAAGCCCGGCGGGAACATGTTTAAATTGAAACTGTGTGTGTGTTTCAAATATCTCTTCCACGGGACTAAAACCCATGACAAGTTTGCATTTTAAAGTTTATAAAAAAACAAAAAGAGAACAGATTTTGAAAAGACGTGATTTTATAAAAACCGGCATGCTGGCTGCCGGTGCAGCAATAAGTGCACCTGCCCTGGGAAGCACTGCGTGTTCAGAACTGGATGTGAACTATTTCTCAAAACCGTTGCAGTGGATGAATTATGATCTACTGGCGGAGAGTCTGGCAAAGGCGGGTGCCGACGGCATCGACCTAACCGTGCGTCCTAAAGGTCATGTGCTTCCGGAAAATGCGGAACGCGACTTGCCTAAAGCCGTGAAGGCTGCTGAGAAGCAGGGACTAAAAGTGAAGATGATTGTCACAAATGTCATGTCAGGCAATGATCCCGTACAGGAAAGAGTTCTGAAAACCGCTGCCGGTAACGGTGTCGGGATCTACCGGATGGGCTATTTCTTTTATGACTTCAAAAAAAACATGAAAACAAATCTTAATGAGTTTTCCCGCACAATGGAAGGTATTGCCAGGCTCAACGAATCTGTCGGCATTACCGGCTGCTATCAGAACCACCACGCCTGGCAACCGGGAATTTTCGGCGGCGTAATCTGGGATCTGTACAAAGTTCTGAAAAACATTGACCCGAAATGGATGGGGTGTCAGTATGATGTGCGCCATGCGATAGCGGAAAGCACCGGATCATGGCAGCTGGGAACACGTCTGATTGCACCGTGGATTCAAAGCATATGCCTGAAGGATTTTGACCTTAAAAATAAACGCAATGGCATGCCCTACCCCCGCAATCTCCCCGCCGGCGAAGGTGTTGTCCCCTGGAATGTGTATTTCAAGTTGCTGAAAGAGCTTAAGGTCAACGTACCGGCAACCGTGCACATAGAATGGGCGTTGCTCAGCAAGAAAGAGAAGAAACTGCCTGAAGCTGAAAAAGCCAAACTGACTGTTGAACGATCAAAGAAAGAGTGCGCGTTTTACAGGGAAGCGTATCAGAAAGCATAAACAGTCACTTCGATAAACCATGTACAAGTTATACGCAAAATCTTATTGGACATGATTACAGGATTAACATGATGTCATTGCTTACAAAATTATTTTAATTATGTAATTCTGTCAAACCACTAAAAGAGAGAAAACATGAACAGAAGAGATTTTATCAAGACAGCATCAATCGCAATGGCAGGAGCCGCTGCAGGCTGCAAATCCATCATTCCTCAAGGATCTGCTGCACCCGGACCCCAGAAAGTCATAACCATTGCCGAAACCGGCTGTGAATTTGAACGTGAACCGCTGTTGCGTCCTTTCGGTTTTAAAGGAGGTGCACTCACCAACATCTGGCAGAGTGCGGCCATGGTGAGATCAACCGGCGGCAAGCAGGGCATCGGTCTCTGCACCCATAATGTTCTGTGGAGTGACGCGAAGGTATTTGCGGCTAACTCCGAGAGTGGTGGCGATGCTCTGCTGTTTTCCATGACAAATCATGCGCTCAACCTGCTGAAAGGCAAAAGCTTTACTGACCCTGTAGCATTAAATGACGAGCTTTTCGCCGAGGTGTATGAATATGGCAGGAAAATCTGCCGCATGCCGAAACTGCGTCAGACATTTGCTCTCAATGCTCTCGTCGGTGTTGACAACGCCGTCTGGCTGCTTTACGCCAAAGAGCATGGCATAACTGATTTTGACAACCTGATTCCGGAAAGGTACAAACCGGCCCTGTCACAGCATCATGAAAAGGTTGCTTCTATTCCCCTGATGGCTTACACCATTCCGATCAGCGAAATCAAGGAGGCGGCTGATGACGGCTATTTCTTCATGAAGATAAAAATCGGACAGAAAGGCACTCAGGAAGAAATGCTCAGGAAAGATATGGATCGGCTCAGTGCCATTCATAAGACACTCTCCAATTGCCGCACCCCCTACACAAAGGACGGGAAACTGCCCTATTACTTTGATGCCAATGGAAGATACCAGAATAAAGAAACACTCCTTCGTCTGCTGGACCATGCCGTGAAGATCGGTGCTTTTGACCAGATAGCAGTGATAGAGGAACCCTTTGATGAAGATCTCGATATTGATGTGCATGACATTCCTGTCAGGCTGGCCGCCGATGAAAGCGCTCATACAGATAAGGATGCCATGGAGCGTATCGAAATGGGTTACAGGGCGATTGCTCTCAAGGCAATAGCCAAGACACTCAGCATGACCATGAAGATCGCCAATGTTGCGAAACAGCACAATGTGCCATGTTTCTGCGCTGACCTCACGGTCAATCCCATACTGGTTGAATGGAATAAAAATGTGGCCGCCCGTCTGGATGCATTCCCGGGGCTTGAAGGCATGGGACTGCTGGAGACAAACGGCCACCAGAACTACAGAAACTGGGAGGCCATGCGCAGTTACCATCCTTATCCTGATGCAGAATGGTCAAAAACAAAAAAAGGTGTTTTTAATCTGGACAGGGATTTCTATGCGAAAAGCGGTGGCATTTTCGCACCGCTGCCACACTACGAAGCATTTTTCAAATAAATTCTACGAAGCCTGTCAGGCTTAAGTGACTGACTCTGCACTCTGCGGAGTGCATTACGTTGGATACAAAATAAAAAAAGAGCGGAGGCGGACTGCCTTAGAACCAGTCAGCGTTTTTCAGCTCAAAATGCGCCTGCGGATGTATACATGCGGAACAGGACTCAGGAGCTTCGGAACCGACGTGCAGATAACCGCAGTTACGGCAACGCCAGATTGTCACATCTGAATCACGTTTGAACACAGCTCCGTTCTCTATGTTGGCAGCCAGAGTACGATAACGTTCACCATGATATTTCTCAGCAACGGCAATACTATCCATAGCCTTGGCTATAACTTCAAACCCTTCTTCACGGGCGATCTTGGCAAACTCAGGATACATAGTCTGCCATTCATGCTCTTCGCCCTCAGCAGCGCTTTTCAGGTTATCGATTGTAGCACCGATTTCACCGGCAGGAAGCCCTGTTGTGATTTCGACTTCTCCACCTTCAAGAAATTTAAACAGACGTTTAGCATGCTCTTTTTCCTGATTGGCGGTTTCTTCAAAAATTGCGGCGATCTGCACATAACCGTCTTTTTTTGCCTTTGAGGCCCAGTATGTATAGCGATTACGAGCTGCAGATTCTCCTGCGAATGCAGTCAGAACATTTTTCTCTGTCTGTGTGCCTTTAATCGACTCCATGATATTTATCTCCTTTGATACGCTTTTAATATAAATAATGCCAGGGGTTGTTTAAGTCACCAGATAATATCACCTGATATGCTCAAAAACAACTAGAAGTTTATCGCTCATAAGCAAGCATTTGCATTTACCGTAATGCTGGATTCACGCCACTGTGTAGCTGAGTTCCGGCACTACCAACATTAGTCGCTATAATTTCAATTTTTGCCTTGAAATTTATTCCTCATCCCTCATTCTTATCTTAACCTCATCCCAGATAGAATCGAGTTCTTCCAGTGTACACTTCCGCATGTCACGTCCCGTTTCTCTGACTTTTTTTTCAACAGCTTTAAACCGTGACGAAAATTTTCTGTTGGTCAGTTCGAGTGCACTTTCAGCATCCACATCAATAAAACGGCAATAGTTGACAACGGAAAAAAGCAGATCCCCGACTTCTTTTTGAGTTTCTTCAGCATCCTTGTTTTCCAAAGCTTCAATCAGTTCGTCAATCTCTTCATAAATTTTGTCTATGGCACCGGCTGCATGCTTCCAGTCGAACCCGACGCGCGAGGCCTTAGACTGCATACGCTGAGCCTTCAGGAGAGCCGGCAGAGTTGCTGGCACGCCGTCCAGAGCCGAATGCTCCGGTTTATCCTTTTTTTCAAGCTGTTTGATCTGTTCCCAGTTTTTAAGAACATCTCCTGATCCATTGACGTTCACATCACCGAAAACATGCGGATGGCGTCTGACGAGCTTTGCGGTAATGGCCCTGGCAACATCATCGAATGTGAACGTCCCCTCCTGCTCACGTATTATACACTGAAAAACAACCTGCAGGAGAACGTCCCCCAGCTCCTCGATATGCAAGGCCGTGTCATCTCCATTCATAGCCTCAAGCAGTTCATGACACTCCTCAAGCAGGCACGGTTTAAGCGATGAAACCGTCTGCTCCCTATCCCACGGACATCCGTCAGGGCCGCGAAGCTTCCGCATCACATCAAGCAGTTTTTCTATAGGTGTTTTTTTCTCGTTCATATTAAATTTCTTTCCGATTTCTATCAACCAAAGCTGCCCCGCTGAGCGGGACCGCAACCAAAGTGAGATTATGTGATATGCGCAGTTCGAATATTCCTCGTCAGTATATGTTTTAACCGTCGCATCTTTGGTAGAAAACGCTTCGCGTTTTGGGTTGTTAATTTGTCATGACTGTATAAACATAGCAACTGAAAAAGAGCTACGTGGGGATGACATGAAATTCATGCCAAGCCTGCATGACAGCTTCGACGAGATTGCGCAAGCGATTGAATCCTCTCATCTCCCGGACATGAACAGCGCCAGCGATATCACCCGGGATAGGGTCGTCCGCGCGCCACAGCCATGATGAAAGAAGCTCCTCTGTCTGTTCATGGTGCAACGTAGGATGAGAGCGTTTAATATTCTGTCGCATCAACTCAATGCCAGCCTCCATCAGAACAGCTGTCGTTGCAGCATTTCTCTATATTTATCATGAACAGTCATGTTTATAGCATGCCAGCATTGAGTTCATTACTCAAGGCAAAACAGATATATGCCTGTGAAGTGGGCGCATCTGAGAATCGGTACACGGCGGGGTCACGGCCCCCGCCCTACAGCACATCCGCATGACGTTTAACTGGCATTCGCGCACTGTAGCCGGGGTGCTTCACCTCGGAAGATGCATGATGCAAATTGCCGTAAATTTGACGATTTGCATCAATTCGCAGATATACGCCTGTGAAGTGCATAATAAAATATTTGATTTCAGCGCATACAACACCAGGAAATATCTGAGCAGCTCAGTTATTAAACTGACCAAATAATATAATTAATTTTGTATATAACATAGGCTCAGTTTGGTTGGGACTCTGCTGCGTTAGGGTCGCTATACCTCGATCAACCAAGATGCAGCAGACGCTCGACCTCTTTAATCAGAGATGGATCAAACTCTTCGATCTTTTTATCGCAACCGCTGATATCCTGATAGGCCACCATATCATTTTCGCGCACAATTGAGCTGACTCCTGCTGTAAGGGCTCCTTTTACTGAAAGCCCGCTTCCGCAGATACTGACACACAAGCGTTCATGTAAATCGTTTTTACGTGCAAAACGGCGCCATCCCTCCCAGCTGGTAAAACAGAAACTTGAAGTCATATCTTCGGAAACCCCTAACTGCTCCTCCGTCAGATCGGGAAAAAGCGCCTGCAGGACTTCACTTTCGACTCTTGAAAACAGAACGACCTTCAGCTCCTTTTCAGCAAGGGCCTTGACGAAATCAATAAATCCACCGGGCACATCCTTCAGTTCGGCTTTGACACGTTCCGCAAAAAGATTATTGCATTCCTCGGCCATGTCAGAGACCTCAAAGGATGAAATATCCTGTGCACGGCACAAAGCACTGAGACCGGCAACAAAAGAACGGCCAAACATGTAACGGGCCATCAATATCCCGTCGATTTCAAGTTTGTGTTCCGCAAATTTCTTTTTGCATACATCCAGCATAATCCGATGTCCGGGCATCACTGCGTAATCAAATTCAACAAGCACACCGCGCTGAAGTCTGGACTCTTTATTCTCTTCACTCATGTAATAACTCCTAAAATCGTATAACTGATAAACAACCGACGTACTTTACAATCACAAGCCCGTTTGGTCAAGCACAGACTGTTTCAAGAAGTATCCGGTTAAAAAATCAACGTTGCGCCCAATGTCCGGCAACTATGTTACGCAAAAACCTTCTGCTTACCGGCACCGGAACAAAATTTTCATTCTGTGCTGCTCCATCCTCCATTACCAGATGAACGAAACCTGCTCAGAATCCGCTACTGATAACAGGATATACCTTCCCCGGTAAATATCGTCATTTTCTTTCGATATAAACAAGAAACACAAGGAAAACGAAAGCCATAATCCCCAGAGCTGTCCAGTAACTGATACCCGCTAATTCCGGCAGCATCACCTTTCCCAAATCGCACATTTTCATATATTCAGACGGGAGATAAGGATAGACTTCAGCGTACACACCGGCACCGACCAGCATGCCCAGCACCGCCCAGACGGCATGCAGACTGCCTTCACCAACAGCCCCCACAGCTGTTCCCGGGCAGAAACCTGCGATCGCCCAGCCTATACCGAAAAGCAGTCCTCCCGCTGCAATTGGAACCAGAGTTGCATCCTTGAGCCTGAATTCGA
>JAWOEI010000135.1:0-15290 GCA_046482825.1 Kiritimatiellia bacterium
TGGAAGACGCAACGCGAAGCCGGAATCCGAATATAGTCGCAGCGCTGGCAATGTTAAGAAACTGTTATCTGCATTTCTACGAACAGCAGGATGAATATAACTCTTTACCCGCTTTGACGGAGGCTGTGGCCGCGAATTCCAACATGGCTTTACGCATGATAATGGGGAGGTTCTGATGCCAAAAGAAAAAACCGTGATCCGAGGTGTGGGATACGGAATACATCAGTCGATATAATTTCAACAAATCGGCCGGACATGACATCCCGCATTACAACATGCTACATTCCACGGAAATCCACAGCAGCTCTCATTTTGGCAGAGCGATATATCGCATCTATCAACGCGACTGATTTACCGGCCTCAACGCCGTTGACCTCGCAGGGCCTGTTTTCGCGCAGAGCCCTGACAAAATCGCTGATACAGGCACTGTGTCCGGCGTGAGTCATCGCACCAGGATCCGCCGCACCTGCGCGATCAGCTCCGGCAGAAAACATCCGCCGTATTGCTTCATCCTGAGCTTCCGCATCACGAAAATCAAAGCACAGAAGATTGTCATCCTCAATTACCACTGTGCCGGCTGTTCCCGTAATTTCCAGACGTTTAGGACGACCCGGCCAGGACGATGTGCTCCCAACGACAGTTCCCAATGCTCCTCCCTCAAAAAGGATTGATGCTGATGCGCAATCCTCAACTTCAATACCGGGATGTCCGAGGGATGAAAGAACAGCGGATACGGATGCAACCGGAGGCATCATACTGCAGAGCAGATCTATCATGTGAATCGACTGATTCATCAGCGCACCGCCGCCATCGAGTTCTTTCGTTCCATGCCACTCCGACTCGGAATAATATTCCGCTGACCGCCACCACGGAATATACACCGCCGCATGTGTTATACGGCCGAAACGCTTTTTACGCAATGCTTCGCGCACCGGTTCCAATACGGGGAAATGCCTCATCTGAAATATGCACCCAAGTTGTGTGCCGGCATTACGGTGGGCTTCGATCATATTCTGAATACGAGCAGGCGTTATCTCCAGCGGTTTTTCACAGAGAACATGTTTACCGGCCCGCGCCGCGGCAAGCGTTGGTTCCATATGAAGGCCGGATGGAGTTGCCACCAGCAGAACATCAACAGAGTCATTTCTAAGCATACGCTCAAGATTGACATACGCGCAGCATCCGAATTCTTCGGCAAAAGCCCCGGCACGTTCCTGTGAACGACTGCAGACCCCTACAAGTTTGGCTCCGGACACATCCGAAACCGCTTTTGCATGAAAACGTGCGATCAGGCCTGTTCCAAGTATTGCAAATCCGTACATAATTAGATTTCAGGGGTTGGAGGTTGAGGGTTGGGGAATTTTAAGTTATCAGAAAAAATGTCAAACATCACAGGGTCCGCTTCAAATAACTGCTCCCCGTTACGCAGACGTTGTGCGACTGAACGCAAGCGGGCACTGACTTTATCGCGGCCGATAAGCACCAGCATTTCAAAGAGTCCCGGCCCTTCAGCAAGTCCGGAAACCGCAACGCGTACTGGATGCACCAGAGCACCCATTCCTGCATCACGTTGCTCCGCCAGTTCGGCCAGAGCATCATGTGCTGAATCTTCATTAAAAACATCCAGCCCTTCATAAAGTCCAGCAATTTTCTCCAGCAGTTCAGGAACACCATCCTTGAGCAGTCTTTTTTTCACTGCCTTAGGATTGAAAGGGTAGTTGTCTGTAAAAAAATATGCACAGTTGCCGGGAATATCCGAATAGAATCTAGTCCGCACCTGCATCTGCTCCATAATGCCATCTATATCAAGGCCTTTAATTGAAAATCCGGCGGCTGTAACCCTTTCAATAAATTTCTCTGAATATTCCTCACGCGATTTACCGCGTATATACTCTCCGTTCATCCATACCAGCTTTTTGGTATCAAATCTGGCTGCACTGGATCTGCAGCGATCCAGTGTAAACAGCTCTATCATTTCTTTACGGGTCAGCACCTCACGGTCATCTCCGGGAGCCCACCCCAACAACACCAGAAAATTGAAAAGCGTTTCAGGTAGATACCCCTGCTCCCTGAATTCACCCACAAATGCAGCTCCGTCCCGTTTTGAATAAGGTTTTCCCCTGTTATTAACAATCATCGGCAGATGGGCAAAGCCGGGCACCGGTGCACCTATCGCTTTAAAAAGCTCGATATGCTTGAAGGTGTTTTCCACATGATCATCTCCGCGAATGACATGTGTGATCCCCATATCAATATCATCAACAACATTGGCAAGGTGAAAAACCGGAGTTCCGTTTGAGCGTACGATAACAAAATCACGGGTGTCTTTAGCTTTTTTTCTGAGTACCCCTTTCACCTGATCATCAAAACTGAGGCGTCCTTCAGCAGGCATGCGGAAAACCACACACTCACCGCCCCCGCCTTTATTCTCCCTGTAAGCCAGACCTTTTGCAAGCAGGTCTTCCGCCACAGCAAGATGGCGTTCCATATTCCCGCTCTGGTAAACCGGCTTCTCATCATAGTCCAGGCCCAGCCATTGCATACACTCAAGAAGATTATTGATAGCCTCCGGTGTAGAACGTTCGCGATCCGTATCCTCAATCCGTAAAAGAAACTTCCCTTTATTATGCCGGGCAAACAGCCAGTTGAATATTGCCGCCCGTATATTACCTATATGAACGTTCCCCGTAGGGCTCGGAGCAAATCTTACTCTTACACTCATCATGTTTTCCTTTGTCTCATCCGCTTAATTCGTAATCCCCTATTTTAAATCCGCACGCATTCGCGCCGATCCGCTATTCAGATCTTCACGAATAAAATCCACAACACTACTGTCAGGCACAAAACTCAGCACCGATGCTGAAACATCCGAAACAACTTTCTCCAGCACCTTTATAAACGGGTCAAAAAAATCACTGTTCATCCAGGGCACCATAACCACATCAAGCAGCCGCTTCATAGTTCCACCCGGAGTCAGCGACTGCAACCTGTTTACAGGACCATGCTCCAGAAAGTAAAGTTTCTTCAGCGGAGCGGAGCCATTGATAACGCACATTCCTGAACTGGGCCAGGGAGACCCGTAAACACGCAGACCGGATTCATCAATCCTTATTACCGCACGTTCATCAGTCAGGACATCGATTCCCGCCTCCTTCAACAGGCCGGAAACTGTGCTTTTGCCCTGTCCGGAACGCCCCGTACAAATAATACCTGCCCCGTCAACAACAGATGCGGAACAGTGTAATACAACCCCTCTCAGTTCAATCAGACGCAATACCAGAGCAAGTACAGCAATGATACCGAACGAACCGAGTCTTTTATTATTGTATGTTTCAAAAAACGAATCCTGATTCCAGGCGAATGAAAGCTCTTCAAACGGAGTTTCACCTGTCATGCGCCACAACAGTTCACCATCGGCATTGGCGCCGGTCAGAACAGCCTGCCCATCAAGAAGCTGAAAAGACCAGGGCTTGTTGCTTTCCGATCCGCACAGATCATCACTGGCTCCTATAACATCCACGTGACATTCGGCATCAATACGGCCATCGGGTTCAGGACACAAAAAAGGCAGAAAGTTCCTGTTGAACTTATCCGCCTCTATTCCGCTGAACTCAAACTTAATACCGGCTATATAACATATCATCGCAGAGTTCAACTTGATAAGTTGTTAAAAACGAACAAATAAATCAAGGTATATTACCGCTTTCGGTGCCGAGAACCCCGACCTCTTCAGCCTTGAATGTACCGCCCATACCCAGCTTGACGTCACTGGCCTCAGCCACTTCGAATCGTTTTTTTGATGATTCTACAAATACGTCTTTCTTAGCCATAGTTACAACCTCTCTAAAAATTTCGTTTCAATTATATGACAGAACTGATAATTTTTCAACCGGATTTTATGAAAAATATATCGGATTTCTTCGGGATTCGGAATGCAGGGCAAGGCATAAAAGTTATCTACGACTTAGTCAGCCGTTGCAGCACTACTTCACGCATCTCCTCTTTCGGAGCCTGAGATCCGGTCCAGCTTTCAAACTGAATAACCGCCTGATTCACAAACATCTCCAATCCACTGACAGTAACAAGGCCCTTTTCTTCTGCATCACCGAGGAGTCTGGTTGTCAGCGGGTTATAAACAATATCCATAACCCCCAGTCCGGAATGAAGCAATTCAGAGGGAACAAGGCTTTTGTCAACATCCGGATACATCCCTACAGGGCTTGCATTGATGAGAATGTTGCTGTTTTCCACGGTTTTGGCAAGTGATGCGTCATCCAGGAGAACACCTTCTGCTGGCAGATCGGTTTTGGACGCAATATCACGGGTAAGCTGCTTGAGTTCCTCCGCGACAATTCCCATCAGTGTCAGTTTTTCAGGGCGAGCATTAAAGGCCAGATCAAAAGCGATTGCCCGTGAAGCCCCGCCGGTACCTAGAATGGCAACACGGGCGCCTTCGGGCTGCAGACCGCTGTCAAGCAGGGCTTTGCGGGCGCCGGGACCGTCACTTCCCATTCCGCGCAGGCACCCGTGGTCATTGATAACGGTGTTTACGGAACCTATACTTCTGTCGGTCTCAGAAATTTTGTCCAGGCAGGAGACAACCTCAACCTTATGAGGAATCGTCACACTCAAGCCCCTGAAATTATCCATTACACGCATAGCGTCCAGAACTTCAGAAACATTTCCCGATTCAACCCTGAAAGCCATATATACATAATCCAGCCCGAGTTCACTGAAAGCACGGTTATGCAGTGCCGGACTCATGGAGTGTTCCACGGGGTTTCCTATAATCCCGCACATCCGGGTTGCAGGAGTTATTGTTGCAATAGATCTCATAAACACTTCTCTATCGTAGATTTCTGCTTCTCGCAGTTAATAATTTATGTGTAAATGCTCAGTTTTCGAAGCCAGCATTAGAGTTTTCGCGTCCCACAGCAATAACGCCGGAACGCGAAATGTCAATAATATGATAAGGCTCAAAAAGACGCAGAAAATCACAGATATGCTCCTGGTCTCCTATCATCTGAAGCGTAACCGAATCATCCTGAACCGCAATTACGGAAGCCTCAAACAGATTTGCCAGATCAACTATTTCTATGCGGTCGGCATGGTTCTTACATGCGACACGCACCAGAATCATTTCACGGTTGAGGTGCCGTTTTTCAGTCATATTGACAACCTCTATCACATTGATCTGTTTTGAAACCTGATGTATCACCTGTGCGATAATTTTTTCATCACCAGGAACAACCATAGTCATTTTAGAGACATTGCTATCCAGTGTGGGACCCACATTGAGTGTTTCAATGTTATATCCGCGACCGGACACAAGCCCGACTATACGGGCAAGAACACCCGGTTCATTTTCAACTAAACAGTTAATAATATTATTCATAATTCACTTCCATTCAAAAGCTTCCTGACGTATGCAGGAATTCAGATTATCAGACCGCGAATGTTCAGAACTGCACTGCAAATATCTCATTAACAGGCTGCTGGCAACTATAAACTTGTGCTGATCTTACACAAAGCCGCAAACGGCCTACACCCTGAACACCTGATCTTTTTAAACCAGACTGGTAATCATAGCGGAAACCGCCTGTCCGGGCGGAATCATGGGAAACACATTGGCCTCCGGATCAACAATGCACTCAATCACACAAGTCTCACCGCTCTCAAAGGCCTCCTTCAGAGCTGAATCAACCTCATCTCTGGTAAAAATACGCTTTCCCTTCGCGCCATGAGCTTCACAGAGTTTGATAAAATCAGGCAGATAACCCGCGGCTTCTTCTATCATCTCCATTCTCTTGCGCCCTTTCTGCTTGAGAGTAACGCCGGAATAACGCTGATCATAAAACATTTCCTGCCACTGGCGAACCATGCCGAGGAAACTGTTATTCAGAATAACCACCACGACAGGGCGTTTATGCTCAACAGCAACCACCAGCTCCTGGAAGTTCATCTGCACTCCGCCGTCACCGGTAACACAGACAACCAGATCATCAGGACAGGCAAATTTCGCGCCTATGGCGGCTGGCAATCCGAAACCCATAGTTCCGAGTCCGCCGGATGAAAGAAAACTGCGCGGACGCGTATAAAAGTAATGCTGAGCTGCCCACATCTGATGCTGTCCGACATCTGACACTATCGTGGCTTTACCGCCGCTGACTTCATAAATTCTTTCTATCACATACTGCGGCATTATCACATCTCCCTTTTCCGGATATGTGAAAGGATGGCGTTCCTTCCAACGCAGTGTGGTCTCCGCCCACTCGCGATTTTCAACCTTTTCAACCTGAAGGATAAGTGAGGTTACAACAGGTTTTAAATATCCCTCTATACCGAGGTCGCAACGGACACTCTTTCCTATTGCTGAACGGTCAATATCTATATGAACGATTTCCGCCTTCTTCGCAAACTCCGATATATTGCCGGTTACACGGTCATCAAACCGTGCACCTGCGGATATCAGCAGATCACACTTATCCACAGCATAATTAGCTGCAACGGAACCGTGCATCCCGAGCATTCCCAGAGCCAGAGGATCATCTCCGGGGAAAGCCCCCATACCCATGAGGGTTGTCACTACAGGAATACGCGCTTTACGCGCCAGATCCGTGATCTCCCCGGCAGCATTGCCTGCAATCGTGCCGCCTCCAACATACAGAACGGGAGAAGATGCCTTGTTAATCATACCGGCCAGTTCAGCAACCGCATCCACATCAAAATCGACATGTGGTTTATAGGCTCGCATGTCAACTTTTTCAGGCACAGGCCTGGTGGTTGACTGTTTCTGAATGTCTTTCGGAATATCAACCACAACCGGCCCGGGTTTTCCGGAAGAAGCTATGTAAAAAGCCTGCGCAATAATATCAGGCAGTTCGTCAACATTACGCACCAGAAAATTATGCTTGGTGACAGGCCGCGTTATTCCTACAACATCAGCCTCCTGAAACGCGTCGTTCCCTATCATCGAAAGCGGAACCTGCCCGCTCATGCAGACCAGGGGAATTCCGTCCATACAGGCAGTAGCCAGACCGGTAACAGTATTGGTTGCACCCGGACCGGATGTCACCATACAGCAACCGACCTTGCCTGTGGCTCGGGCATAACCGTCAGCCATATGCACAGCCCCCTGTTCATGCCGCGAAAGAACAAACTGAAAAGGGGCGTCATACAGTGAGTTGAAAATATCAAGAACTGCACCGCCGGGATAGCCGAAAAGAACTTCGCAACCTTCCTTGGCCAAACCGTCCACTACACACTGCGCTCCGGTCCTCGCTGGATGCTTTATGTCATTTCTATCTCTGCCTTCTTTCTGCTTTTGCATAACTACCTCGTTTTTTCTTAAAAAAAAGCCCGCCATTATTAAACGGCGGGCTCTATTAAATAAAATTCTATTACTGTCAGATACTACAACAAAGTCCCGCACGACTCGGATACAACACGGGCGCAACCCGCCCGATTACAACCACAAGCAGGTTAAAAAAGTTAATATTCTCTGTTGTTATGCTTCTCATAAGTAACCCCACTATACCCTTTTACATGACATATTGTCAATATGTGGCAGAAAAATAATTGAGCAACTGCGTCAGCAACCCCTTATTTTTCATATCTCCCTGACATCCACAAAAGAACCGCTCTCACAGTTCAGAGCTTCTTTCATACCGTCAATCAGTATGGGAGCCACTTCCCGGAACCCAGGCATAATCTCAGTAAATCGAGCTCTCTGCAAACGTTTACAGGCAGGATATTTATCGATTTCCTCAACCGAATAAATTTTTCCTGAATCTCGCTATCAACAAGCCCCAGACCAATCCCTGAACTTGTTCCTGTAATCAAAACTTTCACAACTTACTCCCTATCAGAGCTGCTTACGCAGCGTTCATCAATCTGTCCACCTCATAAACATCTCCGGTTCTCTGCGCTCCGCACACTTGACACTCATCATAGCGGCAGCTTCGGGAATTCTCGGATTGGTCATGATGCGGGCGTCCGCCGGACATATTCTCATACAGGCGTAACACATGATACAGCTATCTGCATCCGTGCATACGCGCTTGTCAATCGATATGGCATCAACAGGGCACACAGCGGCGCACTGTCCGCATTTAGTGCAGAGCTCATCATCGACCACAGGAGTGAACTGAAAAAGCCCCCCTCTGTCCCTGTAGGGAAAATTACCCGGCACCTTCAGTTCAGGCGGTTCGTCTGAAGGGTCAAAGTTTTCCAGCACTTCCCTGATGCGGGCACCGAAGGATTCGGCTTTCAGGAGGTCCTGTTCATCCGGCCGGCCGGCGGCAATAGGCGACTTCTCTGAAGAATAGGAGTGTTCGCCTATGAAAACTCCACCCGCAAGAGGAATAAAACCCTGCTCTTCAACAACATTTTTAAGTTCGAGAAGGGCATCATCATAACGTCTGTTGCCATACACCGCAACAATCACTGCCGGGGTTCCATTACCTTTGATATGCTGCAGCCTGTCCAGAACCGTCAGAGGCACACGTCCCCCGTACACAGGAACCCCGAAAATCACCGGAACAGCAGACGGAATCTGTTCCTGCTCTGACGAAGCGGCGGACGACGGAGTGAGATCAGCGCATTCTATCGTATCAGTGTTTATACCGTCCGCAATTCCTCTCACAACTGCCTTTGTGGTTCCGGTGGGTGAAAAATATACCAGTTTTATTTTTCCGAATTTCATTTCATTACCTTCCATCAGAATTGTATTTCAGGGGAGAAAAGCGTCTTCCCCTGTCATTTTGATTGCTCAGACATCTTTTTGTCACACCTGCCGCATTTACCACAGCAGCTGTCCACACCGGAATCAGCTGCCTTTCTGGCTTTAAGCTCTTTGGCCCTGAAAACCACCGCCATAAAGAAGGTGAAGAGCATGAAAACAATAAATATTACAATTCCAGTCATACTAAATCTGCTTTCCGATTCAACTGAAGAAAACAATATCAGCAGCAGAACCGCTTTGCCTGAAATCACAGACAGATTTAATGATTTCAGACTCCGAAGTCATCCAACATGATATCATCCTGATCAACACCAAGGTCAAGCAGCATATTGATTACACACTCGTTCATAACAGGCGGCCCGCACAGATAATATTCCACATCTTCCGGGGCTTCGTGATCTTTCAGATAATTATCATACAGAACATCGTGGATAAAACCTGTATATCCGTCCCAGTTGTCCTCGGGCAGAGGATCTGAAAGTCCCACATGAAAAGTGAAATTAGGATTCTCCCGCTCAAGCTCTTCAAACTCTTCAGTGTAAAACATCTCCTTTTTGGAACGGGCTCCGTACCAGAAGCTGATTTTACGATCGGTTCTGATCCGTTTCAGCTGATCAAAAATATGCGACCGCATCGGAGCCATACCGGCACCCCCGCCGATAAAAACCATTTCCTTGTCGGTTTCACGGGCGAAAAACTCACCGTAAGGACCGGAAATCGTCACTTTATCACCGGGTTTACGGGCAAAGATATAGGAGGACATTATCCCGGGCGGATGATGCGTTCCCGGAGGTGGTGATGCAATACGCACATTCAATCTGATAATTCCCTGCTCTTCAGGATAATTGGCCATCGAGTAGGCACGTGTTGTTTCCTCGTGAACATGGGAAACATAATCCCACATGTTGTATTTATCCCAGTCATCGCGATATTCCTCATCTATATCAAAATCGCTGTATTTAAGCTTATGGGGAGGGCATTCTATCTGAATGTAACCACCTGCACGGAATGGCACCTCCTCGCCTTCAGGCAGTTTCACGACAAACTCCTTGATAAATGTGGCAACATTCCTGTTGGAAATCACATCGCACTTCCATTTTTTGATGCCGAATATCTCCTCAGGTACAACAATCTTCATGTCCTGCTTAACCGCCACCTGACAGCTCAGACGGATACCCTGTTTGGCCTCCTTGCGAGTGATCACCCCCTCCTCCGTAGGCAGCAAGGCACCACCGCCCTCCAGAATTTTCATCTTACACTGTCCGCAGGTGCCGCCTCCGCCGCATGCGGAAGGCACAAAGATATCCTGGCTGGCCAAAGTCCCCAGCAACTTGCCTCCTATAGGAACCTCAAACTCTTTTTCATCGTTGATGGTAATCTTCACAGTGCCGCTGGGAACAAGCCGGCTGCGGGCCAGCAGTATTACACTTACCAGCAAAAGTACGATTACAGTAAAAAATATTACACCGAAAATAATCTCATTCATCGTTCAGTTCCTGTCATAGGTTGAAACTGTTAAAGCGGTTCAACCAGCGTAACAGTCTTCAGGGAGCCGCCATGTTAAAAACCGGCGGACAGATAAAATTCCCCCTTCACTCTTTTCAAACTCCTGGAAATTTTCATTCTTTTTTCTCTGAATCAAATCCCGGAAAATGCCAGAAAACCTATTGCCATCAGCCCCACGATAACAAAAGTAAGTCCGAGTCCCCGCAATCCTGCCGGGGGATGGGAGTATTTGACTTTCTCGCGTATGCCAGCCAGCAATACAATCGCTATGGCCCAGCCCGTTCCCGAACCGGCCCCGTAAACAACACTTTCCGCAAAGTTATAGTTACGCTCAACCATGAAAAGAGTGCCGCCGAGAATTGCACAGTTAACTGTGATCAAAGGCAGAAAAATTCCCAGTGCGTTATAAAGAGCCGGGAAAAAACGGTCGAGTGTCATTTCAAGAATCTGAACCATCGCCGCGATAACACCTATATAGGTGATCAGACCGATAAAACCAAGGTCCACATCATTGAATGCAGGCGCAATCCATCCCAGCGCTCCCTCTTTTAGCACATATGTGAAGATGAGATTATTAACCGGCACCGTGATCACCTGCACCACAATCACCGCCACACCAAGTCCCATAGCGGTTTTAACTTTTTTGGAAACAGCCAGAAAAGTGCACATGCCCAGAAAGAAACTCAGAGCCATGTTCTGAATAAAAACCGACGTAATAAATATTTCAAACAATCCGTTCATAGCCTGCCTCAGGTAAGGGTTTAAAAAGGTTAAAGCAGTTCAAATGGCTGAAGTCGTTACACATGCCGCATCCATGCGGCGGGAAATGCCGCTACTACTCTTCTTCCTGCTGGCTGGTATCTATGCTTCTGACAATCCATATAAAAACTGCAATCAAAAAGAAAGCGCTTGGCGCCAGAACCATCAATCCGTTCGGCTGATACCATCCCCCGTTTTTTGTCAACGGCAGAATGCTGTGCCCCAGCAGAGTTCCTGAACCGAGAAGTTCGCGAAAAACTCCTACAAATATCAGAACCACGCTGTACCCCATACCATTGCCTATTCCGTCAACCAGACTTTTCAACGGCGGATTTGAGAGCGCATACCCCTCTGCTCTTCCCATAATAATACAGTTGGTGATAATCAGCCCCACGTAAACAGACATACTCTTCGAAATTTCGAAGAAAAACGCCTTGAGTATCTGGTCTGCTATAATCACCAGAGAAGCGATAATGGTCATCTGAACTATAATACGTATGCTGCCCGGAATATGTTTGCGTATCAGACTGACAGAAAACGATGAAAGGCCCGTAACCATAATAACGGCAGCACTCATCGCCAGAACTGTCTCAAGTTTACTCGTGACAGCCAATGCCGAACAGATGCCGAGGACCTGCAACCCTATGGGATTGTTTTTGAAAACCGGCTCTAATAGTACTTTTCTCAAGCTGCTCACAACTCAGATCCTTTCTCCAGCTGACTTCTGACAAAGGGCAGATACCCCTCCTCCGAGAGCCAGAATTCAATCATCGCATCAACACCCTGAGTTGTCAGGGTGGCACCGGAAAGCCCGTCAATCTGATGTTCAGCTGCTGCTGAATCAAGATCAACCGATCCTTTGATAACCTCGAGTTCAGAAACCATATTTTTGTCAAAAGCCTTTTTACCCACAAAAGACGCCAGCCATTCCGGGTTGGTAATCTCCCCGCCAAGTCCGGGTGTTTCCCCGTGATCGTAAAACCCCATGCCGCGGACTGTTTTAAAATCATCTGAAAGAGCAAGGAATCCGTACATAGTGGACCACAGCCCTTTCCCCTCTACAGGGAAAATGTAATGCGTGATCTTAGACCCGCTTTTTGCGATGTAAACAGTGCGCTCACCTTTGGCGGTATCGGTCTTGACCTTCTCAATCTTTTCGTACTCGGAATTGATCTCATCTCTGGAGGCATCCGCACTGACAAGACCCGCAGAAACCAACAGATTCTTTTTAATATCAAGCTGCTTATTGGCCTGCTGTATTGGTTTGAGCAGAACAGCCGACACTGAAACCAGGACGGAGCACACCGCACAAAGCGTGAAGGAGACCAGAAAAACCTTTTTTATGGATTCATTATCAGGCATAACGCGCCCTCCTCCTTTTCACATTGGCCTCAACAACGAAGTAGTCTATGAGCGGCGCAACTATATTACCTAAAAGTATAGCCAGCATCATGCCTTCAGGATAGGCCACATTCAAGTTACGGATTACAATGCACATGGCCCCGACAAAAGCTCCGTAAAACCAGCGGCCTGCATCAGTCTGCGAGGCACTCACAGGATCTGTCACCATGAATACAAGACCAAAAGCGAACCCGCCAAGAACAAAATGCCAGAGCGGATTGACTGCGCACATGGGCTGACTGCATATACCTGCATTGTAAAGAAGGTTGAAGGTCAGCGCCATAATCACCATTCCCGCAAGACAGCTCACGATTATACGCCAGGAGGAAACACCGATCACAACAAGAAATAAACCGGCAAAAATACAGGCAAGCGTGGACGTTTCACCAATAGATCCGGGGATTCTGCCTAAAAAAGCATCCAGCATAGAGACATCAGGTACAGCGGCTGATGCCGCGAACTTGCTGAGCGGGGTAGCCTGCGAAACACCGTCAACAACTGTCCAGACTTTATCCCCGGATATCTGGGCCGGATACGCGAAAAACAGAAACGCCCGGGCAATCAGAGCCGGATTCATGAAATTCATTCCCGTGCCGCCGAACACCTCTTTTCCGAGTATAACAGCAAAACTCATTGCAACACATACCTGCCACAGCGGAATTGAAGGCGGAACAATCAGAGGAAAAAGAATCGATGTAACAAAAACCCCTTCGTATATCTCGTGCCTGCGTATCATGGAGATCAGGATTTCCCAGAAAAGTCCGGTTGCGAAAATCACGATATAAAGCGGAAGAAAATAAGCCAGACCGTACATGAACCTGCCTGATACGCTGTCCAGGGTGAAGCCCAGAGAAGCCACCAGATCACCGCGCCATCCGGAAAGCTCCCCTCCTGCTGCTGCAGCCTGCCCCCCTATGTTATAAACACCGACGATAATGCAGGGCAGCAAAGCGAACATAACCAGAATCATGTTGCGTTTCAGATCAACGGAATCACGGACATGCACACGTCCGGTATTGGTGTCGCCTACATTGTAAAAGAAGGTGTCCATAGCCTCATAAAAAGGGTAGAAAAACTCTAATTTCCCCCCTTCCTTAAAGGCAGGCCCTATCTTATCCAGGAAATTTCTCAGGAACTTCATGCTCCCTCCTTATAGATAATATCCAGTACCTCGCGCAGGCAGACCCCGTAATCATTCTTGCCGGAACATGAATATGTCATCAGGGAAAGATCCTCCTCATCCAGTTCGAGCACCCCCAGACGCAGACATTCATCAATGTCCTTCATCAGTAGAGCCTTGGCCAGCTGAGTAGGAAGAATATCCAGAGGCATCACCTTTTCAAAAACACCCAGCGGCACTACAGGACGGATACCGCCATTGCGCTTTGAAGTTATGTTAAGCGGCCTGGCAGGGAAAAAAGACGACAGAAAAGTACTCCCGGCGGAATGCTGCCGCAGCCCCGGACGTATCCAGCCCAGCAACTTGCGTTCACTGTCTTCTTCAATAACAGATATTTTGTTATTGTAACGTCCGAGAAACTTCAACTCGCGTTCCACCCTGCGGCCGTTGAAGATGGAACCGGAGATAATGCGCACATGCCTGTCTTCCAAAAATCCCTCCGCCAGTTCGGAAATATCCGCACCGAGCGTTGTATGCAGAATTCGCGGTTCCTTCACCATCGGACCGCCCAGTGAAACAAAACGTTCATTCCACAACCTGCCGGTGGCAACCAGTTTCCCGACAGCAATCACATCCTGTGCGCCGATATGCCATACCGTTTTATGTTCATACACAGGATCCATCATGTGGATATGCGTCCCTACAAGTCCGCAGGGATGTTTCCCGCTGAATTTCAAAGTCACACAGTTGTCCACCGGTGAAAGCTGAGTTTTAAAATCCGCACTGACAACATTATATACTTCTGTCTCCGTCAAACGGGAAAGAACGGTTAATCCTCTGGTGAAATCATCCGGATACCGGGCAATCACAAGCTCAGGATTGAACCCAAGCGGATCGCTGTCAATAGATGTAACAAAAATAGAATACGGACGCTCATCGATCTTAGGAATACGGGAAAAGGGACGCTGGCGGAAAGCAGTGAAAAGACCGGAATCAACCAACAGTTTCTTCAGTTCTTCGACAGGAACGCTTTTTAAATTATCATCGGCAACAAACGGAAAACTTCTGGATCCCGCTGATTGATCAACTTCAATAACAAACGACTCCAGAACGCGCCGGCAACCGCGGTTGACTGCCACGACCTTACCGGGACGCGGTGCAGTGTAAACAACACCCTTGTTTTCCTTTGAAGCAAACAGAGGATCGCCCTCACGGACAACATCTCCGACCTTCGCTATGATCTGAGGTTTCAACCCTACATAATCAAGACCGGTCAAAGCAACCCGCTTTGTCCCCCTGAATTCATCAATTTTCTCTGAGGGTTTACCCTGAATCGGCAGATCCAACCCTTTTTTTATTTTAAACATGGCACCGCCCCGCGGTTCACTAAATTCTCTGAAGCCGGGAATAAACCGACCCGGACAAAAGCCTATCCAGCTGTAAGTGTGATGATTAAACCACAAAGCGGTGAAATATGATAGTCCACCAAATGGTCTAAAATCAATATCCAGGAAATCTGAACTGCAAAAAAACAGACAACAGCAGTTTCAGCTCTCAGTTCCGTTACTTTCGAAACAGATACAGAATAACATTGAGTATAATGGTCAATACCATACTGATCACAATGCAGGCTGCCACAGGACAATGGAAACTGATATTCCCGCCTTCAACATGTATATCTTCAGGCAGATAAGCATTAAAAGGCGGTTTTCCAAGAAGCAGCAACAAACCGCCGGCAGCCATGATAACTGCGCCCATAAT
>JAWOEI010000111.1:0-11427 GCA_046482825.1 Kiritimatiellia bacterium
ATATTTCGCAACGCAAGCAAGTCCCCCGTGTCGTCTAAGCGGCGAAAGAGCACCGGACGAAGCTTCGGCCTTTCGAGAGCGGCAAGGAAACAGGCAAACAGTCCTTTGCCCTGGGAAAACTCGAGTACCCGCCGGAAGTCGCGTTCTCGCTTCGAGCGGCGCAACCGCCGGCGCCACAGCTCGTCGATACCGGTAGCCGGGAGCACCTTGGAGCTGTAGCGCCGAGCCACCGACTCTATCAAACGGGACCGACGGAGCAGTTGTGTGTCGGTGTACTTCTGACGTACCTGCAATTCCGCTTCTTCGGGGTCTTCCGCGGCCAAGCGGATTCTCCTGATGAAGTCTCGCCGCTTGATGATGAGCATGATCCTTTATTATCTGTTCATTTGCCGCCTGCTGCAATGCGCAGGTCGATACATACACCCACGGATGGTTCGAATTTAACATGCCGGGACTTGAAATACCGGAGGGTAGTCCCGCGGACATGAGCTGGCTCAATACCGAAGCTGCCGGAAAACACGGCTTTGTCCGGGTGAAAAACGGACACTTTGCAGATGGCAGAGGCCGTCCCCTGCGGCTGTACGGAGTCAATATCACAGGCGACAGCTGTTTCCTGCCGGAAGACAATGCACAGAAACTGGCCAGACGGCTGAGTCAGTGGGGATTCAACTGTCTGCGTCTGCACTTCATGGATTACATCGGTAAAGGCAGCATCTGGAAAGATAGTAAAACCGGCACACTCTCGGAAGCAAAACTGGCGCAGCTTGATCGTCTGATTGCCGAATGCGCGCAAGAGGGTATTTACATCAACCTGAATCTTCATGTGGGACGCACCTATCCGGATCAACCGAAAATTCCCGGATCCCGTACTTTTCGATACGGCAAATCACTCGACAAGTGGTATCCGCCCTATGTGGCCATGCAGGAGGATTATGCCCGGAGACTGCTGGATCACACAAATCCGTACACCGGCAACCGCTACGCTGATGAACCGGCTGTCGCATGTATTGAAATCAGCAATGAAAATACAATGATATTTGACCGAAGAGAGGATTACCGCCGTCTTCCCGGGCCTATGAAAGACGTTTTTACCGGAATCTGGACCGAATGGCTCAGGGAAAAATACGGGACAACGGACAAACTCCGCACTGCATGGAAGCTTGACAAAAAACCCCTTGGCAAAGAAATCCTGCGTCCGGATGGTTGGCGTGTCCAGAATGCACACGGTGCGGAATCAATCCTGACACGCGAAGATGGAGTATGGTGCTGGAATGCGACAAAACCCGGTGTATCAAGCTGGAATCTGCAGATGCAGTACAATCAGCTTGATTATCCGGACGGAGGACGTTACACATTCCGGTTCAAGGCACGCAGTAAAACCTCAAACTCTGTCACCCACACCCTGGTTCTTGAAAAACCGCCATATAAGACCGCAGGTCTCAAAAAAAAGTTGCATCTTAAACCTGAATGGCGGGATTTCTGTATTATATCAGAAGTAAATGCCCCCTCTGAGGAAGCCACCCTGCGTTTGAATTTTTCTCTGGGTAATAAACCGGGCTGTGTCGAATTCAAGGATTTCTCGCTGCGCAGCGGAGGTGACAGACTCCCTGAAGGCCAGAGCCTGGAAACAGGAATCGATATCCCTGATGATAACGGGGTGCCTGATGTCATGAATGATTACTTCGCTTTTCTGATTGATACGGAAATGGCGACAACACAACGCCTGGTAAAATTTCTCAAAGAGAAACTCGGCTGCAAAATGCCTGTTTCCAATACACAGATATCCAAAGGCGGAGCAGGCGGAGTACTGCGGGAAACAACCCTGTGCGATTATATTGATATGCATGGCTACTGGGAGCATCCGCACTACAAGCGTAATGAAAAAGGACAGGCAACTGTTTTCAGAATTTCCAACACAAGCCAGGTATCCGATTCCAACGGCGGCTCTCTGGCAAATATGGCCTGTTTCCGTGTCAAAGACCGTCCGTTCAGTGTTTCTGAATACAACACCCCGGCACCGAACGACCACGGAGCCGAACTCTTTCCCTTGTTGACCATGACAGCCGCACTGCAGGACTGGGATGCGCTCTATGCCTACAGCTACAGCGATTTCGGCAGCCACTATGAATCTGTCGCTGTGAAAAAACATTTTCATCTCGTCGGTCGCGCCAATGTGCTGGCACACGCTCCCGCCGGGGCCATGATTTTCCGCAAAGGTCTTCTCAAACCCGCACAGTCCGAGCTGCAGCTTATTCTGCCGAAGAAACAGGTTGCCCCCCTGACCCGCAACCATTACTTTCTGCCCGACTTATGGAGAATGATGGAAGTTGACACCGGATCTGCATGGCTGAGGAAAGTTACGCTTGTTCTGGATCAAGATGCGGAAAAGCCCGGTTTTCACGGTCCGCATAAGGTAAGCGGAGAGGAACATACAAGCGACAATGGAATGCTGCGCTGGTCACCTGCCGATCCTGACGGAGCATGGTGCTCTCTGAATACACCCGGTGCAAAACTGCTGATAGGTCATGTGGGCGGGCGTTCCTTTTCGACAGGTGATGTTTCTTTTGATGTCAGCCCCCGGCCCTGGCCCGGAAAACTGCCTGCCTATGCGTGCATATCTCTCGTGGCACTTGACGGCAAACCGATTGACCGCAGCAGCCGTATGCTTTTTGTTGCCTCCGCACGCACAGAAAACCGCAACATGGGGTGGAATGCAGACCGGACATCACTCAGTATGGAAGGCGGCTGGGGCAAAGAACCGTCTGTCTCCGAAGCGGTTCCTGTAAAACTGCATCTTCCCGGAAACCCGGTGAAAGCTGTCAAACTTGATGCCGAAGGCCGCCCGGCAGGTGAACTTATCACCTCGGGAAACACAGTTGAACTGCGGCGGGAGGACCAGTCGCTATGGGTTCTGCTGACGCGGTGACACAGAGGAAACTGTAGAGTTGACTCTTAGAGCCAAAAAAGCGTGTTCAACAAAACAGCCGGGATGACCAGTATATCCAGCGCAATGTAGTAGCCGCTTTATAAGCGGCACAACCAGACGTAAAGATGTCGCTTATAAAGCCACTGCTACACAGGAACATGTCGCTTGTAAAGCGACTGCTACACAGGAACATGTCGCTTGTAAAGCGACTGCTACAGGAATATGTGCACAACGCATGCGGTATTTGATTCGCGCTGATTCGCGTTATTCGTAGTTATTCAAACCACGGAAACCACGCGAGAATTAGTGACCGGCTTTAATTTGTTTATAATCAAAGTCCAACTCGTTGCATACAGGATGCCTGCATTACTTTTTCCTGAACAGCGAATAGACTGTCAGACCCTCGATATTCGGAGGTGCTGCTGGGATCAGCAGACTGAACACGACTCCCAGAATATAGCAGGAGAACAGGCCGACGGCTCCATAGACAAAGAAGTGCAGCGATGTATATGTCTGCACGTAGAAGAGGATGGCCGTTGTTACGAGGGCTGCCAGAAGAGCGCCGGTTCCATGGGCACGACGTGAGAAGGCGCCGAGGATGAAAAGTCCGGCCAGACCGCCGCCGAAAAGTCCGAGGATGCGCGTGAACTGATCCATCAGCGATTTGATTTCGCTGGATGCCATAACCAAAGCAACCGCGGTTCCCAGCACCCCGGTCATAGCGGTCAGCCACCTGGCCCACTGCAGCCAGTGATGTTCGGTTTGCTGTTTTCGCATGGGTTTCATAAAATCGTTTATCACTGCTGTCGCTGTGCTGTTCATACTGCTGTCGAGGCTGGACATCGCTGCCGCGAAAATGCCGGCAATGATCAGTCCGGATACGCCATCGGGTAGCTGGTTCATGATAAACCAGGGAACTATAGAATCGTTTGCCATAGCGGGATCAAGTTTAATCGGATGACTCTTGTAAAAGACATACAGCGCTGTGCCCAGCAGATAGAAAAGAAGGGCACCGGGAATCGAAATCAGACCATTCGCCCAGACTGACCTTTTGGCCGCTTTTTCATCTTTAACCGTCAGGTAACGCTGAATTACGGTCTGGTCAGAGGTATAAGGAATTGTATAGGCAAAGCCTCCCAGCATAATAACCAGAAGAGAAGGCGTTGAGAGCGACCAAGCCGGATCCATATCCGCTATACGGAATTTTGAATCTGCGATTCCTGTTGAAATAATTTCTGAAACTCCCCCGTCCAGACCATTGGCAATAGCGATAAAGCATACCAGAGCTCCCCCCAGCAGAACAACCACCTGAATCACGTCCGACCATATAACTGCTTCGATTCCACCCAGAGTCGTATAGATTATACAGAATACTCCCATTGCCAGAATGCAGAAATGTATGTTCATGCCTGTCACAGTTGAAAGTGCGATAGACGGCAGAAACACAACCACACCCATACGGGCGACCTGAAAAAGAATAAATGCAGCACTGGCCAGCTTGCGCACATAGCTGTTGAAACGGCGTTCAAGATATTCATACGCTGTATTAACATTCAGACGCCGGAAAAAGGGAATGAAAATAAACGCCGCCAGAGGAGCCGCCATGAAAAGAATCGCGCGGCTGGGCAGAAAATAGAGCCAGTCGCTGGAAAAACACCGCGCTGGCGTGGCCATAAATGTGATCGCGCTGAGTTGCGTTCCATAGATACTCAGAGCCGCGGCCCACCAGGGAATACGTTGACCTGCCAGAAAAAAGTCAGCGGTTGTTTTTTCGCGGCAGGAAAAATAGAAGCCCATCCCGACAAGCAGGATAAGATAAGTCGCCAGCACAGTGTAATTCAGGAGTCCGAAACCGCGTTTCGATGATTGGATGCTGCCCTGCCATACCTTGGGTGTGCGTACCGCCGGACGTATCTCCCCAGTTGGTATTACAATTTTTCCGTTCCACATCACAGCAGACGTTACTGCGGGTGATACAGGAATTTCACCGCGTTCAGTCCAGGTATCGGTAATCGTATGATAAGCCAGAATATCCGTCGGAAATCCCGGGTGATCTTCCAGCCTGTTCTGTTCCGGCTGTGTACCGTCCGGTCCACCGAAAATAAGTATCTGACTCTGTCCTATAGCCAGACATGTCGAAGAGCGCACCGGACGGGGAAGAGATTTGAGTTTCTTCCACGCATCTTTCACCGGTGAGTATCGCCACGCATCTCTGAGATATACTTTTTCTGTTTCACCGTTTTCATCACGGCTCTCTCCCATGCCGCCGAAAATATAAAAATGCTCACCAAAACCGTCGCTCTGTGCCGCGGCCAGGGGGTTGATTCGCTTTTTGCCAGGAAAAGACGAGAGCGTCTGCCATTGCGTGTTACCAGAAAGTTCTTTCGTTGCGACAGCGGATCCTGTTTTTGTAGGCCGGGTGCCCTCACCCGGCGCGCCCAACGCCCGGTGGGGCACCGGGCCTACAGATATCTTCGATAAATCCAGCGACAAAAAATCGTTTCCCGGACTGGCATCAACCGCATTCTTACCGCCCGCAACATAAATTGTATCTTCCACCAGCGCACCGGCCGCATAGGCCAGTGGTTGCGGCAGAGATGGCAGATTTTTCCGTATGATTTTTTTTGCGGTACTGTCCCACTGCAGAATAAAAACATCAACTGAATATCGGCCGTCATTGCATCCTCCTATACAAATCAATCCCTGATCCGTTGAAATCGAAACGCCGTATGCAAGCGGTTTTTCAAGGTCTGAAGCTGTATGCCAAACGGTTTTATCGTTTTCCTGCTCCAGCACATAAATGGATTTATGCCAGGCTTTAGGTCCATTCTTCCAAGGAGGGCCTTCCGGAAAATTTGTTCCGCCAGCAATGATCAGCGCGTTGTTGTGTAGCCCGACGAAAGCTCCGCCCAAACCGATTGAATCCGGGATTTCTGTTAATTGCGACCAGCTGATCAGGGAGTTTTCTTCTTTTTCCATTTTTCCGCCATGAACATTGAGTGGAGCTGAAAGACACAATGATACATAAATCATTATTAAGAATTTTTTTATCCACAGATTATCAAGATTTCCAAGATTACGAGGTATGAATTTACCTATCTCCTCTGTGTCTCTGTGCCTCTGTGATAATAAAATCAAAGAACCGCTCCCTGTTCTCTTAAGTTATCCTGTAGCACAGGAATATCAATAGACTCAAAATTATTGGTATCGGCTTTCACCAGCATCACAGCCGCAGTACCGGCAGCCTGACCCATCGCCATACAGGGAGCCATCACACGCAGAGGACCAAGCACCTCCCGCTCGGCAGAAACCGCTCTGCCGGGACACAGCAGATTATGTGCAGGTGATGGAATCATAATCCTGAAAGGAATGGGAACCAGCCCATCCCGAATTTCATGACCGTTTTCATGCATGGGCTGAAAACTGGGACGTTCAGGATCAGGCATATCCCAGCCGTATCCGCTATAACCGATTGTATCATCAAATTCCTTCCCGCTCAAAAGATCATTCACTGTCAGGACAAACTCACCTTTCAGTCTGCGCGACTCACGAATGCCGAGCATGGGAGCCACGGCCTTGATATGGGCATTGTGGAAACCGGGAACATGTTCGCGCAGAAAATCAAATAACCGCATGGTGTCTTTTCGGGCCCTGATGTATCCATCTGTAATGGATACGCCATCAGTTCCATCCACACCGCAGATGCGTGACGTATTCACCATAAACAATCCGGTACGCTCAAGTTGCACAGTTATCAATCTGTCATAATCGGCATGCCACTTCCCCTCGATTTTCCACTGCTGAATCTCCTTCAGAAAACGTGTGCAATCATAGAGGTTGATATAACCGGTGAGCTCCTCCTGGTCAACATTATCCACATGCAGCTGCAGAGTCGCTGGCGCCACGCCCTGTTCCTGTCCCTGTCCAATCAGATATTCACATCCGGAGAGTGCAACCACATCGGCATCACCGGTGGCGTCGATGAAAGTCTTTGCCTGAACCGCGCAAAACCCGCTTTTGTTATGGATAATCAGATGAGAGATAAGACCCTCTCTCACAATCGCATCCACAACTTGTGTCGCCAAAAGAATATTAACTCCGGCCGCCAGAATTTTACGGTCAAGAAATTCCGCCATACGAAACGGATCAAAGGGAACGCCCGCAGTCAGAGTTCCTCCCGCGCCTCCCCAGCCGAAGGGGGAGTGCGTTCCGTCCGCCTCAGGCTCAGGCAGCAGCGCGAAGCCCGCTTCCGCTGCTTCCGTTGCCAACTCCTTGAAAATGCCCCCGACTATCCATTGTCTGCAGTCAACCGAACGGCCCCCAAGCCAATGTGAAACCAGTCCGGATGTGGCAGTTCCGCCTAGCTGCCCCAGAGATTCTATCAGTAATACAGATGATCCCCCCCGCGCCGCGGCCAATGCCGCGGCACAGCCGGCAGGACCGCCGCCGGCGACAATAACATCATAAATCGTTTTACCTTCTTCTATTTCTTTACTGTAATTTATCATTCAGTCATTGTTCTTTCTTTAAATTCTATAATTCATCCAGTGATTGCCAATACTGTAGAAGCACCTCACCCCGGTCTTTATTTGAATGCGGTAAGGCATGTTGTTGTTCCGCAATATGAATTTCAGCCGCTAGTTGATGAGGATTCAATTGTTTTCTTTGTATCGCTTCGAATCCTTCCCGCCAGAGTTTAGCAACAGACTCAGCAAGAGGCTCATTAAGTCTGGCATTGTAATCGGCAAAAAATCCCCTTGTGCCGAAATATTGAGCCGCCACAATTTTGGAATCATCGGATGCCACATCAACATCATTGAAAAAACTCACCATAAAATGATTCTTCACCAGGGTTCTGATCAGCAGGTCAGGATCAAGCTCGGCAGGTGTTGTATTTTGTTTCACCGCAAGCGCGGCCGCAAAGCCCGCCGCTTCCCCTGTCTGCATCCATACAGGTTCTAGACGTATCGAACCCCAGCCCACATGCGAAGCGGAAAGTGCGACAGGCACGAGCAGGTTATCCACCTCTTTCGGTAGCAGGCTGCGATAGGGCACCTGCGCGGGACGGCAGATTTCCGCCAGAAAAAAGATGCCGTCCTGATGACTGCCGTTCACCCTGCACGGCAGGCATGCCACAGAGTCAACCGGCCAGTCGGTCATCGCAACACTATCGTAATGAACGGGTGTCCGCGAAATCCCATCCGCAATCATGTTGTCGTGTTCGGTAAACACCCTGCGCCCGACGAGGCGGCGGGCTTCACGCACATAGATTTCATAGGGGATGTTGTTGTTATCCGGAAATTCATCTGCGGCCAATCCATATCCGGCATAGGCTTTCTTTGTTTTTTTCGGAGCGGAGGAATCATTCTGTGCAAACCACAAGGCCATCAGCATGGAGTCCAGATATTTTTGGGAAATACGTTCGCGTTCTTCCCAGTCACCGCCGGGATATCCGTTCTGCGGGCCTATCAGGCGTCCACTGTTATTCCATGCCACTTTGTTGTTGGGCAGGTTGGGAACAATATTCAGCTTGGCTCTGGTTCCCGCCGCTTTCCGAGCTGTAACCGGATCATAATTCGCCGGTTTTTCCACCAGTACCCGATTTTCCGGATCACGCGTAAGAATCAAGCGGTAATTGTAAGCCATAACCGATTCATCACCTTCGCCACTTTGCGGTCCATCCACTATTTCAGCGGTGGCATGGCTGTTATAACGGATGTTGAGAATTTCCTTGTCAGCATCCATCGGAAACCCCCGCTGGCCGGGTTTCTTTCTGCGTTCCATTGTGTAAATAACTCCGGCGTGCGGTTCATTATAGGTTGACCGGGACTCACGTCCAATACGGTTGCTGACACCGGCACGCTCCATGAGATCGCCCTCATACATGGCATCCGCAAAAACCGTAGCCTTAACAGCAACAGCTCTGCCTTTCCCATGCATAGCTTTGAAGAACACACTCTCGATAAGCGAACCGTCCCGTTCAACATCCGCTGGAATATATCCGGTAAGCACATCAAGCGAAAGTTCCTTCCCGACCATCCGGTTGAAAAGCATTTCCGCGATACGCGGTTCAACCTTGGCACGATCAATATGTGCCCGGCTGTCGGCATCCGGCATCGACGCGAGATGCTGCTGTGAACCTTCACCGTATGTCTGACGATAATGTCTTGCCGCACCTGTCAGCATCTCAGCGTATATCGGTGAACGCAACCCGTCGTAAGGCGCCTCCCAGCCGCCAGCGCCACTGGTGATAAATCCTCCTATGTGCTGTGTATGGTTGACGAGCAGAACGTTCAGTCCCTCACGTGCGGCACGCACGGCGCAGGCGATGCCTCCGGGAGTGCCGCCCATAACTACCAGATCATACTCTTTGCCATCCACATCCTCAGGTATTGCGGTTTTCAGCGGAGGTATGCGTGCTGGCATTACCGTCAGTTCCACGCGTCTTATCTGCTGCGGCTTGGAATTTTTCCATGAAATATTCAGTGGCATTTTACCAGCTGGCAGATCTTCCTCGGCTTTCCAGGTGCCGACCGCTATAACGAGTTTTCTTTCCCGGGTCTGATTGGGTTTCATTTTCAGAACCTGTCCCGCAATTTTGACTTCGGGCAGAGTCAACTGATCATCCTCAGGCAGAATCCCGAGTGTCAGAGTCAGTCTTGAGCCTTTTTCCACAGGCGCTGTGCGTAAATTGATGACACCCTCTTTTTGTAAAAATGGCAGTATTTTTTCAACCTTCTCCCCGGGAAAAACAATATCACGGTATGTAACGGCATGTGTCCGCCGCTGCTTTACAATATTCTCCAATGATCCGCATCCGGATGTTGTACGAAGAAACAATTTTTTATTTACCGGAAAATAGTTGAAGGTATAAATACCGTCTGCTCCGTCGGCCAGTGCCGCAGAAGCGGCTCCCAGCAGCAACTCCCGTCTTACCCCCCGCGGTTTGGAATTCACGCAGGGCCGGTAATTCGCTTCCATACCGGCAAGTATCACAGGCTTCTTTTTCTCTCCGCGCAGTTTAGTCCATTTTTTAAAGGGCATATCAAACTCTATCGTCGCCCAGCGCGGCGTTGGAATCAGAACATCGAATATCTCTTTATCAATCCACGTTCTGATATCAAAACCGAATGCCGTCGCCGTATCAGGATCGGACGGCACCCTGGCACTGAGCATAACCCTGTGACCCAAACGTTTTTCCGCCGCATCCACCAGCGGTCTGACTTCATCATTCAGCCAGCGGGTCATAATACGGGCACCGGCGACCTCTTCTCCTTCACTGAAAACATACGGTTCTCTCATGAAATCGAGTTCCAGTCCATCCATATCATATCGGGTCAACAGTTCACGTATGAGTTTGAGATAATGATCTCTTACCTCCTGATGGGCGTAGTCCATGGCGTGCGAGAAATAACCCGGTTTTTCGGTTTTTCGGGTAAATTCAGGATGTGACCGGACAAATGAACCGTGTTTGAAATGCCCCTTCTCTCTGCCGTTATGCACATCATTCATGCGCATGCTGAGCCAGGGGGATATTTTATTTTTACGGGAAAGCTTTGTGGCCAGCTCCGGATAATCATAACCGCGTGCATGAAAATCTTTGTAGCGTTTCAAGCGCGGAAGCCAGTTATCTATTTCATACTCGGGTGTCCCGTCAAAAAAGGGCTGATCTTTTCCTTTATCCGGATCAAAACCTTCCCAGAAAGAGTCCCATACATCGCTGTCATAATTTGTACATTTTGAACATATACAGAAGACAGCCGTTTTAAAACCGGCTTCTTTTATTGTCGCAATATAGTCATTGAAAGTCTGCTGCGGATTTTCATCTGAAAGCTTATGCACATGACACAGATAATTGCTGCTGTCCAGATTCGCGAACGGCGTTTTTATTATGTTTTCATGTCTCGATGCAAAATATCCGCCATGGCAGGCGGCTAGCAATACCGTCAGTGTTGCCATACAACCAGCAATTCCAAAATATTTTATCCAATTTTTCATACACTTTATCATTCTTTTAATTCTCTTTTTTAATCCATAATTTATTTGTAACCACAAAGAACGCATGGAACACAAAGATCATTAATGCTGCCTTGTTTAAGAATATATAAGTTTCTTGATTTGAAACTTATAAGAGCCAAAATTTATTAATAATCCATCTTTAATCCTTGTTGCTTTCAAATAGTTAAATAATTGCGCTTCATGCTCTCCAGACAACGTCTTCAGAGCCTTTAATTCTACTATTACAGATTTGTTAACAATAATATCAGAAAAATACTCTCCAATTTCCGTTCCATCTTCGTCCCGGATCACAATAGGATATTGCTGTTCAACATCGAAACCCTCTTTTCGTAATCTATGCACCAAAGCATTCATCCACTTTTTCTTTTAAGTGAAATATATTCTGTTCATTTTTTGAATTTACATTATTTAATTCTAAAATATTATTATCTTTTTCTTTAATTATAGAATCTTTTTCTTTAAGCTCGTTATTTTTTTTATTA
>JAWOEI010000128.1:0-14633 GCA_046482825.1 Kiritimatiellia bacterium
TGAAAAAGAAATGGCGGATCTCGGAGGTAATCTATGGCGGTTAAGCTAAATCTTATGGTGGCATCTACGGTTCACCATTATGAGGATCAAATACGACAGGTATGTGCTGTGTTATCCGGTTTTGGCTATGATGTCTGGAATTCTCACATTGGAACAATTCCCCAACACCCCGGATTTTCGAATTTAAAAAACTGCAAGGAAGCTGCACGTAATTGTCATATATTTGTTGGGTTTATCCGCCCATTCTATGGTAGTGGAATTGTTGGTGCTCGTTCGATTACGCATGAAGAGTTCAGAGTCGCGCGTCAAAAGGGAAAGCCGCGGTGGTTCATGGCGCACAGGGATGTGACTTTTTCCAGGCAGTTGTTGAAACCTTATATGTTTAAGAGGGATGGTAAACCTACCAATTTCAAATTAAAGAAGAATCCTGTGTTGGATGATCTTCGGGTTATTGATCTCTATAATGATGCTATTCAAAACCACATCCCAGTCGCAAGAAGACGAGGACATTGGGTGCAGGAGTTTTACCGCATTGAAGAAGTGCTGGAGTACTTGGATAATCAGTTTAAGGATGTTAGACGGATACGGAAAATTTGTAAAGATATGGGGCAGATATGAAATCTAGTGATTTTTACAAGCTTGTAGATGCTGGTGAGAGCGAGACTTTGGAGTTTATGTTGAATGCTGGCAATCCAGAGAGAATAGCAAAAGTGATATGCTCTTTTCTCAATCATCGTGGTGGTCAGATCATTATTGGTTTGAACGGGAATGGTGATTATGTGGGAGTAAAAGATGCTGAGACCCGATTGGCCGCAATTAAAAGTAGACTGGGCATAATGATCACTCCATCAGCGCTTTGGAGTGTTGAACGGGTGGAGATAGATAACAGAAGTTTCCTTGTCGTTGAGGTGCCTGAGGGTTTGGATAAACCTTATGTTGTGCAAGGATCGATATATATTAGGCGGACGGATTGCACTGTAGCTGCAACTCGTGATGAGATCAGTCGCCTTATCTTAAAACGTTCTGAGGCTAGTCAGCGCTGGGAAAGACAGGTGGTTGTTGGTGCCAGTATTGAAGACCTTGATGTTTCGTTAATTCTAGATACAGCAAAAATGGCAGTTAAAGCCGAACGTTGGAAAGGAAACCTAGAGGAACCATTTGGTTTTCTTCAAGCACACGGTTTAATCGAAAATACTATGATTACAAATGCCGCATTGCTTCTGTTTGGGCATCAACCCTCCCGCTGGATTCCTCAACATAAAGTCAGGTTAACGGTTCTGCCTGAAGGTAAAACAGGGGATGAGTATGCTTTGGATAAAATGTTTGATAAATGCTTGTTAAGAATGGCAGACCAGATACCCGATGCTCTTTCTTCCCAAATGGGAGCTGCTAAGAGTCTATTTATCGATGATAGTTGGAAGCGAGAAGAAAGGATAATTTATCCCTCTAAAGCATTGAGAGAAGGTGTACTGAATGCTTTACTACATCGGGATTACAGCATGCATGGTATAACATCTATTTTAATAGATCCTGATTGCATAAAGATTTCAAATCCCGGAGGCTTGCCGGATGAATTAAAACCAGCAGATTTAAAGCGTGAACATCCGTCGGTTCCCCGTAATCCAGATATTGCTCATATATTTTACCTGAGGGGAATGATTGAGATGCTTGGTCGAGGTACTCAGCGTATTGTTCTTGCATGTCGGGATGCAAGTTTACGTGACCCAAAATGGAAAACTTCAAAATTAGAAACCAAACTTACTTTTTTTGGAGCTGTAACGAGACAGTCTTTAGAAAATTCAGAAACGCTTAGTGACCGACAGCAAACGATTCTTTCGGCGCTCAGGACTAACAAGCTTCTAAAAACGCGAGATGTAATGGAGTTGTTCGACGGCGAAGTTACAGATCGATCTATACGAAACGATCTTAAGGTACTAGTTAATGGTGGGTGGCTTATTCGTCGTGGGAGAGGGCGAAGTGTTTCGTATGTGCTTGGAGCAAGTTAAGCTCTGGAGTGAGGTTGTTTTTCCCGAATCTTCCTGAATGTAGCCTGGTATTTTCTGGTTAATGCCATAATTGTTTATGTTTAAAGGTTTTAAGAATGTATTGCTTTAGGGTAAAGTAGAGGTATAGTTTTCCTGATTTTTCCATTTAGGGAGATTTCGCTGACATACAAAACTTCCTGTTGGTGTTCGTTGCCGAGACGATTTCCGGAAGAATCCGGAAAAGAGTAAGAGGTGGCTAAAAAGTCAATATTGGCATAAAACAAAGGGGTATTGGCATTCCTTACTCTAATAGGCATTCCAATCCGGAAGAATCCGGAAATGTTGTGAAACATGGTTCAGCCCTTAAAATACAAGGTGAGGCAGTTTGATAAAGTGAACGTTTGATAAAGGATTAGAGGGAGGAAAACTACCATGACCAACCAGAACAAAATCAATTCAATCCTGGATACGATGGACGAACTGCAGGAGAAGTTTCCGGCTTTGCCGGATGATATTGTGCGTATGCAGGCAGAGGTGACGGTATGAATGCGAATTCCGGAGAGATAATTCTTTTTTTAAATTTGCGTGTCTTTTGTGTAAGATCTGATATCAAGATTATGAGGGTAATGTATTAAAGCAGGTATATCATGAAGACATTAAAAAAGAATAGGAGAGTTTTTTATGGATCAGAAAATATATGCAGTATTGACCGGTGACATTGTTAAGTCGCGGAATTTGTCAGCCGGTCAGCTTAGAAATTTGCAGGTTCGTTTGAAGTCCGCTTCTATCGATTTCGAGCAGGTTTTCCCCGGTTCAGTGGTCGGTAATCTCGGTATAACCCGAGGAGATGGCTGGCAGGTTGCTCTGCAGAAGCCTGAGTATGCTCTGCGTCTTGCCCTGTACATCCGGGCTGTCGTCAAATCGGTATTCAAAACCGATACATGTGTTTCCATCGGTATCGGACCGGCAGAACTTGTGAAAGACAATATCATTGAATCAACAGGTCTTGCTTTCGAGCGTTCCGGACTCGGTCTTGAATCGCTGAAGAACAAGATTATTCGTATGGCTTATCATTCTCATAAGATCACTGGTAGGTTGGAGTCAGCTGAGTCGCTTTTGGTTTCCTGGCTGGATTTGCTAATTACCCCGGCCTCTGAAAAACAAGCGTCCTTGTTGAAAGAAGTATTGATAAAACTTAAACAGGAAGAAGTTGCTGAAAAAAAGGGAGTTGTTCAGTCAACTGTCAGTGAAGGGTTAAAGGCTGTAGGGTGGCATGAGATGAAGAGGATTCTTAATCACTTTGAAAAATATCGGTAAAAATACCGATATTCAGGGTGAAGGTAGCAAGCTCAGGCGCTTGCAATAGCGGAAAGCAAGCTTTGGAGCTTGCGGAGGTAAATGGATGAAAATTTTTGCTATATTGGTCTGCGCTCATGTTCTCGGTGATTTTCTATTGCAGCCGAACAGTATGGTAAAACAAAAAAACAAGCCTTGGATCTTCCTGTTGCACTTATTAATTCATGGTTTACTTGGCTGGTTATTTCTAGCGCAGTGGCGTTTGTGGGTGATTCCGTTATATATTATTGCGACGCATGGAATACTGGACCTGATTAAGCGGCGTATGCCCGATACAGCAAAAACATTTGTTGTGGATCAATGCCTGCACATTATTCTGGTATACGTTCTGGCCGTTTATCTGAACCGCTGTAATATTTCAATAATAACTGCTTCTGTTTATAAACCGCTGGTATGGTTCAGTGGTTTTGTGGCAACGGTTCAGGGGAGCGGATATCTGGTTGCCAAGGTCGCAAAAAATCTGATAGAAAGAAACAAGCTGGAAATTGACGGTTTAGAAGGGGGCGGAGCGCTGATTGGTCAACTGGAGAGAGCTCTGATATTCCTTTTTGTTATCATTGGGCAACCGGAGGGGATCGGCTTTCTGATTGCCGCCAAATCCATCTTACGTTTTGAAAAAGCCCATGATGGGTCACCAAGTGAAGCAAAACACGCGGAATATGTCCTGATTGGCACTCTGTTCAGCTTTACGCTGGCTATTGCCCTGGCCTACCTTACAAGCAAGGCGGTTAATCTATGAAAACGGAATCAATTCAATATAATGATAGACCATGTGCTGCTATCGGCCGCACAGCATTGCTGAATCGACATAAGATTGCCCTCTTCTGTTCCCGCAAATGCCCTGCCGGCAAAATCATGGAGGCATATGACCAATTTAAAGTCTGGTCTACCGATCTCCAGGTGACAATTATCAGCGGCTTTCACTCACCTGTGGAAAAAGAGTGCTTTAAATTATTGCTTGCCGGTAAGGCCAATATCATCCTCTGTCCTGCCCGAGAAATTGAACATCTCCGTATTTTGAAAGAGTGGCAGCTTGCAATTTATTACGGGCGCATGCTTATCATCTCGCCTTTTAAAGAGAAACGCGCCGACAAGCAAAGCACCTTTCAGCGAAACGAACTCGTCGCCCAGCTGGCAGATGAGCTCTACGTGCCATACGTCTCACCGGATAGTGATTTGAATAGGATAATAGATAAGGAGAACACATGACAAATCAGAATAAAATCAATTCAATATGTAATTCTGTCAGAAAAATATTGGAGGTGTTATACTTACAAATCTCAGCAATTAAGAAATTTATGAAGTATCTTCTGTATTGCATCCCGGAAGGGGGTCTGTTTTTCAATTCCCCTGCTCCGCAGGAGAGAAGTGTCCAGTGTGCAGTCCTTCGGGCGCGGAGCTCCTGCCGGCGGATTGTCGTCGGCTGTTAGGCGTTCACGGCTGAAATTGATGAAGCCGGCAATCACACAGGCCATATCATATTTTGTCATGGCTTCATCGGAACTCCAGTGAAAAATGCCTTTCAGGATTTCTTTTTCATGGGCGTGAATTAGAATCTGCCGCAGTATATCCGCGACATCATCGGTGAGTGTCGGATGTCTCACAGCCCAGTTTTCAACTGTAAGATATTCATTCTCCGGGAGTTCAAGCATTTGTTTTGCGAGAGAAAGTACAGAGGACTCATCGAGATATTCAACGTCTCCATAGAGAACAGGCACTCTTAAAATGGCCGCATTAGAACATTTTGACAGAACAGCCACTTCTCCAGCACGTTTACTTCTGCCGTAATCGTTGATAGGTCCGGGTGGTGAATCCTCGTTGTACGGAGGCTGCGTTCCGTCAAAAACATAGTCGCTTGAAATATAAATCAGATAGACATTATTTTCAGCAGCCCATTCAGCTATTGCGGCGGTGGCATCCACATTCAGCAGCTGTGTTCCCTGCGGATCTTTCATGCTTACATCAGGACGCCGTTCGGCTGCTGCATGAATAATGACATCCGGTTTGATGCCATGCAAAAAAGCGGGAATATTTTCCAAATCACAGAGATCGACTTTTATGAGGTTTCCTGTTTTGCGGGTGTGAGCGGTTCCTGTAAGCTTCCAGGATTTTTCCGCCTTCAGGTTTTTCATGATTGATCTTCCCAGCAGACCTGATGCGCCTGTAACCAGGATGTTTTTGAATTTCATAGTGTCACTTCTTTCTGTTTTTACATGTGTGCATTAAACTGCGCGTTTAAGCATCATTTCGGCTATTGCCGCAAGAGCCTCCGTGTTTCCCGGCAGGCCGTCGAGCAGAGCCAGAGCTTTACGCGTATGTTCAGCGGCATTCTCATGTGCTTCTTCAACCGACATTATATCAAGGCAGGACAGTTCAGGTTCGTCATCAGAAGTAGCCTGTCCAGCATCAATTATGTCATCAATAACCTGAAAAGCAAACCCCAGATGCCCTGCATAAGCGGATAAATGCGAGATAACCGCATGCGGTGCAGAGGCAGTCATAGCACCCATGCAGACAGCCGCTCTGAAAAGGTCAGCTGTTTTGTGTTCAAAGACGTAGTTCACGGCATCAGCGGAGGCATTGCCAGCATAAGCCAAATCGGCAACCTGACCTCCGATTACACCCGATGCTCCTGATGCCCGGCTGAGCTCGAAAAAGAGGCCAGCCATGGTTTTAGCATCATCTGCCGGTGTTTCGGCAAGTGTTTCAAAAGCTAGAGACAACAGGGCATCTCCTGTAAGAATCGCCAGTGCTTCACCGTATTTGGCGTGTACAGAGAGCTGTCCGCGTCGCAACATATCATTGTCCATACACGGAAGATCATCATGGACCAGAGTGTAGGAGTGCAGTAGTTCAACCGCACATGCAGGCATACGGGCTGCATCACGTCTGCCGCCTGCGGCTTCGGCAGCCGCAAGGCAGAGTATGGGCCGAAGACGTTTTCCGCCGGATTTAACAGCATACGCCATAGCCTCGGCCAGTTTTTCCGGACAACCTTTATCCGCGGCGGGAAGGCATTTGAAAAGTATCTCATCTACCTCGGCTTTACAGGTTTTTAGATATCGGTTTAAATCAAACATAATGTTATTCCAGCGTATTTTTCATGACTGTACGGATTTATTACCAGTGTTGGCTGGTCTGATCCGACTGAGCGTTTATTTATTGGAGTCGTGCGGCAAGTGTGGTCCGTCTTTCACGTACCTGGTTGGCTTTGATGGCTATGTACACAGCCTTGGGTGAACCTATGACAATAACCAGCTGTCTGCCGCGGGTGATTGCGGTGTAAAGCAGATTCCGCTGCAGCAGTTTGTAATGCTGGGTATGCAGAAGAATTATGACCGCAGGATATTCACTGCCCTGTGATTTATGAATGGATGTGGCATAGGCCAGAACAAGTTCATCCAGTTCGTTCTGTTCGTAAGCAACCGGTTTTCCGTCGAAAAGAACAACAAGTGAATTTTCAGATTCACCCACTTCGCTGATTATTCCTGTGTCACCGTTGAATACATCCTTGTCGTAATTGTTCCGCATCTGCATGACACGGTCGCCGCGGCGGTAATTGACACCTCCGCGCTGCAGTGAAGGAGCTGAGGGGTTTAATGCGGCCTGAATAACATCGTTCAGATTGGATGCTCCGAGCATATTCCGCCGCATAGGGGTAAGCACCTGAACATCAGACAGAGGATCAAGGCCGAATTTTTCGGGGATACGCCTCATCATCATTTCAACGGTTCTGTCTATGATTTTCTGCGGATCTTCGGTTTCGATAAAGTAGAAATCACTCTCGGCCTGGCGGGGAAGAAAGCCCTTGCCTGAGTTTACTCTGTGGGCGTTTTGAACAATCTGTCCGCGGGTGTCCTGCCGGTAAATCGTATCGAGCCGGCAGCACGGAATCACACCTGAACTTATCATGTCACGTAATATATTTCCGGGGCCCACGCTGGGAAGCTGATCGATATCGCCGACCAGTACGAGAACTGCGTGATTAGGCATAGCCCGGAGGAAATGATATATCAGTCGTATATCCACCATGGATGTTTCGTCCAGTATAAAGCAGTCGCCTTCGACAGGATTGTTTTCATCGTGATCGAAACCGTGGCGGCTGGGATTGTACTTGAGCAGACGGTGTATGGTCTGAGCGTCAGAACCTGTGGCTTCCGACATGCGCTTGGCGGCGCGTCCGGTAGGAGCTGAGAGGTAAACTTTAAGTCTGCGTGCATGAAAAATATCCGTCAAAGCGCGTATGATTGTGGTCTTGCCCACACCCGGACCGCCGGTTATGATAGAGACTTTTCTGTCAAGCGCATTCCGGAGTGCCTGTAATTGTCCTGCGGCCAGGGTTATTCCTGCCTTTTTTTCCGCCCAGTCAATGGCTTTGCCGGTTTTAATTGCCGGAAAAAGAGTATCGCATTCAATCAGTTTTTTCAGCTTGGCGGCACTGCAGTTTTCGGCTTTGAATATGTCAGCCGCATAAATTCTGTTTTCTTCCTTAACAAGTGTACCGCGTTTCAGCTCGGCATTGAGGGCGTCAGCCAGTTTTTCTACGGATATGTCCAGCAACTCCCGGGCATGCAACAGGAGATCAGCATCCGGTGTATAGCAGTGGCCTTCCTCATCCTGTTCACTCTGTATTGTGTATATCAGGCCGGCACGCGACCTGATTGCAGAGTCATGCGGAATTCCGACGTTGAGTGCTATTCTGTCAGCTGTTTTGAAGCCTATACCCCACACATCTTCGCAGAGACGATAGGGGTTCTTCTTAACAACGGCGATAGCATCGCTGCCGTAACGGCGGTAGATGCGGGATGCTTTCGCGGTGCCTATGCCATAGGACTGCAGGAAAATCATGATTTCTCTGATTCCGTGCTGTTCAACCCATGACTCTTTGATTCTGGTGCGTCGTCCCTGTCCGATTCCAGGAATTTCCTCCAGCCGGGCTGATTCTTTGTCGATAATGCGCAAAGTGTCCGTGCCGAATTTATCGACAATCTTTTTTGCATAGGCTGGACCGATGCCCCTGATCATTCCGCTGGCGAGATAACGGCGCATGCCTTCAGTGGAAGTCGGTGCGATACAGGTGATGCTGTCAGCATGGAACTGGCGTCCATGAGCGGGATGGCGCTGCCAGCTGCCTTCTGCATGAAGCTCTTCACCTGTCCAGACTGCAGCGCAATTTCCTACTATGGTGATAATCTCTGCGCGTAGCCCGGGCCTGCCAGCAGTTCTGATTGTGCAGACAGTATAGCCTGAATCATCATTTCGAAAAATGATTGATTCCACAGTTCCGGTAACCACATTATCCGGGGGTGGCTGTGCCGGGGATTCGGGGATAATACTGTCTGTATTCCTCATTGATTCACCTGTTTTCGGCATTCAGGCGCAATTGTCCGCAGGCCGCATTCACATCTCTGCCTCTGGATTTCCGCATTGTGACATTCATGCCGGCTTTGTGCAGAGCATCCAGAAATTGGAGGCATCTTGCATGTTCCGGGCGTTTTCCTTTAAATCCATCCACAGGACTCAAGGGTATAAGGTTGACTTTGCAGTGTGATTTTTTCAACAGTTTTATCAATGCTTCAGCGTTTTCAGGGGCATCGTTGAAGTCTTTAATCAGGATGTATTCATAGGTGATCACTCGGCCTGTTGTTTGCGTATAATTATTACAGGCATGTAGTAACTCACTGATGGGCCATTTGCGGTTAACTGGCATTATCCGGCTTCGCAGATTGTCGTTCGGGGCGTGCAACGAAACCGACAGCTCGAACTGGACACCTTCCGCGGCGAGTCTTCGAATGCCGGGAACAACTCCGCAGGTACTGATGGTTATATGCCGGGCGCCGATATTTATTCCGCGCTGATCATTGAGAATCCTAAGGGCACGCATAACGTTGTCGTAGTTGTCAAAAGGCTCGCCCATGCCCATGACAACTACATTTCCCGGTCTCAGTGCACCGTTGGTTTTTGCCGGAACGAGATGATCATTCTGTCGCATTGCAATACAGGCGGAAATGACTTGGGAAACAATTTCATCCGCAGTCAGATTACGGGATAGTCCCTTTTTGCAGCTGGCGCAGAATGCGCATCCGAAATCGCATCCGGCCTGAGATGAAATACATTGGGTTATCCGCCCTTTGGAGGGGATCAGGACAGTTTCAATGCATTCGCCGTCGCTGCATCCCAGAAGAAGTTTCTCCACTCCGTCAGAGGATGTGTGAGTAAGCACGGTTTCAAGAGGAGCAAGTGAGAATTTTTCACCAAGCAACTGACGCAGTTTTTCAGGGAGAGTGGTGACTTCATCCCAGGATGTATTCAAATACCTGTGCAGAGCCACGTTAATCTGTTCAGCCCGGTAAGCGGGCAGTCCCAGTTTGCTGCACAGATGTTTCCACTCTTCGGGTAGAATTCCCCATGCGGATATTTTGCTGCTGTTTTTCATTGATCTCCTTGAAAAAAACCGGCAACCAGAAGCAGGGTAATCGCAAGAATCAGGCAGGCCGCCATGAGATATTTATATAATTTCAGGCGTTGCCGCTTACGGGGTTCTGATTCGGCTATCAGATCATCATAGTGTTTCCAGCAGGGGCCGCTGTAAACAAAGATAGAAACCGGGTAACCATGTTTATGGAGTTTTCTCCTGATGCTGTAGTAAATGAAGGCACTAATGACAAACAGGAGTGTTGAAATCAGCTGAATTATGTTCTGTGACATTTCATTTCTCATCCTTGACCAGCGGAGCTTTGATGCCGTGCCGGGGGGCAAGCAGAGGATTGCGTCCGCGTTTCTTGTCTGAAGGTTTATACGGCTTGCCTGCGGGCGCTTCGGTTTCTTTAAATTCGTCCTGACCGGAGAATGTTCTGGTGCGCGGGCTTTCAGAATCGGTTACGGTTTGGCCGTCGTTTTCAAAATTCTCGCCGGATTCAAAACGTTGTTCCGGGAGGCTCTCAATGTGTATTTTTTTTCTGCTTTTAAAAACATTCCAGAAACTGGCGCTTTTTGCTGAAGATCCGGCATATTTTTCAGCCTGAAGGGATTTTTTTTCAGGTCTGTAGCTTTTTGCATGAAAATTCTTATTATCCGCACTCTTGCTGCTGTAGGATTTGGCTCTGTATTCTGTATTGACATCGGCTATGGAGGAGAATACAGCCATCACGGCATAGATGAAAACAAGGCACACTTTTTTACATTCAGGCATAATTACTCCTTCTCCTGTTCGATTTTCAGGGAATCGACAGTCTGATGAATCATTTCGGTTAATTCATCAAAATCCGCATTGCGGCTGATGGTCAGTCTTAAAATGGATGTTTCTATCAGCGAATAAAGAAGATCTGTTGCCAGTCGCGGTTTGACAGGTCGCAATTCTCCTTTTCGGACCCCTTCCACAATCAGGCGCTGTATGATGCGTCTGAAAACGATTGTATGGCCGGCGATGTTTCTCTGAAGGTTGTGTCCCTCTCGCTGAGCCGCCAGGATATAATCCAGAATAACGGTCAGCATAACGCGCTGTTTGAACAGCAGGTCAAGGACAGCGTCCATGATATTCTTCAGTCTTATTTCGACCGGCTGGTCATACTTGAGTATGGACACATAAATCTGGGAGAGGATGTTGGAACTCTCCCAGATAGCATAGTTGAAGATCTGACGTTTGTTTCTGAAATACTTGTAAAGAGTCGTCCGGGCAATACCGCAGCTGTCGGCAATTTTCTGGAAAGTGACGCCGTTATAGCCTTCATCAGCGAAAAGCTGAATCGATTTCCTGATTATTTCGCTCTTGCGAGCTTCATGATCGATGACAATTCCCATAATTTTGCAAATCCGGTTATCTTTAATGATCAACAGAAGTGTATCATTTTAATTGATCGCGTAGAAGAGTCAAGAACGGTGATTTTTGTTACTTTGTAATAATTGGCGACAGGCATTATTTAATGGACAGATGGTGTGGTCATTGCCTAATAACGTTGCTTTGTTTTTTTTATTGTTTTCTGTGATATGAGTTGAGAAAATATTTGTCACTTGACTGCATTCCTGCGGGATGCTGACAGGTTAATTAAGGAGACGGATTCATGCGGATACACATTTTCACAGCAGTTGCATATATGACTGTGCTTGCATACGCTCTGATTTCATCTGCGGATGAAAATACGCTTGCGGTAAAGGTTGATGGCAAAGAGCTGGTAAGTTATCAAGCTGGACCGATGAGCAATCCGAAGGGGGGCGATAAATTCCGTGCCAGTGATTTTCTGCATCCGGTTAAAACACCTTCGGGGTTTACAGTAACCGGTATACAGCCGGATGACCATCTGCATCATTTCGGTTTCTGGTGGCCGTGGAAATATATCGAGGTCGATGGCCGCAGAATTCTTTGTTGGGAACTGCAGGAAGGTGACGGAATTGTAAAAGCACAGAGCGGAGAGTTAACCGCTGAAGGTTTTACATCAAAGAGTGTTTATATTGACAGGAAGCATCCCGGAGGGGCTGTAACGCTTATAAACGAGATAGTTGATGCTGAAGTATCCGGAATAACGGATGATCCTGTTAAGGGATACAACATTGATCTTGAAATCATACACGAATCCACTGTCGATAAAACATTAACTGTAAGTGTATACAGATATAGCGGTTTCACTTTCAGGGCCACTCCTTACTGGAACCGGGACAACTGCTCCGTGGTAACCAGTTCAGGTCTGAAATATGACAGATCAAACTTCACCCGTGCTAAATGGGTGAAGGTGGAAGGCAATTCAGACAATGGCAATACGGCCGGTCTGCTGATGATGAGTTATCCGGACAACAAGGATCATCCCGAGTTTCTCCGCACCTGGAACCCGGGAATGGAGAACGGGGCCATTTTTGTGAATTTCAATACGGTTCAGAAAATGCCGTGGCAGTTTAAACCTGGCGCAAGATATGTACGCAAATACCGTGTTTTTGTTTATGACGGCAGACTTAGTGCTGAAAATGCGGAAAAGCTGTGGCGAAAATATGCGTATCAGTGCGAATAGATGAAGGGAATAATCTTCAGGGTGCGCAGGGCCGTTAAACATTTATCCATATAAGCCTTATTTGCAGTTACGGCACTTAAAACACACCGTTGTTATCCTGGCCTGTCTGTTGTTTCAACCGTTGCCAGGCATCCAGATAGGTCTGCAGATAACTGTTTTCCGGTTTCTCAAGCATAGTCTCCAGCATATTTTTCACAAGCACCTGTTCGTTTTTATATTCTTCAGCGGTGAAAAGTCCTGAGAATCGGGCTATGCGCAGCCAGACCAGATATGTTGTGAGGGCATCGAAACAGTTGTACTGTATAATTTCCCTGAGTTTTCCACTGTAATACAGACCGCAGACATCATCTCCGCTTGTTTCCAGTTTGCCCGGAATACCTGAGAGCGTGGCAACTTCATTGAGACTTGCTGTATAACCCCTTCCATAACCGCTGACAATATTCATCAGATCCACATCCTGACTTTCCCACGGTTTTGCGTTCAGCCGTCTGCTGAATTCAGGGAGTGATAATCCGTGAAAGATAGCACGTTGTGTAAGGATGTGCAGATCCGATTTGCGTGAATTGTAACCTACGAGCTGGGGCTTGTAACGTCCGACACCGTCCTCAAGAAAGCGTTTAAGGATATCGCTTTCCTCATGCGGGGTATGATCCGTCGTATTTGCGGGGAGAGCCCTGAGATATAGTCTGACTGTGCCGTCGGCAGTTTTTTTGCGTATCAGAGTCGCAATTGATACCACGCGGCAGAGTGCGGTTTTAAGAAAGGGTCTGGGGGTTTCTTCTGTAGCTCCGCCCTCTTCCCACATTACTCTCAGCACTTCATTGCCGGGTAATTCCGCAGGCAGTTTATAAAGTAGCCGTCCGGCGGTCAGATCGGGCACCCATTCACAGTCGAATGCCCAGACTTCAGAGGGTATCGCGGTTATCATGGTATATTTCCTTCGTTGGTGATGGTTGACGGAATAGAGTCATCATGTCCAACCAGCTGCGGTTGACGCAGCTCAAGTTGACCAATGAAGTCAGCTTCAATTCGCAAGCGCACATAAATGGTTTGTTTGACGAGATGTATTTTTCTGGAAATGGCGGCAACATCATCGCCTTCGTTGGAACGTCCGCGGACCTCGAAGCTGTCAATCCTGTGTTTTTCCGGAGTGCCGTTTTCCGATGCCCCGTAGGAGTGTAGCTGATAAAAAACATTGCCTCTGAAATCTTTCAGTTTACGGATACGCCCTTTCATGCGGAGATGCCGCAAACCGGAACCTTCAACCGGAATCATGGGTGATTCCAGTACAAACCGTTGTTGTGCTGTATGGTTGACAAAAAAAGAACTGCCGGTTATGCCCGGCTTGACACTGAAGGTCTGTTCGTTAACATCAGCGATAATATAACGCCAGCCGCGGATTTTTTCGCCGACTGCTACGTTGTCGGGAAAGCTGGAAAGAAAGTTTGAGTAAAGTGATTTTCCGGATTGCGGTCTGACAACAGGCATTTTTTCTGCGGGAACTGTCAGAGAGCTGTCGATATTTTTCTGTGCGGTCATCCGGCGGTTGATCAGGAACGCAGCCGTCACAACGCAAACCGATACAGCAGCAAGGATTATCAGACTGTATTTCAGGAATGAGGATTCAGACTTGTTTTTCAGATTTTTCTCGAAATGATTACTGCCTGAATGAGGCTGGATGTCAGGGGGGGTATCTGATCTGAACGAGTATCGCATAGGACATTCACTGTAACAGGATAAAAAAAAGCAGACGTTGAATTTTACGCCTGCTTTTTTTAACCTGAAAACGGCAGTTGCCGTTTTTGCTGTAAACAGGTTTAATATAACAGCAGGCCTGCTCAACCAGCTTCTATTGCGCCGCTTGGACACTCACCGGCACAGGCGCCGCAATCGATGCATGTATCAGGATCGATTGAATAGGGGGTGCCCTCTTTGATGGCGTCAACCGGGCAGACATCTTTACAAAGACCGCAGGATACGCAGGCATCTGTAATTTTATAAGCCATGGTTAATCTCCTTGATTAGTTGCTACTTAAATATTTTCATATATTTAAGCATGTTTACTTACAAAAATAATCTTCAGCTGTTTGCTGAAAACAGTCATTTCCGGGAAGTATAGAATAAACCGTGGTGTTTGTCAGCAGAAAACCGCGAAGAAAGCACAGTCGCGTGCATCTGCGAATTGGTGCACGGCGGGGTTCCACCTTCGTACCGCAAGCGGCACTACGGCGTGACATGCACGGACTCCGCCCTTGTTTGATCAGAATTTGATACAATCGGATCGTTTTTCCAG